>CAYFSR010000136.1:0-5475 GCA_964345785.1 uncultured Eubacteriales bacterium | reverse complement strand
GAACCTTTATATAGGAAACGAGAGTTATTTGACAGTATATATAATAAGTTATTTTACACTTGAAACTAGTATGTTGTAACACTGTTTTTGTCATTCCGAGTTTATCGAGGAATCTGGAACGGGAAAGAGACATTCTAAAATATTGGAGGTTGTCCCTATGAAAAAGATTAGACTAGGTGTTATTGGAGCAGGTTCATTTTCCAATTCGCATTTGACAGGTATTAAGTATGCTGAAACAGCAGAAGCTGTAGCAGTTTGTGATGTTATTGAGGAAAAAGCAAAAGCACAGGCAGAAAAGTATGGAGTACCTAGTTATTACACTGAATATAAGGAGCTTTTAAAGCGGGAGGATATTGATGCTGTTACCCTACCGCTTCCTGACCAGGTGCATGCTCAAGTAGCTGTTGATGCGCTACGTGCTGGTAAACACGTACTTTGCGAAAAGCCAATGGCGCTCAACATGGAAGACTGCAAAATTATGGTTCAGGCGGCCAGAGAAACAGGAAAGCAATTAATGATTGGCCAGATAGGCAGGTATACACCAGGATTCCTAATGGCGCAGAAGATGGTAGAAGATGGTGAAATCGGTGAGCTGTTTTTTGTAGAATCTGAGTATGCACACGATTACGCCAAGATTGGAGGCACAGGCGGATGGAGAGTTACACCTGAACGCCATCCCATCATAGGTGGAGGTTGCCATGCTGTAGACTTATTAAGAATGATAGCTGGAAACCCTACAGAAGTTTTTGCTTATGCAAATAACAAGGTTCTTACTACTTGGCCTATAAATGACTGCACTGTAGCTGTTATGAAATTTCCCAATAATGTTATAGGTAAGGTTATGACATCAGTTGGATGTAAAAGAGCATATACCATGCGTACCGTACTTTATGGTTCGAAAGGTACCATAATCGTAGATAACACATCACCAACTCTTACTCTTTACAAAGAAGAATTTTCTCAAATGGATGATTTTAAAGATAGACACCAACAAGGCATTGAACTGAAGCTTCCTATAGCAATTAATAATCACAACTTTGAAGCTGAGGTCAATGATTTTTGCACGAGCCTTTTGGAAGGCAGACCAGTAACTACTGATGGTGTTGAAGGCGCATCCACAGTGGCAGTTTGTCTTGCAATCGTGGAATCAGGGGCAAAAGAGGAAAAAGTTAAGGTGGACTACAATTTTTAACCATATTCCCCCAAACCGAATTTAGAGTAAATGATTTAAGGAGTTGAATTAAATGTTGAAATGCGGAATTTTTGAGCACGACATTACCCCTGCACTTGGTTACAGTATGCCGGGTTACTTTGCAGACAGGCTTTCAACTGGCATAAAAGAACCGCTACGTTGCTCTGCCGTCGTATTCGCAGATGACAACGGTGTAAGAAGCGTTATTGTGTCTGTTGATGCCATACAGATTCCAGCTGCACATTACCTTCCTGCACGGCAAAAAATCGCAGAAAAGCTTGCAGTCGACATCAATGCTGTTACCATTCATGCAACTCACATTCACTCCGGAGGCCCGGTGGGCGATTTCCCGGTTAAAGCAGATAAGGACTACTGCATCTTTCTGGAAAACCGAATAATCGACAGTGTGATTATGGCGTCGCAGCAGTTGCGTGATGTGAAAATTGGTTTTGCCCGGGACTTTGACAATACCCTCGCCCATTACCGCATTCGCGCGCTTGAAGATGGAACGATAAGGACCAATTACTTGGGAGAAGGGATCAAGACCAAGCCCTATGGTGAGATCGATCCGGAAATTACATGCATGGTTATCGATAACGCCGATGGCAGCCATTATGGTGTGATTGTCAATTATGCCTGCCATACGGACTGTGTAGGTGGTCAGGAGCTGTCCTCCGATTTTCCAGGCGCTATGAGAGAAACACTGCGGGAAACCTTTGGTCAGGCCTTTATGCCAGTGTTCCTGAATGGATTTTTTGGCAATCTCAACCATATTGACTTTGATAATTTTTCCCATAAACGTTCGGGATACTACCGTTCGATGGGCCGAAAGCTGGCCAGAAGGGTGTCCGCTGCCATGGAGGATGCGGTATACTTTGATGACCCGATATTGATGGCTGCATCCAAAACCATCACGGTCAAAACTAGGATGCCTGAGTCGGAGTTGCTAGAGTGGGCAAAGGAGCTTCTTGCTGATCGGGAGAATGCCAAGATCGACGACATTTATTTTGCTGAGCAGGCTCTTGCCATTCAACAAGAAGGAGAGCAGGATTTTGATCTGTGTTTGCAGGTACAAAGGTTTGGCGGGATCAATCTGTTTGCCTGTCCCCGTGAAGTATTCGTGGAATTTGAGCATATGCTCAAAGCTCAGTCGGATAGTAATATGAACATATGTACATGCAATTCCAACGGTGGCTATGGTTATGTGCCGATTAAAGAGCTTATTCGCCCTGGTGTTTATGAATCGAGACTATGTCGGGATAAGCTGGAGCCGGATGCCGGCTACAAAATGGTTGAAGGACTTCTTGACTTGATGACCACGCTTAAACCGTCCAGTTGAATCAGTGCTTGAGTGGGCAATTTTGGCGAGCAAAACACCATACAGATTATTTCCCTGGAATGAAACCAATTTATAAAGTTGGAGGGATAAAATATGAAATGTGGATTTTACGAAGCAGACATAACTCCCCCACTAGGGAGCATTATTCCTGGCGGATTTGGTGCGCGATACAGTACTGATGTTCTAGAAAAGATTTATGCCAGGGCTTTCTATTGCACAAATGATAGCAAATCAGCAGCAATTGTTGTGATAGATGCATGTGGAATTACTATGGATATTACAAAGCGAATCAGGGAAAAGGTATGTGCATTTATCCCTATGTGTGAAAGCGAGATTATGGTTATAGCCACCCATACCCATACAGGTGGCCCGACCTTGAATTGGGGAGAAGAGGTTGTAACTGATCCATTTTATCTTGAGTTATTAGTTAGTCGTGCAGCTGATGCTGTTATATGTGCATACAACAGAGCACAATCTGCCCAGTTGCTAGTAGGCCATGAATCACTTACTAGTGTTTCCTTTATAAGGATTTATAGAATGAAGGATGGAGGACTTAAAACAAACCCAGGTGTAAAAAATAGAGATCAAGTAGTGGAACCCTTTGGTGAGATAGATCCAGATGTAGCAGTTCTACTAGCAGTATGTGATGATCGTCCAGTTGGGGCAATTGTAAATTTTGCTCTGCATTCTGCAATCAATTCCGGAACAAAAACCAGTGCAGATTTCATCGGGGTTCTATCAGATGAACTGAAGGCACATTATGGAAACGATTTTGTAACTCTGTTTATTAACGGTGCTTGTGGGAATATCAATCATATAAATGTTTTTGATGAGGAAACATTTAAACCTGATAGACAGATAGTTGTAGGACGTGAGCTGGCAAGAAAGGTAATCCTAGCAGCCCAGAATGCAGTACCTGCTGGTGATAAAGTTGCAATTATAGAAAAGAAAATTAATGTTAAGCTAAGAAAGCCTTCTGAAGATGACCTATTAAAAGCCAAAAATCACTTTGATACACTAGGAGATTCTCTACCGCTCTCTACACCTCAAGCCTCTGGCTATATAGAAACATTTTTTGCTCTTCAGGCTTTTCAGATTTCAGCGGACAAAAGAGTTGAGCGAGAAATATATCTACAACTCATCAAAATTGGCGACATTTGCATAGTAGGAAACCCATGTCAAATGTTTGTGGAATTTGGGAGAAAGGTGAAAAGTCAATGTGGGGAACATGTCTTTTTCTCTGATTTCGCAAATGACTATTGCGGGTATGTTCCAACTCCTGAGTGCATGGTTCCTGGTGTATACGAAGCACGCCTTGCACCTACAAGCGGCTTGGAAAGCGATGCCGGAGAAATCATTTGTGATTATATAATACAAATGTATCAGGAGTTATAATATTATTGGGAGTTCCTAGATATATTTTTAAACTTTTTGAAAACTCCATATCACATATGAGATAATCGTGGTATAAGAGCATGGCTTTAATTAGTAGAATAAATCCACAATTTCTTACAGAGGTGATACCTTATTAAGTATTATCAATTCCAAAGTTACAAAGTGTTTATTTTAAGATTCATCGAACGACATATAAAGAAGGGAATAAATAAATTATGATCACATGCGGAATGAGCGAGATAGTAATAACACCACAACTAAACACCAGTATTCCAGGGCAGTTGCAGGACAGAAGAGCAGTTGGTATCAGAGATGATTTATATGCTAAGGTTATGATACTGGAGACCAGTGAGACAAAACTATGCATAATTGCATTAGATTGTATAGGCTTTTACAAGGAAGATGTTTCTAAAGTTAGGGATATGATATTTGCTAAAACTGGGATTCCTAAAGAAAATATACTTGTGGCCGCTACACACACTCATACTGGTGGAGCTATAGGAGATTTGTATCAAAGCCCCAGGGATGACAATTATGTATCCTATATTATTAATAGAATAGAGAAAGCTGTAGATGAAGCATTAGAGAGAAGGCAACCAGTGCAGCTTGGATTTGGTGTTGGTACGGTAAACAATATTTCATTTTATCGACGTTTCAAAATGAAAGACGGGAGCTTTACTACTAATGCAGGCATCAATAATCCCAACATAGAAAGACCACTTGGCGAGATTGACTCAGATGTAGTTGTAATAAGAATAGATGATACCAAAGGTAATCCAATTGGAGTAGTCACAAATTTTGCATGTCACCTTGATACCATGGGGGCGGATGGGAACACAAAGTTTTCAGCTGATTACCCTGGTGCTTTGAGTACCGAAATCAAGAGTAAGCTAGGATCAAATGTTATCAGTATATTCTTGAATGGTGCATGTGGCAATATAAACCATGTTGATGTAACAGGAGAGATGAAAATTGCTCCGGGACATTATATGAAAATGGGCAGGATTCTTGCAGATGAGGTAATCAAAACGAGAAAAAATATAGAGTACATGCGTGTAAATGATATTACTTTGAATGCCATAAATGAAGATATCACTGCACAAACTCTGCTACCAAAAGAAGAGGACATACAATGGGCTAAAAATTTACCTATTTCTGAGGAGACATCTGCTTGGGATATGCTAATGTCGCAGGAATATTTAAAACTTGATAAACAAGGAATAACATCCAGGAATATAGAGATACAAGCCCTGAGAATTGGAGATCTCTTTATTGGAGCATTCCCGGGTGAACTGTTTGTTGAGTTTGGAGCTACTGTTAAATCCAACTCTCTTTTCAAATATAATATGATAAGCACATTATCAAATGGGTGTGAAGGTTATATAACAACAAAGGAAACGCCTCAGCAAGGTGGTTATGAAGCAAGATTGACAGCATACACAAACTTAGCTCCTGGTACAGGTGAAATGCTGACAGAGAAAATGTTTGGATTGATGAAGAAGATATACTAGGATGAGATTGTGGCATAATTAATAATCTGCTCAACAGG
>CAYFSR010000135.1:0-5662 GCA_964345785.1 uncultured Eubacteriales bacterium | reverse complement strand
AACTTTAAATTTCTTTGCCGATTCATCTCACGAATAAATTCACGAGTGTTCTCGGCAATGTAATAAACTAATATCTGCCACTAATGGACAGTATAAATTCGCAGCCTCCCTCTGACCTATTAGTTGCTTTAAGTTCGGCGCTATGCCTGTCTGCTATCTGTTTTGCAATAGCAAGTCCCAAGCCGGTGCCACTTTTGTTTGCTTCAGAACGCTGTTTGTAAAACCGCTCAAAGATATAGGGCAAATCTTCTTCAGGAATTCCTGGACCTTGATCTCGGACAGATAAAGTGTATTTGCCAAGTGTTTCGGTTAGATCAACATCTACAAATCCGCCTGAAGGCGAAAACTTGACGGCATTATCTAAAATAATCAACAGCATCTGCCTCAGCCTGCCATAATCACCGAAAGCAAAAAAAGTTTTTTCAGCGCAGGCAAATTTTACTTCAATAGACTTTTTCTCTGCAACGTGTTTTATACTACGGACAGCATCCTGCACGATTTCCTTTAGATTCACTTCGCTCATTTCCATTGTAAATTCAGTATTTTGCAGCCGCGCTAGATCGAGCAGATCAGAAACCAGCCTTTCCAGGTAGACGCTTTCTGAGAGCATCTGACGGTAATAATCTTTAACCATGCGGGATTCCGTCACCACACCGTCGCAAAGCGCTTCCAGCGAACCACGAATAACAGTTACCGGTGTTCGTAACTCGTGTGATATGTTCGCTATAAAGTCACGCCTCAGCTTCTCGAGCTTAGCACTTTCTTTATAAGCAACATTTAACTTTACTGCCATATCGTCCAGCGCGGTAGCCAGCTCGCCGATTTCGTCGTCTTGTACAACATCTGTCTTTACCAAATAATCGCCACCGCTGATTCTCAAAGCCGTAGTTTTCATTTTACCAAGTGGCTTTGTGAAACGCTCCGCCAACCCACCCGCAATAAATACCGAAATTAAAACTGCAGTTCCCATGCTCAACATTAAAATGATTATACCATTCTCAGTTGAATTATGGATGTTCTCAATCTCTTCATGCAAAAGTACTACTCCGGCGATTTCCTCATTTAAAAGGGCAATCGGTGCAGCTATAGTAATAGAAGGCTCGCCTAAGAATGTGCCAAAATTCTCACTAAAAGTTGTTCTACCGTCCATCGATGCAATTATAGCGGATTCTGCACCAGGTGGTAAATCATTATATGCAAGGCTGGTTTGACCATGACCTCGGGTAATTTGTTCCAGATTGCGATCAACAATCCATACATCGGTCATGGCAATATCGTCAATAAATCTAAGATAAGCACCCAACCCCATACCCTGGCCCATCATACCTCGACCATGCATTTGGCCTGTATTACCAGCCCAGTATTCAGCTAGAGTCCCTGCAATTTTCGTTGCACGGTTTTTCAGCTCAGCTTTATGAACATTCATGTTATGCTGGGAAAAAAGGTGCAAAAATACTAGTCCAATGATTAGAGAAAAAACGAGTAATGTGCCTGAAAAATACATTAAAAGTCGAAAACGACTCTTATTTTTCACTCTGTCCCCTTAAATTTATATCCAACACCCCAGATGGTTTTGATTTTCCACCCGTCGTGGGGGACCTCGTCCAACTTGGCACGCAACCTCTTAATATGGGAGTCTACTGTACGAGTATCGCCATAATAGTCATAACCCCAAAGGCTGTTTAGCAAATTGTCACGTGAGAACACCTTGTTTTTATTGGTTCCCAGTGTCCATAGGAGCTCTATTTCCTTTTTAGTCAGTGGAATGGAAATACCGTCTATCTCGGCAATGTATTCATCTAGATTGACCATTAGGCTACTATGTGTAAAAATTTGTGCATTTATATCATCATCCCGTCCAATGCGTCGCAGAATAGCCCGGATGCGTGCCATTACTTCTCCAGGTGAGAAGGGTTTGACGATATAATCGTCGGCACCAATATCAAGTCCCATTATGCGTTCAAAATCCTCACCTCTAGCTGTTATTAAGATAATGGGCACATTACTTTGTTTACGGATCTCACGACAGACTTCAAAGCCATCCATCCCTGGCATCATTACGTCAAGCAAGATCATATCGTAGACTGATGTCCTCGCTTTATCCAGCGCTGTGGGCCCATCATAAGCAGTCGTGACAACAAATGAAAAAACACACTTTTGCCATAGTTGAAATTTATAATGTAATCACAGAGCTTATAAGCGCTGAAAAACAAGGAGGTCAATACTATGACAAACATTAAGAAGCTTATTATTGTAGGGATTGCAACTCTTGCATTATTTGCAGGGTCGGTAACAGCATTCGCTGCATCGCAGTATAAGACAACTGCTGAAGCGGTTGCAGGGCTTTCTGGACGCGAAGTGCAATCTGTTATTGATGAACGTGCACAAACGGGTAAGTCTTACGGAACCATTGCAAAAGAAGCGGACGTACTGGATCAGTTCAAGACAGAAATGCTGGAAATGAAAAAGGAAATACTTAAAGCCCGTGTTGATGCCGGTACAATGACTCAGGAGCAAGCCGACGCTATCATTTCTAGAATTGAGGAAAATCAGCTAACTTGTGACGGCACTGTTATGGGTTACGGGCGAATAGGCAATGGAACGGGATCAGGTGCTGAATTTGGCCAAGGTAATGGTCAAGGCTTAGGAAGGCAAGGACGTGGCATGGGCAATGGAATGTGCAACGGCCTTCGCAGAAGATAAAGATATCACAAAAAACCGCTTAATCCTCACGGATAAGCGGTTTTTTATGTCTGGATGAAAAACAATGAATCTTATGTCCATCTTTTTATAATTTTGTTTATATGAGTTATTTTGGTGGTATTATATTTGTTGTAAATGTAATATACATTTTTAACCATATAAATGGGCAAGTGTATATATATTGTATTCTTAATCTCTCAGTGATTTGCTGGGGATATTTAAATGTCTATAAAATGAAAGGGAGTGTTGAAATTGGTAGAATTTTATAATCAACTAATGGTTTTTCTCAATGATGAGGACAAAGAGAATGCAATGAAATTATGTATCAATGCTCTTCAAGGGAAGAGCATTTCCGTTGTGGATTTATATCAAAATATCCTAACACCTGCACTAAATAGTATTATTGATGAATTTCCAGAGGATGAAGAATTAATTTGGAGAGAGCATGTGAGAAGCGGTATTGTTAGAAGCATAATAGAATCTGCCTATCCTTATGTTCTAAGAACTAAAGAAGAGCTAGGATTGTACAAAAGTGAAAGTGTCATTGTAATGTGTCCAGAATTTGAAGATCATGAACTAGGCGCGAGAATGGTATCGGATTTCTTCACAATTGCTGGCTATAACAGTACATTTATTGGGGCTAAGACACCTGAAAATACAGTTCTTAAGGCAGTGAACATAATTAGACCTAAGTATATATGTATAAGCGTGACAAATCATTATAACTTAATATCAACAGGAAAAATCATTAAAAAAGTGAGAGAACATGCTAGTCAGGATATTAAGGTAATCTTAGGCGGAAGCGCCTTTACAGCTAATCCACATGCCTATAAAACAGTAGGTGGAGACCTGCTTTTAAAGTACTATGATGATATAGAAAATCTTCATAAGGAGCTGGAGTGATATGGGTTTAGCATTTAGTATAGCTACTAGATTTCTAAAGGCTAGTAAGGGACAAACCATCCTGATTGTAATAGGAATTACCATTGGAGTTGCTGTGCAGATATTTATTGGTTCCTTGATAGATGGCTTACAAGTTTCCTTAGTTGATAGAACTATAGGTTCTTCTTCACAAGTTACCATAATCAATGAATCCAATGAAAAGTACTTTGATGATAATGATGAATTAATAGAAGATTTGAAGGCTGATGAAAGGCTTAGTGCAGTCTCTAGATCCTTCGTCGGAAGCGGATTTGCCCTATATGATGATGAAAACTATACAGTTTTAATGAGAGCTTTTAAATTTGAAGATGCTAATGATATATATGGTTTTCCAGAAAAGCTTGTGGAAGGAGAGCTGCCATCCTCAGGTTTGGAGGCAATGATAGGAAGAAACTTTTCGGAGAATACAGGTTTGGTAATAGGAGATCAAGTGGAGTTCACTACGCCTGCTGGGGATATGGCTGAACTTGAAATTGTAGGAATCTTTGATTTAAGGGTAGCCAGCCTTAATGAGTCCTGGATAATTACAGAATTGGAAACGGCACAAGGAATATTTGGTCAGAAAGGCAGAATTTCTTCTATTGAAACACAAGTATACGAAGTCTTTGATGCAGACATTATTGCAAGTGATATAAATAATATTGTAGCTGAATTAGGACTTGAGACCAAAAGCTGGAAGGGAGAGAATGAGGAACTTCTATCCGGTCTAACAGGACAATCCGCTTCCAGCTATATGATTCAGGTATTTGTACTCTTAGCAGTTCTCCTTGGAATATCATCAGTCCTTGCTATATCAGTAGTGCAAAAGTCAAGACAATTGGGTATCCTGAAGGCTATGGGTATAAAGGACAGGACAGCAAGTCGAATTTTCCTATTCCAAGGCTTGATGTTGGGAGTAATTGGAGGAGTATTGGGAACAGCTCTAGGAATTGGACTTATGTACGGCTTTTCTACCTTCGTTAAGAATCCAGATGGCACTCCCCTGGTCCCCTTCTACTTGGATTTGCAGTTCGTAGGGATATCAATTGTAATAGCAATATTAGCGTCAACTCTAGCTGCATTTATTCCGGCTAAGAATTCTTCTAAACTAAATCCAATAGAGGTGATTAAAAATGGCTAATATATTGGAACTAAAACATATTAATAAGATATATGGAGAAAAGGTAAAGACACAAGTCCTCTTCGATGTAAACTTGGACTTCCAGGAAACAAGCTTTAATTCAATTGTTGGGGAGTCTGGGTCTGGAAAATCAACCTTGATGAATATAATTGGTACCTTGGATAAGGCCAGCAGTGGTCATGTCATAATTGACGGGAATGATATTACCAATCTAAGTAAGGATCAAATGGCAGTGTTAAGAAATGAGACAATAGGGTTTATATTTCAGTTCCACTATCTCTTACCTGAATTTACAGTGTATGAGAATGTACTTATGCCCTACAGGATAAAGCACAATAAGATCACGCAAGAGGCTAAGAAAAGGGCAGATGAGCTTATTGAAATTGTTGGCCTGTCTAGGGTTAAAAACAATAGATCTACAGATATATCAGGAGGACAACAGCAGAGGGCTGCAATAGCCAGGAGTCTGATAAATAATCCAAGGATAATCCTTGGGGATGAACCAACTGGTAACTTGGATTCAGAGACTACTCAAACTGTATTCAAGCTTTTAAAGGATATAAATAAAGAATTTAAATCTACCTTTATTCTAATTACACATGATAAAAAGGTTGCAGAACAGGCCGATAGAATCATTGAAATTAAAGATGGAAGGGTTAACATGGATGTTATGAATACATATATGTAATTGATAGCTAAGAATCTTAGCTATTATGAAAAACTATTTAAGCGGAAACTGAAGCGCTTTTCGATACCTCCCCCAAAACAACAAAAACCGCCTCATCCTTATGGATAAGCGGTTTTTTGTGGTCTGGGTGAGAGGATTCGAACCTCCGGCCTCTTGAACCCCATTCAAAAAAAGCGTATTTTCTATGTTTATTGGTGTTCGCCAGTGCC
>CAYFSR010000134.1:0-5733 GCA_964345785.1 uncultured Eubacteriales bacterium | reverse complement strand
AAAATTTTCAGCATATCCAGCACATCTAACCGTGTTAAATCGGGTTCGGAATAGAGCATGCTCATCGTCTCTTCAATTGGGACAAGCGTTTTTCTTTTGCGTACAATGTCTATCGAACAATGACGCGCCATTGTCAATATCCACGCTTTTGCGTTTGAGCCTCTTCGATATTTGTGAGCATACTTACTTATTTCAATCATGGTTTCCTGTAAAACATTTTCTGCATCATGATAATTCCCAGTAATTCCATAGGCCACTGAGAATATCATTCTTGCCATGCAATCAAAAATATCAGACAAAGCATCCTTGTCACCTTCCGAGAGCGCAACAATAGCCTTATCACAAGCCTTATTAACTTGCAGATCTTGCAGATCCCCCAACCCGACTTCACCCCTTTATAGGCTTCTACTTATATAGCGTTTGAAAATAACGTTTGCGGACAATCGGTAAAATAAACATAATTAGATTATCATGTTTTCAGTCCGCTATCAACGAATTTCAGGCTAGTATGCTTCATCAGAGAATGTAAACTAACAATATGATTGTATATCCTACGAATTAATGATAATCTTATTCATATAGTGAGTAGATATCTATTATGGTATAGGGTTAATGGAGGGTACATCGTGAAATATGATTTTGATAAAGTAATCAATCGTTATGGTACTAACTCAGTAAAGTATGATTTAGCCAGGGAATATGGCAAACCAGAAGGAATACTGCCTCTGTGGGTAGCAGACATGGATTTTCAAGCACCACCTTCCGTGGTTGAAGCATTGATTGAAAGAGCAAAACATGGTATTTACGGATATTCCGTCCTAAAACCAGACTATTTTCAAGCAGTGAAAGGATGGTTCGCATCACGCTATAATTGGGATATAAATGATGATTGGCTCATTAGTACCCCAGGTGTGGTTTCTGCTATTAACATCGCGGTTCGTGCTCTTACGGCAGCTAACGATGCTATTATCATTCAGCAGCCTGTATATCCCCCGTTTAAAGCTGCCATCTTAAACAACAAGCGCAAGCTCGTCGTAAACCACCTTATTTATGAAAATGGCAAATATACAATTGACTTTACCGACTTTGAAGAGAAAATCATCAGTGAGAATGTGAAGATGTTCATCTTGTGCAGTCCTCATAACCCAGTTGGGCGAGTTTGGACTCAGGATGAGCTTACAAAACTCGGTGATATTTGTAAGAAACATAATGTGCTGGTTGTATCTGATGAAATACACGCAGACTTTATATATCCAGGACATAAGCATCAGGTATTTGCAGATGTAAAACCTGAATTTGCAGATTTTTCTATTATCTGCACCGCTCCGACAAAGACGTTCAATCTTGCAGGATTACAGGTTTCTAACATTTTTATCCCCAATGCAAATATACGACAGCAATTTCGTGATGAGTTCAAGCATAGCGGGTACGGCCACGCAAATGCTATGGGCTTAGTTGCTTGCCAAGCAGCATACTCCGGTGGCGGAGAATGGCTTGACGCATTGCTGGAGTACCTTGAGGGAAACATTGTATTTTTACGCGAATTCTTACACGAACATATCCCTCAAATACGCCTAATAGAACCAGAAGGAACTTATCTGGCATGGCTTGATTTTAATAGCTTGGGCTTGGATGAAAGCTCCCTCGAAAGCCTTTTGGTAGATCGTGCGGGAATATGGTTAAACAAAGGAACGATATTTGGTGCAGGTGGCAGTGGCTTCCAACGGTTGAATTTTGCATGTCCTCGTTCTATTCTTGAAGAAGCACTGACAAGGCTGGAAAAGGCAGTTAATGGTTAATCCAACTCAATAGCACCTGTATGCAACTGATAATAGCGTCCACGCATATCGAGAAGCTCTTCATGAGTTCCCCGTTCCACTATTTCGCCCTGCTCTAACACTATTATCTCGTCTGAGTTTCTAACAGTGGAAAGCCTATGAGCAATTATAAAGGTCGTACGGTTTTTCATCAGCTTATCCATACCCTCTTCAATGTATTTTTCAGTACGGGTATCAACCGAGCTTGTAGCTTCATCCATTATTAGTATCGGAGCTTTGGAAATAGCTGCACGAGCGATATTAAGTAGCTGACGCTGACCTTGACTCAGGTTAGATCCATCACCTTCAAGCTCAGTATCATATCCATGCTCCAATCTCTCAATAAAAGAGTGAGCGTTAGCAGTCTTTGCAGCTGTAATTACCTCTTCATCCGTAGCATCAAGTCGCCCATATCGGATGTTTTCCATAACTGATCCAGAGAACAAATGGGTGTCCTGAAGCACCATAGCGATATTTCCTCTTAGAGATTCTCTCTTGATGTTCTTAATATCGATACCGTCAATGGTAATCAAACCTTCTTCGATATCATAAAAGCGGTTAATAAGGTTGGTAATGGTAGTCTTACCAGCACCTGTCGAGCCTACAAAGGCAATCTTCTGTCCAGGCTTAGCTGTTACATTGATTTTATTAAGCACAATTTTGTCTGGATTATAACCAAAAGTGACATTCCTTAGTGCTACTTCCCCCTTAATGGGTACTACTTTGCCATCACTATCTTCATTTGTTTTATTCTCATCATAAACTGTCTGTACATTTTCTTTATATATTTCAACAGCATCTTCATTATCAGCTGGTTCAGGTTCCTGATCCATCACCTCAAACACACGCTCAGCGCCAGCTAGCGCAGAAAAAATCACAGTAACCTGACTAGATAGCTCGTTGATGGGCCTTGCAAACTGTCTCGAGTAATTTGTGAATATCGTTAGACCCCCAATATCAAAATTCGCAGTCAGACAAAGGATACCACCGACAACAGCAGATAAGGCATAGCTAATCTTACTTATGTTCCCAAGAACAGGCATCATAATGCCACCGAAAAAGTTTGCCTTTAGTTGCTTTTCATACAGATCATCACTTAGAAAGTTAAACTCTTGCATAGCGGTTTCTTCGTGATTGAATACCTTTATTACCTTTTGACCAGTGACAGATTCCTCAATATAGCCATTTACCGCCCCTAAAGATTTTTGCTGTCCTTTATAATAGCTTTTACTACGTTTGGCAATTTGTGAAGCTACAAGAGCTATTAATGGCACGGCTAATATTGTTATGATGGCCAGTATCCAGTTGGTAACAAACATTAATATAACTGTACCAATAAGGGTTATAACCCCAGAGAATATTTGGGTCATGGTATTATTAATCATCTGGCCAACAACATCTAGATCATTGGTGAATCTACTCATAATCTCTCCATGAGTATGAGTATCATGATATTTTAATGGGAGCTTCTGAATCTTGTTGAATAGATCCTCCCTTAGGTTGACAAGTGCACTTTGAGATACATCCACCATAATTCGGCTATTCAGATAGTTGGTGATCATACCTACAAAATAAATCACTGCCATTAAAGTGATGCCAACTAAAAGATTTCTAACCCTCTCCTCAACGGAGCTGTTGGTATCTACTAGATTATTAATAACAGGCCTCAATATATAGTTACTTGCAAGATTTGCGGCAATTCCAAACAGCAAAAAGACAAACACTAATAAAATTCTATATTTATCTTTTCTAATGTAGCCGAGTAGACGTTTCATAACAGGAGCTGCATTTTTAGGCTTGCCGCTTGCATGCATACCTCGATTTCCACGTCCGCCTCCACCAGGTCCTCTAGGTCCTCCGCCTGGTCCTCTAGGCCCTGAGCTATTATTTGCAGATGATGAACTAATTTTACTATATTTTTCTATAAGCTCCTGCTTTCTCTCTTCACTTAGTTGGCTCATTATGCTGTCACCTCTTCCTTGTCAACCTGAGAATAGTAAATTTCCTGATAGGCTTTACTACTTTCCATTAGCTGTTCATGGCTACCTAAGCCAACAATCTTACCCTCATCGATTACAACTATTTTGTCTGAATCAATAACAGAGGAAATTCTTTGAGCAATAATGAGCTTAGTTGTATCTTTCAACATATTTTTAAAATTCTCGCGAATTCTTGACTCTGTTGCTGTGTCTACAGCGCTGGTACTGTCATCCATAATTAGAATCTTAGGTTGTTTTAACAGTGCTCGGGCAATACTGAGCCTCTGCTTCTGACCGCCAGATACGTTGACTCCACCCTGCCCCAAAAATGTTTGATAACCATCATTAAAGGATGAGACAAAGCCATGGGCTTGTGCGCTTTCTGCATATTTTTTTATAGTATCATCATCGGCATACTCATCGCCCCATTTAAGGTTTTCGAGTATAGTGCCAGTAAATAGAATGTTGTTTTGAAGCACAATGCCAACATCATTGCGAAGATTATTTAGAGAATAATCCTTAACATTGACACCATCTACCAAAACTTCGCCATTGTCTACATCATAAAGCCTGGGAATAAGCTGAACCAGGCTTGTCTTTCCAGAGCCTGTTGAACCAATTATGCCTACTGTTTCTCCAGGGTTTATGATTAAATTAATATTCTCCAAAACCCATTTCTCTCTATTTTTATAGTATCTAAAATATACATTACGAAATTCGATGCTACCATGCTGAACTGTTAGATCCTTCATTTCAGCATCTTCATCAGAAAGATCAATTTCAGCCTCCAGCACTTCGTTAATTCGCTTTACTGAAGCAATTGTTCTGGAGCTATTCATAATAATGAAGGACACCATCATCAATGACATCAAAATCTGACCTACATAGTTTATAAAAGCAGTTAGAACACCAGTGGTCATTGTGCCTTGGATAACCTCATTACCGCCGAACCATACAACAGCTAATGTTGTTATATTCATTGCCAGTGTCATTATTGGCATGGTATAAATCATAACCTTAACAGCGCTAATAGTTTTTTCCTTTAGCTCATAATTGGCTTTTTTAAACTTTTCCTCTTCATGATCCTCTCTAATAAAGGATTTTACCACTCGAATGTTAGTGAGGTTCTCTTGGGTGGCAGTATTAAGAAAGTCCAGTTTTTCCTGCACAAGAGTAAAACGAGGTAATCCTATTCTTATTACTAGGTATATCGCAACTGACAGTAACGGTATGGCTGCCAGTATAATCAAAGCAAGCTTTGCATTTAGTGAAATTGCCATTATGAGAGCGCCAATTAGCATACCCGGTGCTCTTAAAGCCATCCTTAACAGCATTTGCAGCATGTTCTGAAGTTGTGTAATGTCATTGGTCAAGCGTGTAATCAAAGAGCCAGTACTAAAGTCGTCAATGTTGGCAAAAGAGAATTTCTGAATTTTGCTAAACATATCCTTTCTTAAATCATTCCCAGACCCAGAAGATGCTTTAACAGCAAAATAGGCACCGCCAACGCCTGTAACAAGCATAAGTAAAGCGATACCAATCATAGCTGCTCCCATCATTATGATATATGGAGTTCCTCCTGTACCGTTTATGCCATGGTCGATAATTTTACTAAAAAGCAATGGCATGATAACTTCTCCAATAACTTCAGCAATCATTAACAATGGCCCTATAATCAGTGCAGGAAGGTATGGTCTTAAATATTTCCAATAATGTCTCATAGGCAGCTTTGTCCTTTCATAATAAGATGATAATAATAATCTTCAAATCAGTTCGGGCAGACAGGATCCTCTGCCCTTACATGTATCCCATGTCTTTCATGTATTGCATGTACTCCATGTATTTCATGTATTGCATGTACTCCATGTATTTCATGTATTTCATGTACTCCATGTATTTCATGTATTTCAGACAGACTTAGTTCTATGCCCCTGCAT
>CAYFSR010000133.1:0-5850 GCA_964345785.1 uncultured Eubacteriales bacterium | reverse complement strand
AGTTTTATTCCTGCTTCATATGCAGCTTCCTGTAGTGTTAGCCTGGCACCGCAAATAAATGGATTACCCTCTTTATCTTCTCTAGCACCTGGATTATCCAATATAACATAAACTGGTGCATTAGGATTTCCTTCACCCCATATAAATCGGTTCCTTCTGTGTTGTAAATCACAAGTCTCACATCCTGCAAAATCTGATGGAACTGGATCTTCCGGCAGTATTATCGGAGAATATTGCATTTTCATTTGTTTATCCAACCTTTCTAACGAGATGCATCAGATAATACTTTCCCACATGCAGCAGAGAAATATTTTTGAATTCCTAATCCTCTGTATCTGATAAAGCGAGCTGGATTGAAAATCCACATACTGATTGACTGATTCATTGTAAAAGACTAAAATGATAGAGCTTAGCAGTGATAAAATGTACCAAAATTAATTATTTATATTTGAAACAATGAATATAAGCCAGCTAATACAGCAAAGGAGACGCAGAATGAGTAAAGATAAGAGAAAATCAATCATTTTAATGTTTTTTACATCAATACTATGGAGCACAGGCGGTATGCTCATTAAGTTAGTCGATCTTAATCCGATTGCCATAGCAGGCTATCGCAGTATATTTGCTGCGATCTTGATTGCTTTTTTTATAAAAAAATCTGCTTTTAAATTCTCATGGAATAAATTGCTAGGTGCAATATCGTACACAGCAATGGTTATTCTTTTTGTATCTGCCACAAAAGCTACGACTGCTGCCAGCGCCATTCTGCTGCAATATACTTCGCCAGTGTATATAGCTATCTTAGGCGGCTGGCTCTTAAAAGAAAAAGCGAATATAAGAGATTGGGTAGTAATATTTTTCGTAATCATCGGTATGGTATTGTTTTTCATTGATGATATCAGTTCCGGCAGTCTGCAAGGAAATATTCTTGCTATATTAAGCGGAGTAGCTATGGCGTTTAATACCATATTTATGAGAAGAGAAAAGGATGCAGATCCCCTGGAAAATGTTTTCTGGGGATGCATTCTGACGATTATAGTTGCATTCCCCTTCATGGTTAAACATGTTCCAAACATGAATGGCTGGGTTGGTATCGGCTTACTTGGAATATTTCAGTTAGGGCTGCCTTATATTTTATACGCTAAGGCTATTAAGCATATCACTGCGCTGCAATCAACCTTCCTTAGCCTCATTGAGCCTCTTCTTAGCCCTGTCTGGGTATTCCTAACTATTGGTGAGTTGCCCGGTCTTATGTCCATATTAGGTGGCATAGTAGTTTTAGCATCTGTTACAATAGGGTGCATCAAACCAAAAGAGCATTTAACTACTGAAGTGCCTCAGCAGCAAAGCTCTTGAAATTAGGTATGTAAAAAGCTCCTTAAAATTGTCTACATATTATAGATTTCAATTTAAGGAGGCTAAATTGGACGCTTTTGAATAATATTTTATTAACTTCTGAAACTATACAAAAAATCAAATTACTTGATATTATCTCGCTGTACTACTAAAATCAAACCTCGTAGTGTACACAACTTCCTCCTGGGAATGCAGCACCTCCTGTGCTTCGCTTTGACTTTGCAATGGCATAAGATTAGCATCTTCTACATGTAAGCCACTGTTAACACGAAGTAGAATTCTGCTTTCCAAAGCACTTTCTAGGATCTCCAATCCCCGACCATCTTCCTCCATCCACAGCTTTGCTACTGCTGGATGTACTTCAACCAAAACACCGTAAAGACTGCTGCCCTGAGTCATACGCTCCAGCTCTTTTTCCAGCTTGGCCAACACCATGCTTTCAGAATAAACCTTGCCAGTGCCACTGCAGTAAGGACATGGTTTTAATAAAGAATAGGTTAGGCGGTTACGCACTTTCTTTCGGGTCATCTCCACAAGACCCAACCCTGTAAACCCTAAAACATTGGTTTTTGTCCTATCTCTTTTCAAAGCGGTCTTCAGTACCTCTACTACTTTTTTACGGTCCTCATCGGATTCCATATCTATAAAATCAATGACTATAATGCCACCGATGTCCCTTAAGCGAATTTGCCTGGCAACTTCCTCTGCTGCCTCCAAATTAGTGTTAAGGACAGTTTGAGCCAGATTCTTACCTCCGATGTACCTTCCAGTATTCACATCTATTACCGTTAAGGCTTCTGTAGGTTCGATAATAATATGGCCTCCATTTTTCAACCACACCTTTTTTTGAATGGCCTTTTCGATTTTATCTTCGATGCCATACATCTCAAATATGTTTTTATCAGGCGATACATACTCTACACGGCTTTTTAATGCAGATGAAGTGTATTTAGTCCAATCCAGGATCTTTTCATAATACTCCTGACTATTTATAACGAGTTTATCTACATCCTTAGTAAACAGGTCTCGCAGTGTTCTAAAGATAATGTTTTCATCCTTATGCAATAAGCGAGGCACTTGACCCTTTTTCTCACGGCTTTGTATATTATCCCAAAGCCAAACCAAAAACTCAATGTCTGGTTCGAAATCAGACCTCTCCTTTTCCAAAGCTGCTGTTCTAACAATCAAACCCATGGTCTCAGGCTTTATTTCATCTGTAATTTTCTTTAGTCTCTGTCTTTCTGATTCCTTCTCGATTCTTCGGGAAACACCGATATAGTTAACAGTGGGCATAAGAACCATATATCTGCCAGGCAAGGTAATGTGAGTAGTTACCCTCGCCCCTTTAGTGCCAATAGGTTCCTTCAGCACTTGTACTGTAACCTCCTGCCCCTCTTTCAATAGATCCTTAATAGTAGGGTTGTTCAGACCTTCATCTACATTGGTTTTGCTTCCCGCAAAATCGAAAACTCTTTTGTCTGTGTTTATATCACCCACATACAGAAAGGCATTTTTTGACAATCCAATGTCCACAAAGGCTGCCTGCATACCTGGCAGCACATTGGACACTTTGCCCCTATAGATGTTGCCAACTACCCTTTGATGATCGTTATCCTCTATATGAATTTCAGCCAGGTCACCTTCCTCAAGAAAGGCAACCCGAATCTGCTCGTTATGAACATCTATAATAATCTGTTTACTCACTAAATGCCCCCTAATTTTCCTTTAGTGCTAATGGGGTGATCCATTTACCATTTCGTTGAAAATAAAGCCCGGTCCTGTGTATTGAAACTCGCAAATCTGACAAGTCTTCTGCCTCTGGATTTGGCAATTGCTCAGACAACTTCAATACGGAATGAATTACAGAATCTGGTTTAACACTCCCTTTGTTCCCTAATTTCATTTCAAGGCGAATTAATGAAGGGTTTTCATCATCAACTCGAATATCCCAGACTCCTTCTTTGAGATTTACTGTGCTTACACGTTTTTTTCCCTTTTTCTCAATCAAAATCTCTTCTGACTTCTTATAGGCTTCAATAGCTTTTTTCCAGTCAATTTCTGCTTGTCCTGTTTGCTCCCTGTCCCATATATCTACCCTTACCTCATAATCAGCACGCTCAATCAAGCTCATAAGAGAAGGTGTCTTCTCATCGATAACAACTGCTTCTCTTAATGTTATTCCCTTGGGCAGAGCATGGTTCAACTGCTCTTTTAAAACTGCAATAGACATAGATTCTGCTAATACTATATCTGCATATTCCCGTTCACTGGTAACTCCTACAGACAAAGCAGAAGCAAAAGCCATAATAGGATGAGGATTAAAGCCCTGTGAATAGGCAATAGGAATATTAGCGCGCCTAATTGCACGTTGCATGGATCGCATCAAATCAAGATGAGATATATATTTTACACGTTCTTCACGGGTATATTCTAATAGAACTCTCATTGACACAATCCCTCCCCCAGTCGCTGAATGCCACAGCCAGTACAATTAAGCCTGCAGTCTGGAGTTGTCTCAGCTTTCTGTGCTTTTTGCCATTCCATCAATAGAAAGGCCTTGGTTACACCAGTATCAATATGATCCCAGGGAAATACTTCGTCTTTTTCCCGACGACGGTAGGCATAGAACTCTGGCTGAAGATTGTTATCCTCAAATGCCATCTTCCATGCATCCCAATTGAAATGCTCGGTCCAGCCATCAAACTTGGCACCATTTTTCCAGGCAGACAATAAAACCTGGCCTAAACGACGGTCTCCCTTTGCAAATACAGCTTCCATGTAACTAACTTCCGAATCATGCCAGTTATAATCTACGTTCTTGATTCGCAGTGCACTTCGTAAATATTGCTGCTTCTCACGTAACTGCTCCATGGTATCTTGGGGTTCCCATTGGAAGGGAGTAAATGGTTTTGGTACAAAAGAAGAGGAGCTAATGTTAATCTTCAAACCCTTCTGTCTCTTTTCCTTATCGGTCTGATAATAGCAGTCCTTCACCACTTTAGCTAAATCAGCAATACCCTGTAAATCCTCTTCTGTTTCTGTAGGCAAGCCTATCATAAAGTACAGCTTGACACTGCTCCATCCGGAAGAAAAGGAATCAGATACAGTCTTAACTAAATCATTTTCAGTAACACCTTTATTGATAACATCACGCAAGCGTTGAGTTCCTGCTTCAGGGGCAAAGGTCAAACCGGTTTTTCGTACCTTCTGCATTTCCTCGATGAAATCCTTTTCAAAGGAATCCAGGCGAAGAGAAGGCAAAGAAAGAGCAACCCTGTCTTCTTCAAAACGTGACATTAGCTGTCTCACTAATTGTTCTAAACCGGAATAATCACTGGAGCTTAAAGAAGAAAGTGACATCTCCTCATAACCAGTGTTCCTTACCAATTTTTCAGCCAGCTCCATAAGTTTTTCCGGATTTCGTTCACGGATAGGTCGGTATATCATACCTGCCTGACAAAAACGACAGCCTCTGGTACATCCTCGGAACAGCTCTAACATAATGCGGTCGTGAATAATATCCATAAATGGAACGATGATACGTTCTGGATAATAAACAGCATCCATATCCTGCACAATTCTTTTAGTAACTTTCTTAGGTGCAACAGACCTATTGGGGGTTACAGCGGATACTGTACCGTCCTCAAGATATGTTACATCATAAAAACTAGGAACATAGATACCAGGTATACCGGCTGCCTTTTCTAGAAAAGAATCGCGACTATCTCCAGTGCCCTTCCATTCTCCATACAAGTCTAGAAGCTCTTCTGTCAGCTCCTCACCTTCACCCAAGGCAACTAGGTCTACAAAGTCTGCTAAGGGCTCTACATTATAGGCACAGGGGCCTCCAACTAGAACGAAGGGATGACCTTCTCCTCTCTCCTTGGTCAAAAGTGGGATACCCGCTAAATCCAGCATGTTCAGGATATTGGTATAACTCATCTCATATTGGAGAGTGAAACCTACAAAATCAAATTCCGAAACAGGAGACTTAGTCTCCAAAGCAAACAAAGGAATATCCTCTAGTCGCATTTTCTCTTCCATATCTACCCACGGAGCAAAAACTCGCTCACAGTAAGTATCATCTCTTTCGTTCAGTTGATGATACAGAATTTTCATGCCCAGATGGGACATACCTACTTCATAAACATCGGGAAAAGCAAAAGCAAACCGAATAGATACCTGGCTTGGTTTCTTTTCCACCATATTATATTCATTTCCCATATAACGTACAGGTTTGGTAACCTGTCCCATAATATGATCTAATTTTAACTTGTCCAACAAGTGTCCTCCTTAAAAATTTCTCTTTAATAATAAAACATTAGTACTGTTTTTCTATTCTACCATAAAATTTCATTATATTGTCCATAGCCCTCTTATGTTAAACTTGTAACCTAAGAATAATAAATATATGTAACGAGCCTTTGCGGGAACGACTATCAACCTTAGCGAATATCAGCAGAAAATGCGTTAAGCACCTTCCACTGTCTGAAC
>CAYFSR010000132.1:5028-5866 GCA_964345785.1 uncultured Eubacteriales bacterium | reverse complement strand
GCGACACTTCTCTGCTTTGCAGATCATACTTGTTGGGAAATGTCCTCAACTTTACTGCGCAACAGTTCTGCGTCCGGCCCTCTATTTACTGTGCTTTCTCTATGACGGACACCAAACGCCAGTTTTTGTCGCGGCTTAAAGGTCTGGTTTCCATGACCTTTACACGATCACCGATCTGACAGATGTTCTCTTCGTCATGTGCTTTTAGCTTTGTGGTACGCTTTATATATTTTCCGTATAAACCGTGCTTTATTTTGGTTTCAATGGCAACTACTATGGTTTTATCCATTTTGTTACTAACCACTCTGCCTATACGAACCTTTCGATTGCCTCTTGTTTCATCGGCCACGAATATTCCTCCTTTTCCGTCAAGCCTCCAGGGCTTTCAGCTCTCTTTCCCGAAGTATAGTTTTAACTCTAGCAATATTCTTCTTTACTTCACGAATCCGCATTGGATTCTCCAATTGGCCAGTGGCTAACTGGAACCGAAGGTTGAACAGCTCACTTTTGAACTCGGTTAGATTCTGATTAAGCTCATCTTGGGACATCTCTCTAAATTGATTAGCCTTCACTACCTTCACCACCCAATTCTTCTCTAGTCACAAACTTGGTTCTCACCGGAAGTTTGTGCGCTGCCAGCCGAAATGCTTCTTTGGCTTCTTCTTCGGATACTCCGGCAATTTCAAATAAAATTCTGCCGGGCTTTACTACGGCTACCCAGTATTCTGGGGAACCTTTTCCGCTGCCCATTCGAGTTTCAGCGGGCTTTTCGGTTACCGGTTTGTCGGGGAAAATTTTAATCCAAACATTTCCGCCTCTCTTTATTGAACGAGTCATT
>CAYFSR010000132.1:0-5018 GCA_964345785.1 uncultured Eubacteriales bacterium | reverse complement strand
CTGGTTGCTGGTTATCCAGCTGGGATCCAAAGATTGCAGTCCGTATTGACCGTAGGTAACCGTGTTGCCGCGGTTTGCTTTTCCAGTCATTCTACCCCGGAACACTCTGCGGCGTTTCACTCTTTTCGGCATCAACATATTAATTTCCTCCTTCCGCAACCGGTCTGTTCTTTGCTTTGGGAAGGACCTCTCCTTTATATATCCATACCTTTACACCAATCTTACCGAAGGTGGTATTGGCTTCTGCAAAACCGTAATCGATATCTGCACGTAATGTCTGCAGCGGCATGGTACCTTCGTGGTATCCTTCACTTCTAGCTATATCAGCTCCACCTAATCGTCCGCCAGCCATGGTCTTAATTCCTTTTGCTCCGGCTTTCATAGCACGTTGCATTGCCTGTTTCATGGCTCTTCGGTAGGAGATTCTGCGCTCTAACTGAGCTGCAATGTTTTCTGCTACCAGCTGTGCTGACGTATCGGGTGATTTAACTTCTACTATATTTAGAATAGCTGTTTTTTTGGTAAATTTCTCGATATTCTTTTTCAGAGCATCTGCACCAGTGCCACCTCTGCCAATAACTATTCCAGGCTTAGCAGTATAAATGTTAACCTTGACACGGTTGGCTGCTCTTTCAATCTCTATTTTTGAGATACCTGCATGAAAAAGTTGCTTCTTTAGCATTTCACGTAATTTTACGTCTTCAATCAGGTTATCTGAAAATTCTTTCTTGGATGCGTACCATTTTGCATCCCAATCCTTGATTATTCCGACTCTGAGTCCATGGGGATTCACTTTTTGGCCCACTTAATTATCCCTCCTTGTACTTTTATGCTTCCATTTCGTCCAGTACTATGCCAATATGACTGGTTCTTTTACGAATTCTATTAGCACGGCCCTGTGCTCTGGCTCTCAGCCTTTTTAGCGTCGGCCCCTGGTTTGCATAAATTTCAGCTACATATAAGTTGCTGGTATCCATTCCCAGGTTGTTCGTCGCATTGGCCATGGCAGACTTTAGAAGCTTGGCAACCGGCTCCGTTGCTGCCTTAGGAGTAAACTCCAATATGGAAAGCGCCTCTCCGACCTTTTTCCCCCGAATTAAGTCAATTACTACTTTGACCTTTCTGGAAGAGATTCGAACATATCGGACGGTGGCATGAGGGCGTTTTTCTCTGTTTTCCTGGCGAAATTTTGCCTTTTCCTTAATCCTAGTTGCCACTTTAATTCCTCCTTCGACTATTTCAATGCAGTAGACTTCTCCGCAGAACGTCCGCTATGACCTCTGAAGGTTCGGGTGGGAGCAAATTCTCCCAGCTTATGTCCGACCATTTCCTCTGTGATATATATCGGAACATGCTTTCTTCCATCATGTACAGCAATGGTATGTCCGACCATTTCAGGGAATATGGTTGATGCTCTGGACCAAGTCTTTACTACTGTCTTTTTCCCTTGATCATTTAATTCCTGTATCTTTTTCAAAAGATCCACGCGAGTATAGGGTCCTTTTTTTTTTTTTTTGCTCATCTATGGGCCTCCTTTCGATTCTGTAGATACTATTTACTGTTTCTTCTCTTTACAATGTATTTATCAGATTCATTCTTTTTCTTACGAGTCTTATAACCTAAAGTAGGTTTACCCCAAGGTGTAACAGGTGAAGGTCTTCCGATTGGTGCCCTTCCTTCGCCACCACCATGTGGATGGTCGTTGGGGTTCATTACTGAACCACGCACTGTGGGACGGAATCCCATATGTCTTTTTCTGCCTGCTTTTCCTATGGTAATATTCTCGTGGTCTGTATTTCCTACCTGACCAATGGTGGCTTTACACTCAGCACGTACCATGCGAACTTCTCCAGAGGGAAGTCGTACTGTTACGTAGTTGCCTTCCTTAGCCATAAGCTGTGCTGAATTTCCAGCTGAACGAACTAATTGTCCTCCCTTACCGGCACGAAGTTCAATGTTATGAATAACTGTACCTGTAGGGATGTTTCTCAACGGAAGTGCATTACCAACTTTAATATCGGAATCTGGTCCGGATTCAACCATTTGACCAACCTTCAGGCCGTTTGGACTGATGATGTATCGCTTTTCGCCATCTACATAATGTAGTAATGCAATGTTTGCGCTACGGTTTGGGTCATACTCGATTGCTGCAACTTTGGCAGGTACTCCGTCTTTGTCACGCTTAAAGTCTATAATACGGTACTTCCTCTTTACTCCTCCACCTTGATGACGAACTGTGATTCTTCCATCGTCATTCCTGCCGGCTTTGCTCTTAAGAGTTACCAAAAGAGACTTTTCCGGTTCCTTCTTAGTGATTTCTTCAAAGGCAGAAACGGTCATATGCCTTCTGGCAGGGGAGGTGGGTTTATACTTTTTAATTGCCATTTTCTTTAACCTCCTTATTGTGCCATTCCTTCGAAGAATTCGATTTCCTTACTCTCAGCCGTCAGCTTAACATAGGCTTTTTTGAAGGATGGCTTTCTGCCGGTGTGTACGCCTACTCTCTTCAACTTGCCCTGCTGGCGAAGTGTGTTTACACTCTGTACCTTAACACCGAAGATGGCCTCGACTGCATTTTTGATTTCAGTCTTGTTGGCCTTTGGGTCTACGAGAAAGGTATATCTTTTGTCCGGCATTTCATCATAACTCTTTTCACTGAGTACGGGTTTAATAATGATATCATGTGGATCTTTCATTAACCATACACCTCCTCGACAAGGCGTGCTGCATCCTGAGTAATTATGAAACGATCATAATTTAGGATGTCCAGTACATTGATAGTGTTAACAAAGGCCAGTTTTACATTTGGCAGGTTACGAGTAGCTCGCTCAACTGCTTCATCTTTGACAGGAATAACAACTAATGCTTTGTTCTCCACCTTCAAGTTATTCAGTACTTTAACCATTTCTTTCGTTTTGGCCTCTGATAGAGCAAGTGAGTCCATAACTGTAATATTGTTCTCTTCCACTTTTGAACTAAGAGCACTTTTTAAAGCGAGTCTTCTCAATTTTTTGGGAAGGGTATAGCTATAATCTCTTGGTTTAGGGGCAAATGTTACTCCACCCTTTATCCATATAGGTGAGCGCGTGCTGCCATGACGGGCACGGCCTGTACCTTTTTGCCTCCAAGGCTTTGCGCCGCCTCCTCTGACCTCTGCACGGGTCAAGGTAGACTGGGTGCCTTGTCTTTTGTTGGCCAGCTGCATTTTTGTTACCTGATATAGTGCATCTTTGTTTACCGGTATTCCAAATACTTCGTCCTTTAACTCGATTTCACCAACTGATGCACCTTCCATGTTATATAAAGCTACTTTAGGCATAGCCTGACCTCCTTTCCGTCTTACTTTTAAACTAATTCTTTGCGGTTTCCTTAATTGTGAGCAAAGTTCCTTTACTACCTGGCAGGGCTCCCTTGATTAAAAGCAGGTTGCGCTCTGCATCTACCTTCAGAATCTCCAGATTAGCAACAGTTACTCTTTCAAAGCCCATGCGACCTGGCAGCCTTTTTGTCTTAAATACACGTCCAGGGGAAGCACTAGGCCCCATAGATCCGGGACGACGATGGTATCTAGAGCCGTGAGACATAGGCCCTCTATGCTGATTCCATCTCTTAATTGTACCAGCAAAACCTTTTCCCTTGCTGGTGCCACTTACGTCTACTTTGTCTCCTGCTGCAAACATATCAGCCTTAAGCTCACTGCCAACGCTATAATCTTGAGTGTTGTCCAGTTTGAGCTCTCTCAAATAACGTTTATAGGATGTATTTCCCTTGTCAAAATGTCCCTTGAGAGGTTTGTTGACAAGTTTTTCCCTAATGTCATTGAAGCCGACTTGAAGAGCCTGATATCCATCTTTTTCCTCAGTCTTGACCTGAGTTACCACACAGGGTCCGGCTTCCACTACGGTAACGGGTACCATTAGGCCGTCTTCTGTGAAGATCTGGGTCATCCCCAGCTTTTTACCCAGAATGGCTTTTTGCATTTTGTAAAACCTCCGTTCTAACTAATAGTGATCCGAAACCTTACAGCTTGATTTCGATATCTACGCCTGCGGGCAGATCGAGCCTCATCAGGGAGTCCACCGTTTTTGAGGTGGGGCTTAAGATATCAATCAAACGCTTGTGTGTCCTCATTTCAAACTGCTCACGACTGTCCTTGTACTTATGAGGAGACCTTAAGATCGTAATGATCTCCTTGTCGGTGGGCAGGGGTATGGGACCGGAAACAACAGCTCCGGTTTTTTTAGCGGTTTCTACGATTTTCCCTGCTGACTGATCAATCAGGGTGTGATCGTATGCTTTTAACTTAATCCTAATTTTTTGACTTGCCAAAGAATTTCCCTCCTTTTAATCACTTTCGGGTAGATATTCCACCCTAGAAGGGGCAATTATAAACCTTGTTACACTTAACCACGTGTGCCCTATTCCGCTAAAAAAATAAGGGTACATAAGTAACTAAGGTAATTCGCCCGATTCATGCGGACTGGTCCGTAAAAATTCCCCGGTGCGGAACCGGCAACCTTTTACTTCATCCCTTGTGTCCAAATGGAGCATAACCATGATAATTCCAATGGAACGCAACCATTATAGTTTACAATAAGCTTACTGTAAAAGCAAGCATTATTTTTAAGGAAATTCGCTATCCCACAGTCTTATAGTCTTACTATTCGCAGCTATGAATTATAAATTATAAATAATAAATATATTCCATTCGCTGTTGCGATCACGAATCATTCTAAAGCTCTATCAGCAGAAAATCCTACACCTTCCGAACTCACTGCGTTCAAACAGGCGGAAGTTGCTTAACGGATTTTCTGCTGATATTCGCTAAGAATGTAAGTCGTTCCCGCAAAGGCTCATTACATATGATTTATTATTTTCTAGCTGCTAATAGTAATTGCTAAAAACCCTTCGCGCTCTTTGGATGACATTTAATGGGATAGCGAATTTATTTATTCAACTGTTATTTATTCTACGATAGAAGCAACAACGCCAGCGCCTACAGTCTTGCCGCCTTCGCG
>CAYFSR010000131.1:0-5995 GCA_964345785.1 uncultured Eubacteriales bacterium | reverse complement strand
TGGAAATTGACAGTACCTATGGTATGCTTAAGGTCTCTGAACGAAGTTTCAATATGGAAGCGTAGGGACGGTTCTCGTGCTTCCTTAAAAAATCCTTGAGATAGAGAGTTCTTATTAATCGAACAATCTATTAATTAAATCGCACGATAAATCGCACAATACCCTTACGGAAGACAGCACACTATGTTATAATTAAATAGACAATATATCGAACGGAGGTTCTACCATGGCATCAAATGATTATAGCAAAGGTGTTGTAGTTACAGCTACTGAGCTCAAGCAAAACCTTGGAAAATACCTAAATCATGTTGAAGAATTAAATGATGTGGTGATTACGAAAAACGGTACGAAGATTGCCAGGCTAACTCCCTATATTACCGACATAGAGCAATATTTTACAGTTAGGGAAAATGCATTGGATTACCAATATGGTGGGAAGAAAGTCTCCTATGAAGAGTTTATGGAGATTTATGAGAAAAGTAGCCTTCGCATGGAACTGATTAACGGTGAAATCTATTTATTAGCTTCTCCCACCATTGGACATCAGGAAATCCTTGGGAGGCTACACCTTATTTATAATGCATTTTTAAAGGGAAAACAATGTAGAGTTTTCATGGCTCCTTTTGATGTACACTTCCGAAAGAAGGATATTAAGGAACCAGACGTAATGCAGCCAGATCTCTTGGTAGTATGTGATCTTGAGAACAATGTCACAGAAAAAGGGAGATATATGGGAACTCCAACTTTGGTTATCGAGATTCTGTCAGACAGCACCCGTACCAAAGATCTGATTACAAAGCTCAATACTTATGCTACTTCAGGAGTAAAGGAATATTGGATTATAGACCAAAAACAAGGAATGATTACGATCTATTCCTTCAAAGAATATGAAGTAGATAACTATGTTAGCTACAAAAATGGAGATATTGCTGAATCCTACATTCTTAGCGGGTTATCAGTGGATGTAAAAGAACTATTTCAGAATTTAATATAAGTCGAGGAACGCCGAAAGTGACGAATGTCAAACAAGAAGCACAGGAAGGAAGCACAAGAACCGTCCCTGTGCTTCCTTCCTTCTACAGTCGATATAGCGCTTCCTCAACGGTAGCACCTTCTACTTCGTAGGTTCTTCCATCAATTATCTTCATATAGGGCTTTGCATACTGATTAGGTAACACACTTCTCTCGGTTAGCTCTGCTCTAAAGTGAATGGGCTTATCGAATATCAGTGGTTTTTGTTCATGAAGTTTTGCTATAGCCTCTTTAGTTTTGTCTTTAATAGTTTTATATGCTTTTTCTGGAGGCAGCAGCATGCCACCTTTCCAAGTAATCCCCTTTTTAACTTCTGCTGTAACAACATTAGGTAAAAATGATTCAGCTTCACTACAAACTTTGTCATCACCTGAAACCATGATTACAGGTTTACCTCGATCTCCAACGATGCCTGCGTCAATTGCGACTTCGCCAACCTTAACATTGTTAATCCAATAATTTTGTACAGTGGCAGAACTCATGGTGTGTTCTAGTATTCCTCCGATAGTACCTGCCATTGCATGGTATCCAAGTAAAATAACGCCATCGCATTCATCAAGGCCTGGGAAACGGTCTTGACCTGTATTCCCGATTATGTAATAGTCCGCGAGATCGGACAACTTGCTCCAGATGACATTTGATCCAGCAGCATGGCAGTCCCTAACAAAAACCTTTTCAGCACCGGCTTCTTTGCAAGCCTCTACACATGCATTAATATCCTTCACCATTAATTCTCTACCTTCGCTGTATCGTCCAGAAGATGAATTCGTAGATACCTGCTCACGATCGTATATGCCACTAATACCTTCGGCATCAACCATAATATAGATGTTCATTTTTGCCCTCCATTACATTTGATAACTTTTTCTCTTAATTATTTCATTTGCTACTGTTATTTCTTAGAGCAAATTATATCATATTTGCACTTCTATATTGAAAATTAGTATAGGACTAGCATTTGCACACACAATGTTTACATAACATGTGCTTTGTTCTTGTTAAGCATCCGTATAATCACCTTTGTCAACGAAGATACAAGTATAATTCCAATAGCCAAGGCTCCAGCTTCTAACATAGTTTTTATCCCTTATGAAAAGGCAAGCTCATTATTTCCTTCCAGTAGATTTAGTGCAAATTGGAATATAGCCCCTCCGGGAACCACTGGAATAAGAGCGGGTACAAGAAATACAGAAGCAGGTGTCTTTCGTCTACGTGCTAAGAATTCAGCACAAATTGACATGGCTATACTGGCAACGAGCATTCCGATATGACTGTCATAACCATAAACCGTCGTTATGGAATAGAAGAAGAAACCTAGTCCGCCGCTTAAACCAGCAAATATTAAGTTAGCTCCTCGAATATTAAACATTATACCAAATGATACTGCTGCAATGGTGGAAAATAATATATTCTTTATCATATTATAAACCTCCAATTTGCGATAAAATCATAATTGTAATTGCAGCACCGCTAGCCAGCGCTACAGCTATGCCTAAGGCCTCAACACCACGGCTCAATCCGGAAACCAGCTCTCCAGCAACCGTATCACGCAAGGCGTTAGTAAATAAGATACCTGGTACTAAAAGCATCAGTGAAGCGAAGGTGACAATCCACCAATCTGAAAGGATTCCCAAGTACGACAGAAGCCATCCTAGCAAAGCTGCAATAGCACCGCCCAAGAAGTTCGTGGTAAAATAGCCAAGCTGGACCTTGTTTAAGGTAGCTACAACCAATTGAAGTGAAGCACCCACGACTAACCCCATTAGAAAGTGTATCCATCCACCACCAAAAATGACTGTAAATGAAGCAGAGGCTAATCCTGCTGCTAGAACAGTTAACCAAAGACTATAAGGTTGCTTTTGATTAATTTCCTGGAGTTTCTTCTTTGCTTCTGCAATGGTAATGGGATTCTTATTTATCTCTCTGGACAGATCATTTACTGCTTCTACTTTGTCTATATTAGTGCCACGGGAGGGAATACGCATCATTCGAGTAAATGATTCACCATTATTATCAATTATAGAAATTATTATTGTAGTAGGAGTTGAGTAGCTTTCACATTTCTCTATGCCAAAGGCTTTGCAGAAGTAAAGCATTGTATCTTCCACTCGATAGGTTTCTCCGCCATTCTCCAAAACTATCTTTCCGGCTTTACATGCAATATCTATAATTTCTCCTATGGGGCATTTATTTGCATCCACTTAATGTGACCTCTTTCTATTTTTATCTCCAGTTAGGGAAGCAAAGGGACGGTTCTTATGCTTCCTTCTAATATTGTAAGCTTACAATCATTTTGATTATACTATTTTACTAAATCTTATGCTATAGTTAGATTGCAACTGATGTTGATTGCATCAGTATACAGGCTCCTGTATGAAACAGTATAACCTAAAGATACAAAAAGGGGAAAAAGCATGCTGTCAACTAAAGAAGTGAAAAGTTTCATAATACATCCAGATAAGTATGTGCGTGACTCACTAACCATACAATATTAACAAAAGGAGATAGATCATATAATGAAAAACAATACGAAACACGATTCCACAAAACCTGTAACTGCTGTTATCGTCGGTGCAGGGCACCGTAGCATCTTATATGGGTCCTATGGCTTTGACCATCCTGATGAATTAAAAGTCGTCGGTCTTGTAGAACCCAATGAGCTTAGACGGGTTCAGACAGCTGAGCAGTTTAATATACCCAAGGAAAATTGCTTTGGAACAGTTGAGGAATTGGTAGCACGTCCTAGATTTGCTGATGCAGCTATTAATGGAACCATGGACCACATTCATGTAGAAACCTCTTTACCATTATTGGAGGCAGGCTATCATCTACTACTAGAAAAGCCTATTTCTACTAATGAAGAGGACATGATGAGGTTACTTGAAACGGCTAGAAGAACTCAGCGAAAAGTTATGATTTGCCATGTTCTGCGCTATGCTCCATTCTATGTTGAGATTCGCAGACGCATTATAGAGGGAGAATTTGGTGAGATAATCAATATACAATCAAGTGAGCATGTAAGCTACCATCATATGTCAGTCAGCCATATAAGAGGGAAGTGGAACAAAACCGACGGGTCACAATCATCAATGCTTATGGCTAAGTGCAGTCATGACCTTGATATTCTTGCTTGGCTTAAGAGTGGTACTGCGCCGATTAAGGTGAACTCTATGGGCAACCTGATGCAATTCCGTGAGGAGAAGGCACCCATAGGCTCAGGCACAAGGTGCTTAGTAGACTGTGAAATAGAAGAACAGTGCTTATATTCTGCGAAAAAACTTTATCTGGATCATCCAGAGCGTTGGAGTTTCTATGTCTGGAGTCATATTGAAGACAAGGAAAACCCAACTATGGAAGACAAAATACACTCCTTGAAAACAGATAATCCTCATGGCCGATGTGTCTGGAGGTGCGATAATAATGTTGTGGATCATCAATCTGTAGTAATTGAGTTTGAGGATGGTTCCACCGCAACTCATAATATGGTAGGTGGAAGTTCAAAGCCTGGCAGGTATATTCATGTAATAGGTACTAAGGGTGAAATTTTAGGTTCTGTAGATACTGGTATTTTGACCATAATCCACCCCGATCCACGGCCCGGACACGAATATTCTGAGGAAACCATTGATACAAACACTGGTGGAGCAAGCCACGGAGGTGGAGACATGCGTTTGGTGGAAGACTTCGTAAAGGTAATACGAAACCAGGCATCATCCATTTCGACAACCAGTCTGGAGGATTCCATACACGGTCATCTAATTGGTTTCAAAGCTGATGATGCTATGGAACAAGGAAAGGTAATGGAACTTATATAATATATTTCACTAATCCATCTGGAAATACAGCAGGGATCTCTTTTTGAAAGAAGGACTTAATTTCTTCCAGTTCCTCTTTACGATAGGTATACTTTCCATAGCCGAATTGTCCATATTTGTATGTCCTTTCTTCGTCCTCCGTGGGCAGCTTTGTATCTGGGAAAATTCTTGTTATGATGTCTTTTGCTCTGGGAGTATACCTATGGGAGATCACTTCAAACGTAACAGGATAGATTGTCTTTTTTGGCAGTGTATCTTTTAATTCCGATAGTAAATTTTTGTAATCATTTTTCCAATCATCATATAAAAAGATTGGAGCAATAAGAAACCCAGTGGGATACTCAGCAGAAATGACTTTTCTTGCAGCTTCCATCCGTTTGGATTTTAAAGGTGTTCCGTTTTCAAAGTCTTGAATCACCCTATCTGTATTCAGGGTAAAACGAATCTCTGTATGGCCGCCATGATCAACATTGAGTAGAGTATCAACATCTGTAAACTTAGTTACGAATCGGAATTTTCCCTTTTCAGTTTTGCTAAAATACTGAATGGCTTGCTTCAAGGAATGGGAATAGGGTTCAACTGGTATGGGATCCGATGTGGCGGAGCCTTCAAATATTGTTTCTTCCGGTAACCTTTCTTCGATGTTTTTTCTAGCCTGTTCCAAAATTTCGTCCACATTCACGTTGACCCGCATATAAGGTTTGTCTCCAAGGTTTGTATTCAGATAGCAGTACTCACATTGTCCAATACAGCCTGACAGCAAGGGGAGCTGGTAGTGAGCAGAAGGCTTACAGGATTGGAACTTCATGCCCTTTCGAATACCTACTACCAGAGTTCTTTTGCCACTTCGATAATATTCAGAAATGTCTTCACCTGGTATGTTGCCTTTGATCCGCTGATTCCCGAGCTCAACTATTTCTACTTTGCTGTTACCCTTGAAGTAATCGCGAATTAGCTTTCCTATCTCATACTCCAGCGAGCCTTTCAAAAACAGGATCCTCTTTGGAATAAACATGCTGTTCTTTCCGCCCTTCGTGCTTCTATTAACTGATATTATTATTCTTCTGCCACAAGAAAATACTATGCAGGAAGCAAATTCTACGCGGATTTCTTCTCCACATAGATTAGTCGGATGGCTGCTGCGACTA
>CAYFSR010000130.1:0-6163 GCA_964345785.1 uncultured Eubacteriales bacterium | reverse complement strand
TAATAATCTTCTGAACAACTTAATCGGAGGATGAATACGTGATGAACAAGCTTAGGTATCGAAGAACCTGTAACCATTATTCAAATGCTATGGATTAATATTGTAATGGATACCTTGGCTGGCCTTGCCTTTGCCGGCGAACCTCCTTTGGCTGAATACATGCGAGAAAAGCCGAAGCGCAGGGATGAAACAATCATCAATCGCTACATGTATAGTCAGATTGCTTTTACTGGCGGCTTTTCGGTTGTAATGTGTGTAGTCTTTCTTAAATCTCGATTTTCTCAGATTGCTTTTAACTTCCATGCCAACAGCGATTACTTTATAACTGCCTTTTTTGCACTATTCATCTTTGCAGCTATATTTAACTGCTTTAATGCAAGGACTAATCGCTTGAATCTGTTGGCTAATATTCTGCACAATCCAGCCTTTATATTTATCATGATACTAATCGGGGTAGTTCAAATCGTGATGATATACATGGGCGGTTCAGTGTTTAGAACAACAGGGTTGAGCACCACTGATTTGTGGAGAGTTATAATGATAGCCTCTACAGTAATCCCAGTTGACCTTACAAGAAAGGTGATATTGAGGTTGTACGGAAGAATCGGTACTATATAATATTATTTAACGTTCTTCGCTGCGCTCTGAATGACGATTACTCTTCGTGTCATCCTGAACGTAGTGAAGGATCTTTGGCTCCATTAAGATTCTTCGCTGCGCTCCGAATGACGACTATTCTTCGTGTCATCCTGAACGTAGTGAAGGATCTTATGGTATTCAAACCTAGGATAGCCCATAATATCAATAATGTTGCTCCGGATATTGTTGTAAAAAGCCTTGATATGATCTATATCCTCTGAACTTAGGATTTTGTGACCAAATTGGCTTTCTACCAGCTTACTGCTTACCTCCGTCATGGAACCTTGCGAGTTGATAAGCCATTGGTCCACTCTTTCTGCATATGTGTAAGGGGTTTCCCCTTGCTTAATTGGAAACCCATACAGCTTCAACAGCCATAAGGCCTCTTGGTAATAGATATAGTATTGCTTGTTGAATGGCTGCTTGCCTATTGATCTCCAATGTAATCGATACCTAATAAATAATACTCCTGCTATGATCAATAATATACCGAGGATTCCAAGGAGTAAAAGAGCAAGTATTTGTGATGTGGTAAAGCTTGGTCCAGTCTCTTCTAGAACAGGCAATTCTGGTAATAGCGGGGTTTCAATAGGTTGTTCTTGTTGTTGCTCATAAAGCTGTTCCCAGTAATCTCGCCAGTACTCTTCCATGCTGCCGCCGCTGTAAGCTCCTGATCCTGAGGAATCACCTATGCTTCCGGGAGGAGTGGGGTCAAAGGGCAACCAACCGACACCAGGAAAATACACCTCAACCCAGGCATGGCCGTGGAGGTTTTTCACTTCATAAATCCGTCTGGAGTTAGGCCTAGCAGGCATTAAGAAACCTTCAACGTATCTGGCAGGTATTCCTGCAGCTCTTGTCATAACAGTCATAGCTGTAGCAAAATATGTGCAGTATCCTTCCTGAAGGTCAAAAAGGAAATGGTCTACAAAGTCACGATCTGCTGGGGTGTAAGGCGGTTCTAATGTGTATTCGTAATTATTCTGTAGATATTCTTGTATGACTAATACTTTATCTAAATCATAGACTAATTCCCCAGTCAATACGTTCACCAAATCATTTACTCTTTGAGGAAATTCCGAGGGAATGTTCATATAATGTTGCTCTATAAATCCAAGCTTATTATCGTAGTTTTGGTCACCACTCCATAAATCTTCAGCTAGTAAATTCGGATCAACCAAATGTTGAACGGTCATTATAAAATCTCTAAATTCAGGGTCTGACAGATTAGGAACCCGGGCAGTTATTCTATAAGGCTCATTTGATCTAATATTTCTTGCAGTGTAGGTTTCTCCTTTTCTATTGAAGTAGGGAGTAGATGATCTTCTAGCGGGGTTAAGCTCTGTCAGCTGCTGACTGTTAAACATAACTGAGGTATCTATGCCAACATGAGTTATTTCCGCTTCTACTTCTGGATAAAACGCCTCTAATTGCTCTTCATCCAATAATTCTCTCCATATGACCTCGTTAAAATTATAGGTGTCAAGCCTGATATCTCCTGATAAATCGTCGTTGAACTGGTATTGTGTGTCATCAACGGTATTTGTCCATCCGGTACTGATATACTCATTTAATATAGTGCCTCTAAGGTAAAGAGGAGCAGTAGAGGTGACCTCCAGTACGATATCGTCGTTTAGAGCAACTGGACCGCCTAATTCACTTGAAGATGAAGGAAAGCCTGTTACAGATAAGCGGAAGGATTGCCCTGATGGGATAAATCCAAAACGGTCATTAATTCTGTCTTCTACTTCTTGAACTGTGTCGACCAGGTAATCCCACTTAAGATCCCTTGATCTATTGGGAACAATGGCTGCAGCCGTTATAATTATGGCTATAGAGAGGGGTAAAACACACGCCTGCCAATATCCAAGAGCAGGCATGGTATGCTTTTTTGAAAGCTTTTTGTGATAGTTGCCTCCCCATACTAATAAAAAGCCGAGAGCATAGAACCATGTATATTTTACTATTCCTACGTGCCCTAGAAACCATAACACAAATATCAGGGTGGTTCCCACTAGGAGGGGAATAACAAATTTGCGCAGCTTTATAACTAAAACAAAAAATATTATGGTGATAAGGCTGATCCAAAGCCGTTGTGTTGGTATGATATAAGCTTCTGGAAGCATAGTAAAACCGCTAATATAACGTATCTGCAAGTTGAAAAACAATACTATGGATTCCAGCCACACCCATGACTTTGTTACATATAAATGTATACCTAGACTGACAACAGCTATTGTAATAGTAAGAATAGTCGTCCATTTATTCCATAATACCAATCGGAGTACGATGAAAAGTCCTATTACAATAAATATAATTTGAGAAGGATTTGCAGGCAGGAATATGGAATGGAGGAAGGCTCCAGCCAGGCTTCCCGCTATCAAACATAGGATGATACAATCCATAAGCATTTCAATCAATCGATGTTTTTTCACAGGATCACCTCCAGGGCTTCATCCAAGCGTTCATCGGAATAAATTTTGAAAGAAGGAATTCCTCTCTCGTTTAAGTCATCAAGCATCTTAGGGTATTCTTTATTTTCATGGTCTCTATGTTGTACCAGGAACACCATGGGAAATATACCGTTTTGCCTGAATATGCAAAGCTGGTTAAACAAGTTATAACTAAGCTGGTGGAGCACCAGGATCAGGCTGCCGTTATGCTTAAATGACTTGGATTCTATTTGCATAACATCTTCCATAAAATAAGAGCTTGCCAAGTCTATTTCAGACATCAAATCATAGAAGGCTTGAAAGTCCTGAGGATTTCTTCCATTGAGCTCCCTGCGGTTTTTACCGTATATAGTTAATTTTAATGGCAGCCATTTATGCAGTATATAATGAGAGATGGCGGTAACTGTTTCAACCAGCTGATCCTCAACTTCATGCTTCGCCCTGGTATCTGGAGCTTCTAGTGGAATGCCTTCCATGTAAAGTAAAGCATGGGGCTGGGTAGTAATTTCATGATCCAAAACGAGAATGTCCTGTAATTTCGATGAAGCCTTCCAGTGAATTCTCTTCAGGGGATCGCCATATCGATATTCACGGATGTCTGAAGGCATAGCCGTTTCAAATGATTTCTGTAGCTTATTATTCTGCTCACCTTCATGTTGAATTTGAGGCAGCGACAGATTCTGCAGATGAAGAATTCTAGGATAAATATTGATTTTAAGCGGCTTATGATAAGATCTTTTTGACAGATCAATGTGGAACTTAAACAATCCAAACATATCCATTACTTCTATTCGAGTAATCCCCAGTGAGAATGAACCCCTGAAGGCACAATGGAAGTCTCTGCGTATTTCTCCATATTGAAAGGGGAGAATGGACAGAACATCCTCTTCTAACTCACCAGTGAAGACAGAGTCGGGCAGTTGATAGTAAATTCTGATGAAGGGAAATATAAAAGGCTTGTCATTGTGAATTTGCATAACTAGTGTTGCATCCTTGCCTTTACTGGTCTTTTCTGGAGTGATGCTTTGTATATATTTAAAATCTAACAGTACCCATACATTGGTGAAAATAGCATAGATTAAAACTGACACAAGTAAAGCAAACCCAATGTAGAATATATATTCACCTGTATATAGGCCTGCAAAAAGCAGCGCAAGAGTAGCTGCGCTGAACAGAATTCGCCTTAAAATCATGGCGACATCACGGGAACATATATGGTGTTAAGAATCGACTTTAATACCCTTTCAGGAGTCATTTCCTTTAACCTGGCTTCCGGTTTTAGAATCAAGCGATGGGAAAGAACAGGTATTGTCATTTTCTGTACATCGTCGGGAATCACATAATCTCTTCCATGGAGCAGTGCGTAGGACTGTGAAGCTCTCATCAGGAACAGAGCTCCTCTTGGGCTGGCTCCAAGGCTTAAGTCATTGTGGTCTCGAGTGAGTGATGCAATATTAGCGATATATTCCTTTATTGCCTCTGCAACCTTCACGCGGGCAACCTGGTCCTGCAGGTAGAGTACATCTGATGCTGAGGCAACAGGTTCTAAGGTCTTTAAGGGATTTTCAGTTTGGAATCTGGTAAGTATGAGCATTTCTTCCCGTTTAGTTGGATAGCCCATAGTAACCTTTAGAAGGAATCGATCCAGCTGAGCTTCCGGTAAGGGATAGGTTCCTATATATTCAATTGGGTTTTGGGTCGCCAGCACAATAAAAGGTGAAGGCAGCTCATAAGTAGTGCCATCAACTGTAACCTGGGCTTCCTGCATAACCTCCAGAAGGCTGGACTGGGTTTTGGGCGAGGTTCTGTTTATTTCATCAGCTAAAATAATCTGATTCATTATTGCCCCGGGCCGGAATTCCATTTCCCCGCTTTTCAAGTTGTACATGGAAAATCCAGTGATATCTGAGGGAAGTACATCAGGTGTGAACTGTATCCTTTTAAAACTCAAATTCAAGGATTTTGCCAGGGCTGAAACCATCATGGTTTTGCCTACTCCAGGCACATCCTCTATTAGAACATGACCCTTGCTTAGCAGCGCGATTAAAATAAGGTCAACAGCTTCACTTTTACCGATTATCACTTCTTCTATATTTTCATGTATACTCTTTACTAGCTTACTTGCTTTTTCCAAACTATCACCATCTCTCTATTTAATTATATACCCATATAATTGTGGTTCATATAGGTAAATTATTTCTTTAGAAGTTTAGAATATATATCTTACTCGATTATATTTTACTTGATTATTTATTATTTGTATGCTTTTACTTGGACATTATTTTTTCATATGTTTTCCTAATTATTTTCGGCTTTAGCTTGAAAACGAAAGCATTTCTTATATAATGAATTTAGTGACCAAGTTATAGGTAGAAGGCTGTTTAAGACCCCAATAAGTTTCGACATCTTACTTCCTATAACATTACAATAATATAAATAGTAGGGAGTGTACATAAATGAAAATTCAAAACAACGACATATTTTTATTCCAAGGAGATAGCGTTACAGATGCAGGACGAGATAAAAATGATCTAGCAAGTCTTGGCAATGGCTATCCCATGATGTTTGCCTCATGGTTCTCGGCTTTTTATCCTAACATTGATGTGAACTTTATCAACAAAGGCATCAGTGGCAACAGAGTGAAAGACTTAGAAGCGCGATGGCAGAAGGATTGTTTAACTCTAAAGCCAACATGGGTTTCCATATTAATTGGTATAAATGATACCTGGAGACGATATGACAGTAAAGACCCCACTTCCGTAGAGCAGTTTGAAGCTAGTTATCGCAATATTCTTACTCAAATGCGTGAGAATCTTGATGCTAATATCATTCTTTGTGAACCCTTTGTACTTCCTGTACCTGAAGATAGAGTTAAATGGCGTGAAGATCTTGATCCAAAAATCAATGCAGTGCGTAATCTTGCCCGAGAATTCAAAACCTTTCTTGTTCCACTAGACGGAATATTTGCTCAGGCTTCTGTGGCCAAATCTTCTAGTTACTGGGCCAGAGATGGTGTTCATCCCACTCCTGCTGGTCATGCACTGATTGCTAAGTCTATACTTGAGGTAGTT
>CAYFSR010000129.1:0-6218 GCA_964345785.1 uncultured Eubacteriales bacterium | reverse complement strand
AAATCACTATTTACAAAGCTCAAAAATCTCAATAATCTCTTTTTTACCCAAAGGGATATAATCTGGCAATGTACGTTTTCCAAAGAAGGTACATTTTTCAGCCATTTCTTCAAACTTTTCGTCGGTGATATTCAGCTCCGACAGTCTTACAGGCATGTCAATAGACTTGAAGTAGTTTTCTGTGGCAATAATTCCTTTCAGGGCTGTCTCTTCGGGGTTTTCAAAATTCATCTGTATGTTCCACACTCTAACGGCATATTGGCAGAACTTTTCAACATTTTGCTTATAAATGTATTTTGCCCAAGCAGGGAATACAATGGACAAACCGGCTCCATGAGCAACAGAATCATAGATTCCACTTATTTCATGCTCCAGCTGATGACAGGTCATATAATAATCTCTGCCTGCCCCGGTTAGATCATTATGAGACAGGCTGCCTGCCCACATAAGGGTTGCTCTTGCTTCATAATCTTCTGGATTGTTAATTGTGATTTCTCCTGCTCGAATTACAGACCTTAAAAGCCCTTCTGCTATTTGATCGGTCAAATCAACATCCCTTGTCTTGGTAAAATATCTTTCCAATGTATGCATCATTATATCAACAATGCCACAACCGGTCTGAAACTTATCTACAGAATAAGTAAGCTCCGGGTTCAGGATAGAAAACAGTGGTCTATTAAAATCACTATTAAATCCTCTTTTAAATTCACCATCTTCTTTTGTGAGGACAGCGGAAGAGCTCATTTCACTGCCAGAAGCTGAAAGGGTCAAAATTGTCCCTACGGGCAAAGCTTTTGCAGGAGCTTCTTTCTTAGATGAAAACTCCCAAGGATCATGATCTGAAAGGGCTGCGATGGCGATTACTTTAGATGAATCTATGACGCTCCCACCTCCAACTGCCAACACCATGTCAACTTTTTCTTCTTTACAGATTTGTGCACCTTTTCGAACCAAGCCAACCTTTGGATTAGGTTCAACACCGCCTAATTCAATGAACTCAATCTTGTTGCGGTTTAGGGATTCTAGGACTTGATCATATAACCCTATTTTTTTGATGCTGCCTCCGCCATAATGGAGTAAAATCTTTTTGAATCCATAATTACTAATAATCTCTCCGATTTGTTTGTGAGTGTCCTTTCCAAAAAAGATTTTGGTTGGGGTATGAAATTCAAAGTTTATCATAATAAAAAACCTCCTCCTTCGATTATATAATCTGTCTTATACGTTCTAACCATGTACTGGAAAGCAAGTCCTTGAGATTCCACAATCTCCATCAATATTCCTAAGAAGCCAATCCACTATATGCAGCTGCCGTATCCCGTCGTAATTTGCGGTACGCGGGATCTCATCCAGAGTTAAAAGTACCTTAGGATGATGATCGGGTATTTTTCTAAGAGGGTCTAATTCTCGTTCTAAGGTATTTCTATCTAAAACGCTCGCAGACACTTGGTAATAAATCGTTCCATTTGCATCCTTTGCCACAAAATCAATTTCTTTTCCGGCTAGTTTACCGATGTTCACCTTTGCACCTCGTCTGAGCAATTCCAAATAAACTGTATTTTCCAAAACATGCCCTAAATCAGCGGTTGAGCTTGCGAGTAGCAGCTCACGAAGTCCGCTGTCCACGGCGTAATATTTCCCCTGAGTTTTGAGATGTTGACGTCCTCGAATATCATATCGCTCCGCTTTATAAAACAAAAAACTATCACATAACGCATGAAGGTATTTGTCTACTGTATTGACCGATATAGTTCTACCTGCTGAATTGATTGTGTCTGCAATTTTTTTGACGGATACTGGACTGCCTACATTAGAAAACAGGAATTTTGCAATAGAAGTAAGCACAGAAATATCCGTTATACCCAGGCGAACAGCAGTATCCTTAATGAGTATTGAGTTATAAATACCGTCCAGATAGGAGCGTATTAAATCCTCTTGTTCGTTTAGCATAGTAGTAGCGGGGAACGCACCGAAACGCAAATAGGTTTGAAAAGCAGATGCTAAGTCTTTTTCATCAACACCTCTAAAAGTAACATATTCTGCAAATGACAAAGGCAGCATAGAGATCTGCACATACCGCCCAGATAGTAGTGTAGCAAGCTCACCCGATAGCATATATGCGTTAGATCCAGTAATATATAAATCAACATTTTCCTTTACAAAAAGACTATCTACAGCTCTTTCATAATCCTTGCAATTTTGCACCTCATCGATAAAGATATATGTATAACCATCCTTATATAATCGCGCTATGATGTAGTCATAAAGAGCACGGTAGTTCAATAAATTTTCATACTCCAATTCCTCAAGGTTTATAGATATAATCTGTTCAGGCTTAATGCCGGTTTCCAAAAGCCAGTCGATATAAAGCTTGAACAGAGTGGATTTGCCACAGCGCCGAACACCTGCCACAACTTTAATTATCTGCTTTTCTCGCCAGCTTTTCAGCCAATCCAAATAGTTTTGCCTTTGTACAAGTTTTTGTTTAGACATATGCTTCACCTACTTTCATTATTTAGAATAACATAAGTAGCTAAAAAGTCAAGTATTTTCAGTAGGATGAAATTACTCATAGAAGATACTGAGTGTTTTCATTCAGCTAGGTGTCGCAGGCAATAACGGGGTTTGTCTTTTTCATAAAATACGAGATAGCATTTCTCGCCATCCAATGATAAAATAAACCACATAGAAAATAAGTATAGAAAAATGAGGTGTTTACAAATGTTGGTATCCGAACTTAGGGAGTTGCTGAACAAGTATAAAGAAAAAGATTTGAGAATTCTTATCGTAGAGATGTATAAAGCTATGCCCAAGAAAATGCGTGAGGAAAAAGAGATTGACAGATTACTACAGGATGTCAATGAATACTTGAATATTGGAAAAGTAAAGAAAGGACAAGAGGAAGTCGATCTCGATATTTTAAAACCTGAAATAGAAAAGTTCATTGAATATGCATATAAACAGTATTATTTTGCACCTAACAGCTACGTCCACAAGAAGGAAAGACCTAAATGGCGATTTAAGGTAAAGGCATATATTAAGAGCCTGGAAAGTGTTCCCGTTGAAGGTGAAGAGGGAAAAACCGCTACTGATTTAATGGGTAAATTGTATGGTATGTTGTCTTATGCATGTGCATACTATATTTTTAACACTGAAGATCCATTCCGATCGGTTGGTATTAAACAAACCGATTTGGTTGATTCTATCATTCAAAGAAAGTTTGGCAACGGATTCAATAATGAATCGATAAGATCTGCCATTGAACTGGTAATTAACAGCAATCTTGATAGGGTAACTTTGCACTCATTTTTGATTAGTGTTCTGATCAAAAATCTTAAGACGCCAGATACAAAAGAAATTGCTATTGAGCAATGCTATATTTTAAGAAAAGAACAGCTTAATCCAAGTACCAATAAATCCAAGAGGTCTTCTTTATCAGATTTATATGAATATCAGAAGAAAGAAAGACTAAACAATCTGGTTGAGATAGTTTTTCGCTTAAATATCGCTTTATCTGAATATGATAAAGCAATCGAATATTTCAATAAAAACTATAAGGAGAAGGATAAAGAAATATCCTTATATGTATTGCTATTTTTATTATTTCAGTATGATCTGAAGGAGCATTGGATAAGTGTGTATGAAAATGCGGTGAAGAAGGGAATTGAGCCAAGAGGTGGATTGCAAAAGACATATGAATATATCAAAGAAAATGACGATATGCCAGAGTATTTTTCGTCGTATAGGTAAAGTGATTTTACTGATAATGTTCCAATAGGAAAAGATAAAAAAGTGGCTATTGAGGAGGAAAAAGTAGCTATTGAGAATAAAAAATTCATGTTAAGAGTATAGCTATTTAATTCCTCCTACTATGATAAAGGTGAAAAGAAAAAAGTAATCGGCACCTTGGAGCTGTCAATGGATGAGGTAGACCGTTTCGAGAAGATTGTTGTCAGAACAAATGATGGGGATGTGCAGATAAAGATAAATGATATTGAAAGAATAAGGGAAAAGGTCGAGTGAAAAGCAAGCATTAATACTCGACTTCGGTGCAAAATCTGATAAAATAGCAATTGACGAAAATAGACAAGTGAAAAAGGATGAATGTGGATGGACAAAAAGGAATGGAAGGCTTCTATGCTACTCACCTTAGCAGCCATGATATGGGGCTTTGCTTTTGTAGCACAGCGAGTGGGGTCTCGTTATATTGGCAGTTTTACTTTAAACGGAATACGTTTTTCTTTAGGTGCATTTTCTTTGTTGCCGGTAATGGTGATTCAGAAAAAGAAACAAGACAATGGTAATAAAGAAAATGTCGGGAAGGACAGGAAGTCTGAAAATCAAGCTGTATGGAAAGTAGGAATCTCAGCTGGTTTTATTCTTTTTGTAGCAGCAGGCTTGCAGCAATTGGGTCTGGTGGAAACCACTGCAGGCAAGGCAGCATTCATAACAGGTTTTTATATTATCTTGGTACCAGTCTTCGGTATTTATCTAAAACAAAAGACCAGAGTAAATACATGGGTGGCAGCTACCTTAGCTATTATAGGGCTGTATTTTATAAGCATAGAGCACTAGCGTTGCATGAAAATTAAATATAGAAGTAAAGTATACGCTGAATCAGCAACTTTGATTTAAGTGGTAAATATAACATAATATGTAAATATGTTTTCCTTCGCCAGAGCTAAAACGACTGGAACCAATAGAGAGTAGCACTTATCCACATTTTTACATATATTGTTTTTAAAGAATTACTGGGTCATAAGTTAAATCATCCAGGAAATCAGCTTCACCTTCCATGACTTGGCACAAGGTCTGCTGAAATATTTTCTCATGGTCCAACCGCCGTCTTCCCCTGGAAGTCCGTTTGCTCTTATGATTAAGCTTTTGAAGGAATGTTTCGATTGGATCATAGAGACAAACACGCAGTAATCGCTTAACCATTAGTAACGGGCCATTGTAACCGGAAGTCAGTTTAATTATCATCAGTAGACAATAAGTAACTAATGCGATATACAACTGATTTTCCACAGCCTGTTTACTGAGTCCATACATGTGATTCACATGCAGGTTTTGCTTGAGCCATTTGAAGAAAATTTCGATCTGCCAGCGATAGATGTACAACTCACTGATTTCCTCAGCATCCATGGTAAGGTCATTGGTTACAATGGTTACCGGGTTTCCTTCTGAGTCGGTTGTGGATATTAGTCGCACAGGATACTCCATTCTTGTCTGTGGTCCACCTAGTATGACGATACAATCTTGCTTGATTAAGCTTCCTGGCTTCAGCTGAAATTCTTGTTGTACTGTAAATGTAGCATTAGCCTTAAGCCGTGTTACAAAGCGTATTCCTGTTCTACAGTAATCATCAAACTTCTTGTAGTCTATGTATCCACGGTCGAATATGTTGATTGCATCTTTTTCCTCGACTATCAGGTTATCCATTTGAGTTCTATCATTAGGTTTTGCTGCAGTTATCTCTGCATGATCTGGCAGCACACCTTGTTCAAATAACCGGAGACGCAGATGGAGTTTCACACCGCCCTTAGTCTTGCGAAATTCTGCCCATTGATAACGACTAAGGCAAAGACTTATAGTCGATGAGTCAATCAGGTAAATGCTTCCCAGGCTATTTCGGATTTTCTCAAACCCCGTCTTGATACCAACTTGCTGTATTAGATCTTGAAAAAGCACATGGAAGGTGGTTGTTGGGATTGCATTTAACCTTCGGGAAATCTGTGAATGACTAATGGACTCAAGTTCAACGCTAAGACTATGATCTTCATCATTAAGACTGTTGCTGATGTCCCTTAAACCATTGAATTGCTCCAGCTGCGCAAAAGATAAAAGCTGAAACAATTTTATGGTGGTTAGTTTCTTAACATACTTGTCTACCCCCGTTTCCTCAATATACTGAGAGAATGGTCCTTGAAAAACTGGCTGAAACAATTGAAAAAATGTGGTTTTTATGGTATCCTTGTCTTGCATTTTGATCTCCTTTGTAATAGAGATTTGGACAAGAACTACCCAATATCTCTATTATAAAGGATTTTTCCTTATAGTTCAGCATTTTTTGCAAAATAACTGCTGTTTTCGCCAGCTTTTTCTGATTTACTTACTAATCTAGCGCTTGACAAAAAGATTTTTGCTTTATGCAACGCTAGTGATAAAAAATATCATAAATAGCTCGTTGGGTAGGGCGCTTCATTTTTTTATTATTA
>CAYFSR010000128.1:0-6384 GCA_964345785.1 uncultured Eubacteriales bacterium | reverse complement strand
TTGGCATTAGTACTAACATAAGTATTTTCCTTATAATGGATTATATCTATAGTGCCACCGTTTGCATAAACAGCTATAGGTTTGTTAACCTGTAGAATTCCATTTCCGAGCAAAGTTTCACCGTAATACACCGAAGCTTGTTCTCCATATGGAGTACCTCTGTCCGTAAGAGTAACAAGATAACCATCAGCTGTTTTCGAAACAATTTTGCCATCCTTCTCTTCATCATCCCATTTAACTGTAACCTCAGTGTACAGCTCAAGGAGTGTATCTGTTTTAATCTCTACATTCATCTTACCGTCAGTGGATAATAAAGCAAGAGCACCATGTTCGGCTATACTATTTGTCACATCGTCATCAACTTCAACAGCTATATATTTAATTCTACCCTTTACAGGAGCATACACATACTCTGATGTCTTATTGTTATTCATCTGAGTTAACTGCCTGTCCAAGGAACTAATCTCATCCATTAAAGATGCTGCTTGATCCCGAACCGAATCCGCATCCAAGGTGGCAAGTGTCTGACCTTCTTCAATAACATCTCCAACTTCAACTAAAACTTGATCTACCTCAATTCCTATCGGCAGCTCAATATTCTCTGTTTCTGTCGGTTCTAGTTTACCACTTCCTGTAACACTAATTTCAACACTGCCCGTTGTAACGACGTGATTGTTGTAAAAGGTCTGTGACATTCTATTTCTAAACCCGTTAAATAACATTAAAAAACCGATAACCAGAACAACCAAAACAGCCAGTGTTACCCATGGCCACTTTCTTCTGGATTTTTTACCTGATCCATGCTTCATAAAATTTTCTTCCTTCCAAAAATATAATCACGCCTACATAATACTATACTTTTATGAACTCCTTGTGAACAGAATATAATAGGAAATCAAAAAGAGGCTGAGAAACTCAACCCCTTTTTTACGAAACACTTAAGCAAATAATTGACTTAAGTTAACTTCATATTAATGGTATTCAAGATTAATAGACGTCTTTCCACTCATCAATATTCTCTATATCGAACTTGAAAGGATCACCCAGCATGACAACTGTTCCGTCATTGGACACTTATGATTTCTCTTTCACCAAGCTTTCCACCATTGAACTTCTCTCCTGCTGCACCTTATGAATAAATTATTATATGTCATTCTAACATACAATAAAGAACAATAAAGAACAATAAAGAACAATAAAACAAGTAAAACACAAAACGAACATAAAAAGACATCTAATCTTACGACAACCTATTTTTAAAATCCTCATATCCAAATTCCCTGACAACACGATTCATCCCATTAGAATCCCTAAACACAATGGATGGCAGAGGTATACCATTAAAGGTATTAGTCTTAACCATGGTGTACAAAGCCATATCTTCAAATATAAGCTTGTCACCTTCTCTTAAAGGCAGATCAAATGAATAATCTCCTATCACATCACCAGCAAGACAGGTCTGACCTGTCAATCGATAAGTGTTTGCTTTTTCACCAGGAGGACCACTTTCTTGTAAAGGCGGCCGGTAGGGCATTTCCAGCACATCAGGCATATGACAGGTCGCAGATGTATCCAGAATGGCTATCTCAATTTCATTTCGGAATATTTCCAATACGCTTGTAACTAGATATCCCGCATTTAGTACAACAGCCTCTCCCGGTTCGAGATAAACTTCTAGATTATATGTTTCTCTTAAACGTTTTACTATACTAATTAATAAATCCAAATCGTAATCAGACCGGGTAATGTGATGTCCACCCCCTAAGTTTAACCATTTCATCCCCTTTAAATATTTACCAAACTTTTCTTTAAAGGCTTCTACTGTAGCATCCAAGGCATCAGAATTCTGTTCACAGAGTGTATGAAAATGCAGCCCATCCAGCAAGGGAAGAATACTTTCATCGAAATTGGCCAAGGTGGTTCCCAAGCGTGAGCCTGGAGCACAAGGGTCATATATAGCCAAGTCATTCTGAGTTGATTTCTCCGGATTTGTTCTTAGTCCAATATACTTCCCTGCTGCTTTCGCTCTTTCACTATATTTTTTTACCTGAGTTGGGGAGTTAAACACTATGTAATCAGCGTAATTTAATACTTCCTCAAATTCATCCTCCCTAAAAGCTGGAGAAAAAACATGGGTTTCTCCGCCAAACTCTTCATGTCCTAATCTGGCTTCATAAAGTCCGCTGGCTGTAGTACCTGCAAGATATCTTCTTAGCAGTGGATAGACTGAGAACATGGAAAAGGCCTTTTGTGCCAACAGGATTTTGCAGCCTGCGCGCTTAGAGACATCCTTTAATATGTTAAGGTTGTGTAATAACCTGGTTTCGTCCACTAAAAAATATGGAGTACTTAAACCTTTATCTAATTTGTTAATCATTAACTTCACCACATTCCTATATTAAAAATAGAGAAGAATCTGTATGTAATTAGATTCTTCGCCAAAGTTACAAATCATCATGCATCGAAAGAATCCGGCTAACTTAAAAATATAAGTAACGAGTAGTGCTTCAGCATGGCTAAGAATCGTAGCCCAGCAAACTGTAATACATCAAAATAGTTAGTCAACTAACACCGGATTATAAGACTCTCTCCAAGGCAATCCCCATATATTCAATGCATCCATGAAAGGATCTGGATCGAATTCTTCCATGTTGTAAACACCAGGCTTGTTCCATTTACCAGTTAGAATCATCATAGCACCGATCATAGCTGGAACCCCTGTTGTATAAGAAACAGCCTGAGAACCTACTTCCTTATATGTTTCTTCATGATCACAGATATTGTATACATAGTATGTCTTGTCTTTTCCATCCTTCTTCCCTAGAAAAATGCAGCCGATATTGGTCTTACCCTTTGTACGGGGCCCTAAAGAAGCAGGGTCTGGCAACACGGCTCTCAGGAACTGAAGGGGGATAATTTCCTGACCTTGGAACTCAATAGGTTCAATAGATGTCATACCAACATTCTGCAAACATTGTAGATGAGTAAGATAGCTGTCGCCAAAGGTCATAAAGAAACGAATTCGCTTGATTCCAGGGATATTGAGTGCCAAACTCTCTATTTCTTCATGGTGCAGCAAATACATATTTTTCTCCCCTACTTCCTCAAAGTTGTAGGTTCGTTTAATCTCCATGGGCTCGGTTTCCACCCATTTACCGTCTTCCCAGTAGGCACCATTAGCTGTTACTTCACGAATATTAATCTCAGGATTGAAGTTGGTAGCAAAAGGATATCCATGGTCTCCACCGTTACAGTCTAAAATGTCCATATAGTGAATTTCATCGAATTCATGCTTCATAGCATGTGCAGCAAAAACACTGGTTACACCAGGGTCAAAGCCACTGCCCAATAATGCCATGATACCTGCTTTTTCAAAACGTTCACGGTATGCCCATTGCCAGCTATACTCAAACTTGGCAGTATCTTTTGGCTCATAATTAGCTGTATCCAGGTAATGAGTTTTAGTTGCAAGACAGGCATCCATGACGGTTAGGTCTTGATAAGGCAACGCTAGGTTCATAACGATATCGGGTTTCACTTCTTCAATTAGTGCAATTAATTCATCTACATTGTCAGCATCCACCTGAGCTGTGGTAATCTTAGTTTCTGTGGTGCCCTCCAGCTTAGCTTTTAAGTCATCACACTTTGATTTAGTTCGGCTAGCTATACAGATTTCCTTAAAAACCTCACTGTTTTGACAACATTTGTGAACGGCTACTGAAGCCACTCCCCCTGCTCCGATTATTAATGCTTTACCCATAATTTTTCGCACCTCCATAATTATTTATTTGTAAGTTTAATGTAATTCTTTTTTGCACTTTCAATAACATATAGTAGATTCTTCACTACGTTCAGAATGACCCTGACAGAGTTACTTTACATCCTCCACATCTTCCAGCAATTTTTCCACATAGGCGGGAAGGTAAAACGCACCTTTGTGTAATGTAGTTGTATAGTAGTTGCAACTTAAGCCTCTTTTGTTCCAGGTTGCTTCATTTAAGTCTTTCAAAGGGTGATATTTTTTTGATGCAAAACCAAAAAGCCAGTGTCCGGAAGGATAAGTTGGAATATGTGCTTGATACACCCGACTAATAGGAAAAGACTCTACAATCCGCTTATGGGCACGCTGACATGCAACCGCATCTGCCTCATAAAAGGGACTTTCATGCTGATTTACCATAATCCCATCCTCACGTAAAGCTTTAAAGCAATTACCGTAGAATTCCTTAGTAAATAAACCTTCCCCAGGTCCGAAAGGATCCGTGGAATCCACTATTATCAAGTCATATTTATCTTCAGGCGTACGTACAAATCGCAAACCATCTTCATAATAGATTGTAAGCCGTGGATCATCCAACTTGCTCGCAGTTTGGGGCAAATATTTTTTACAGACCTCAACTACCATGGGGTCAATTTCTACCATATCAATTTTTTTAATTTCCGGATACCGGGTTAATTCACGGACTACCCCACCATCTCCGGCACCTATAACTAATACATCCTTAACATTTGGATGAACAGCCATAGGGACATGGGTAATCATTTCATGGTAAATAAACTCATCCTTTTCAGTCAGCATCATATAACCATCCAAAGCCAAAAATCGACCAAACTCAGGTGATTCAAATACATCAATTCGCTGAAATTCACTTTGGTTACTATACAACTGTTTGTCCACTTGTATATGAAGCTTTACATACGGTGTCTGATTTTCCGAAAACCAAAATTCCAACCTACTCACACTCCCTTCAATACATTCAAGTGTTCAACAGCCGGGTCTTCCGAACCTGTAAGAGAACAGCCCTTTTCTTTAGCATAGATGATATGCTCAATGATTTCATCCGTTACACGTTCCCCTGGAGCTAAAATAGGAATTCCAGGTGGATAAGACATAACAAATTCATTACATACCCGTCCTGCAGAATCCTTTAAAGCTATGGATTCCTTCTCAGCATAAAAAGCCACTTGGGGTGAAACGACAACATCCGGTTCAATATATTCTTGGCTCATCAACCCAGTTTTACTACGGCTGTATCGTCTGCGTAATTCAGCCAGGGAACTTACCAAGCGCTCGATTTCTCTTGGGCGGTCTCCAATGGAAATATAGGCTAGAACATTCCCCAAATCGCCAAATTCTATTTGAATATCATATTCATCCCTAAGTAAATCATAGACTTCTATACCGGCTAAACCAATATCTAGGGTATGGATAGACAATTTGGTAACATCAAAACTATGGATACTGTCTCCATTGCAAAGCTCTTTAGAGAATGCATAATAGCCGCCAATATTATTAATTTCCTCACGAGCATACTCCGCAAGTTTAATCACTTCTGCAAAAGCCTGCTCCCCCCTTTGAGCCAGGTTTCGACGAGAAATATCGAGGCTCGACAACAAGAGATAGGATGCACTAGTGGTTTGGGTAAGATTGATAACCTGACGAACAAAACCCCTCTGCATGGCAGGACCTATAAGTAAAATCGAGCTTTGGGTTAAGCTGCCACCTGACTTATGCATGGATACTGCTGCCATATCCGCTCCTGCTGCCATAGCGGAAACAGGAAGGCCTTCCCCAAAATACAAGTGGGTGCCATGAGCTTCATCTGCCAGACATAACATTCCATTGTCATGGGCCAATTTAACGATTTCCCTTAAATCAGAGCAGACTCCATAATATGTAGGATTATTAACCAGTACTGCCTTTGCATCTGGATTGTTTTCTATGGCTCTCTTCACATCGGCTTTTCGCATACCAAGAGGAATGCCAAGTCGCTCATGCTCATCCGGATTAACATAAATGGGAACAGCACCACATAGCACTAATGCTCCTATTACACTGCGATGTATATTGCGAGGAAGAATAATCTTATCCCCTTGTTTCACCACAGACAAAATCATACTTTGAACCGCTGAAGTAGTTCCTCCTACCATAAGAAAGGCATTGGCTGCTCCAAATGCCTCAGCTGCTAAATCTTCCGCATCACGAATAACCGAAACAGGATGACATAGGTTGTCCAAAGGTTTCATGGAATTCACGTCCATGCTTATGAATCTTTCTCCAAGCAGTTCAACCAATTCTGGATTGCCTCTTCCTCTTTTATGTCCAGGTACATCAAAAGGAACCACTCGCTTTTTTCTAAATTCATCCAAGGCTTCATAAATAGGAGCTCGTTCCTGAGATAATGCTTTCAAATAAGTACACCTCCAAAAGTACCGCCTGCCAGAGGAACAATAGCCCTTAACAATTACTATAACCCATTTTAGGCAGTAAAAACGCAAGTCTGCGTTAAATAACATTACTTGCGTTTTGTGAACTTGTCAATAATAGATTTTTAGAGATTTATAATTGCCAATAGTATATAATATTTGTGTGAAAAGGAGGAT
>CAYFSR010000127.1:0-6401 GCA_964345785.1 uncultured Eubacteriales bacterium | reverse complement strand
GTCATCATTCTTGCAGGAAGTGTATCTCGGGACCGTAAGCTTTTAATGGAATCAATATTGAAAGGCGCACCTACTGCTGGTATGAAAAAACACTTCGAGAATGTGATCCGGTTTTCCCAGTGGACTAACGGTATCATAGGTGCTGCTTCTGTTGTGTTGGAAAAACAAAAAGTATAGTGTCTAATTCATTAAAAGGATTGGCAGAAGAATAGGTCGTAACTAGATAAACGCGTAAATAAAAATGGTTTGTAGATAGAAGTAGTTGGAAGTAAAAATAAAGGGTAGTGGTTAGGTGTAACTGGGAGCGAACTATACGCATAGTATGGTATGAGAAGATATCTATATAGAGGAGGCTCAGCCATATGGCATATTATGATTATTCGTATATCCCAAATACGCCAGCTATACCAGGCATGAATTATTGGAATGGTTATGACTATTACAATACAACAGGAGAAATGCCCAAACCACCAACACCACCAGGACCCCCACCAGTGGTTTGTCCGCAACCTCAAGATGATTATTATACCTATCCAGCCAATCTTGATGAGGCGCTGAAATTGATAGAGAAGGCGGTAATGGGAGAATCCCATGACGTCAAGTATTATGAAATGCTAATGAAAATGTGTGGGAAAGAAGATATGGACATTTTTGAGAGCATAATCGCAGATGAGCGTAAGCATGGACAATTGTTCCGAACCATCTATTGTGAGCTCACTGGACATGTGTTGCCCCAAGCCCCAGAAGTGGAGGTAACACCTTCTAAGTCATGTTGTGAAGGAATTGAAGAAGCTGTAATGGATGAATTGGCAGCAGTAGAAAGGTATCGAAAGATCCTATATGCAATGCGGGATAGAAGGCATATCAACATGATGGTAGAAATCTTTACGGATGAACTAAAACATGCTTCGAAGCTAAATTTACTTTGCTGCAAGAATGATTGTGGTAAAGAATGCAAGCTACATAAAAAATAAAAAACAAAGTTGGGGACGGTTCTAAATAATGAAGGACGGTTCTCAACTTTTGAAATGGTCCGCTTTCTAACAGGTGGATCATTTTTTTATGCAAAAATAAGTGAATGAATACTTTTTTCATGGTACAATGTACACAGTTAGTATTATCAAAAGGCTATAAAGCGGATAAGTACGTAGTACAAGTATAAACTTAATATAAAAAGTGTATTTAGGAGGTCTTTTCATGGAAAAATCAATTCGCGTTACTGTTTGGAACGAATTCCGTCATGAGAAAACAAATGAAAAAGTCAAGAGTATATACCCAGAAGGTATGCATGCTGTGATTGCTGAGTTTTTGAATAAGCATGAGGGCATAGCAGCTAGAACTGCTACTCTCGACGAACCTGAGCATGGTTTGACGGACGAAGTATTAAACAACACAGATGTATTGACCTGGTGGGGTCATACTGCTCATCGGGAAGTAAGCGATGAGGTAGTTGAAAAGGTACATAAGAGAGTGCTTGAAGGAATGGGCTTAATTGTACTGCATTCAGGGCATTTTTCTAAAATCTTTCGCAAGCTAATGGGAACCACCTGTGATTTAAAGTGGCGGGAAATTGGTGAAAATGAAAGACTTTGGGTTATAGAGCCCGGGCATCCTATAGTTGATGGAATTGGGGAATGTATTGAGATACCCCATGAAGAAATGTATGGAGAATCCTTTGATATTCCAGCTCCAGACACCTTAGTTTTTGTCAGCTGGTTTGCTGGCGGTGAAGTTTTCCGAAGCGGCTGCTGTTATCACAGAGGTAATGGCAAGGTTTTCTATTTTAGACCAGGCCATGAAACCTTCCCAATTTATCATCAAGCTGAAATTCAAAAGGTTATCACAAATGCAGTAAAGTGGGCAGCACCAGTGAACGGCCCTCAATACAAGAGAGGTCATGTGCCAGAACCATTAGAAAAGGTTTGAGCCGTAAGGGGGTATTAAATGGATAACAATGTTAAATATTGCAGTGTATCAACAAGAGAACTTCCTGTTATACAGGAGGTAGATATTATTGTTGCCGGCGCTACCCTGGGCAGCATAACTGCCGCAGTAAAAGCAGCAAAGTTGGGAGCCAAAGTCTTTGTAATTGGGTATATGCCTTACATGGGCGAGGATATCTGTGGCACATATAAGTATCTGTTCGAAGAACAAGATGGAAACCATCCTTTGCTTAACAAGCTATTCCCTGAGGATAAACAAAGGACACCATTCAACATAAAAAAGGTTCTGGAAGATGAATTGATAGATAACAATATCGATTTTCTCTATTCAAGCTATGTAACAGATGTCTTGTTTGATGAGCAACAACGACCAGCTGGAGTTATTATTACAAACCGTTCAGGCCAGCAGGTTATACGAGGAAAACTTATCATAGATGCTACCCAGGGAGCATATGCAGCTAAGTTAGCTGGTGTTGAACTTCATGAAGAGAAGTCAGAGAAATACCAAACATTCCAGATGATTACTGTTGGTAATACTTCCGATTCCACTGGAGAGAAAAGAGCTTTGCCCATAAAGGTCTATCGTGAAGATAAAGAGTACATTGCTAATGAGTATACATTCAAGCATGAAATTGAAGACTGGACTCATGCCTCTATTTGCGATATAGAGCAGGAAGTTAGGGGAAACATTTGGGATCCGGATCAAGTAGATTCTGCAGATAACTTGTTTACTATCCCGCCTTTCAAAATTGATGGGCTAAAGCCCTATACTGACGAGCTATTTAATATAAACAATCTCTCAGTAGAAGCTTTTATTCCAAAGGATATGAGCAGAATTTTTATTCTGGGAAGTTGTGCCGATTTAAGACGAGAGCATGTAGAAGACTTATTGAAGCCAGCGAACCTAGTTTCATTAGGTGAGAAGATTGGTGAAGTGGCAGCTGATATGTTGAAAGCTATAAATACATCCTCCACTGTTACTATTAAAGAAAATAATCAATTACAAAATGTAAATGGTGCTGTTAGAATCTCTAAAACACCTATGAGGGCAACAAGCAATAAAAACGTATCATTAGCAGGCTCTTCTATTCCTGTCTTAGGAGAATATGAAGTAGTGGTAGTTGGCGGTGGAACTGCTGGTGCCAATGCTGGAATCAGTGCAGCCCGTCACGGCGCTAAAACCCTGGTGCTTGAGTACTTACATGGGCTAGGCGGCACCGAAACTATGGGGCTTATAGGCGTATATTGGGATGGCTTTAGAGAAGGCTTCACGAAGGAAGTTGACCAAGGTGTTCGAGGAATGGCACCTGAAGACCATCCGCGTCAAATATCTAGAGAAGGTGCTTTTAATTTCGACTGGAAGGTTGAATGGTATAGAAAGCAGATTCATGAGGGTGGCGGTGATATCTGGTTTGGAGTATTAGGTGCTGGGGCTCTTGTAGATGAGAACAATATTAAAGGAGTTGTCATTGCTACACCTCAGGGTTTGGGGGTTGTTCTGGCCGATGTTGTAATTGATTCCACAGGTAGTGGCGATATTGCCATTGCCGCTGGAGCTGGACATGAGTATACCGACGAAGATATCTTTGCAGTTCAAGGAGCTGGCTTGCCTCCGGTAAATCCAGGAGACTATTACAACAACACAGACTGGACATTCATAGACGATAGCGATGTTTATGACATTACCAGATTATTCGTTTCAGGTAAATCCGTTTATAGAAACGATAATGTATATGATGTTGGAAAACTGCCGCAAACGAGAGAGAGACGCAGGATTATTGGTGACCATACGGTATCAGTTCTTGATGTACTTAACCATCGCAGATACCCCGACACCATATCTTACCATATGAGCTCCTTTGACACTCATGGGTACACCATTGATCCCTTCTTTACGATTTCACCTCCTATGGAGCGACATACAATTTATGATGCGGATGTACCGATTAGAAGCTTGGTACCCAAGGGGCTGGACAATATTATCGTAACGGGACTTGGTGCCAGTGCTCATAGAGATGCTATGCCTGTAATTCGTATGCAGCCATGTCTGCAAAATCAGGGTTATTCTGTGGGATATTTAAGTGCTTTGGCTATAAAAGATAAGTGCTCTATTCGCGAGATGGATATAAAGGAGGTTCAACCTCACCTAGTAGATAAGGGAATTCTTCCTGAAAGAGTGCTTACAGATGTAGACAATTTTCCTTTTTCGGATGAAGAATTAAAGCAAGCAGTGTATCAGTTGCCTCAAGATTCTGAAGGGTTGCAAGTTCTATTAACCAATCCGAGCAGGTCTGAAGAACTTTTGCTGGAGGCTTATGGCCGAACAGAAGATGAGGGCGCTAAAGTTATTTATGCACAGGTCCTATGCATGATGGGCAACAGTATGGGGATTAAAGATGTAATTGAAATAGTGCGCTCTTACTCTGACTGGGATGAAGGATGGAACTATACAGGAATGGGACAGTTTGGCGCTTGTATGAGCAAATTAGACAGCTTGATAATTGCCTTAGGCAAAACCAAACAGGAAAAAGCCCTGACTGTGATTCTAGAGAAGGCTAGTAATTTAACAGCACAACATAAGTTTTCACATTATCGGGCAGTAGCATTAGCCTGTGAAGACATAGGAAGTCCTTCTGCAGTTCAAGTTCTGTCTGAATTGCTGGATATGGAAGGTATAGCTGGTCATCATGTTACGAGTTTAAATCATGCTAGAAGTGCAGTAGTGCACGATCGTGTGGATGTTAGCCTTCGAAACAACGTGCTTCGGGAAATTCATCTTGCCCGTGCCTTGTACCGCTGTGGTGATGATAAGGGTAAGGGTGAACAGATATTAAAGAACTATAGTCAAGACCTGCATGGTCATTATTTTAGGCATGCTTCGGGTATATTAGGCTAAGCCGGACATATTAGAACTAAGTATGATAAAAATTCTTCTGTTTCAATATTGTGCGTAAGTACTATTAATTAGACAGAAGATTTTTTAAAAAAATTTGAGTAAAATACTTAAAGAGATATTTGAAAAAGAAAATACTATGCGAGGTATAAACATGATTAGTATACGAAACAACAACAAAGACCCTCATTTCAATTTGGCACTTGAGGAATATGTATTTTATAATTTTGATCTCAGTCAGGATTATGTCCTGTTGTGGCAGAATGAGCCTTCAGTGATTGTTGGTAGAAACCAAAATACCATGGAAGAAATAAACTACAAGTATATAAAGGAAAACAATATCAATGTTGTTAGGAGAATGTCTGGTGGAGGTGCTGTTTACCACGATTTTGGCAATCTAAATTACACCTTTATTGTGAACAGTGAAAAGGATGTAGCCAGCAATTTCAAGATATTTACGGAGCCAGTTATGTCAGCTTTAGCTAAATTAGGTGTGAAGGCTGAATTTTCCGGAAGGAATGACATTACCATAGATGGAAAGAAATTCTCAGGAAATGCACAACTTTATTCAAAGAACAGGCTGCTTCATCATGGCACCATAATGTTTAACTCTGACTTAGCTGTTGTTCAGGAAGCCCTTAACGTTAAAATTGACAAGCTGCAGTCGAAAGGTGTAAAGTCTGTGCGCAGCAGAGTGACCAATGTGTTCCCTTATTTAGAAGAAAAGGTGACAGTAGAAGAGTTCAAGGATATATTATTGAGATTCTTCTTAGATGACGATAATTATAGAGAAAAAGAGTATATATTAACAGAAGCTGACTTGGTTGCAGTAAAATCCCTGATGGACAAAAAATACCTGAAATGGGATTGGAACTATGGTGAATCTCCTGCCTTTGAAATTGAGAAAAGTAAAAGGTTCGAAGGTGGAAGCCTGTCATTAAAATTCAATGTTAAGAATGGATATCTTCAGGAACTAAGGATATATGGTGACTTTTTTGGGAAGAAGGATGTTTCAGATATTGAAAAATTACTTAAGGGTAAGCAATTCCGGGAAGAAGCTATCCGAGGAGTGTTGCAACAGATTGAGTATGAGGAATACTTTACTGGCATTACTGTAGACAATTTTATAGAGTGTATGTTTTATTAGATAATTTCAGATGTAATTAAGGGGTAGCACAGCTACCTCTTTTTAAACAACAAAAATAACTACAAAATCTACAAAAACTCATTGACATCCAAGCTACATTGTTATAATATACTTATAGAAACGTTTCTTTAGTTAATCAAAAGGTGATAATAACATGAAGGCTGTTACAATTAAAGATGTAGCCAGAGAAGCAGGAGTAAGTATCTCTGTAGTTTCATATGTATTGAATAACAACCCAAATGTATCTATATCTAAAGAAACAAGAAAAAGAGTGCTTGATTCAGCAAGTAAACTCAATTATATACCTAATAGCATTGCTAGAAGTATGCGGACTAAAAAATCAATGATAATAGGACTTGCTACCTTCTGGGATATATCAGATTCAGTCTTTACAGATGTTCTTAAAGGGATTGACCAT
>CAYFSR010000126.1:0-6477 GCA_964345785.1 uncultured Eubacteriales bacterium | reverse complement strand
AGCATTACAGGTAGAGAATGGATTTTGTCTATGTTTCATAATTAAAATAGTATTAATTGAGGTGATTAATATGGCGAAAGCGGGTATGCGAAGACCAGATCCAAAGGAACCACATGGAACAGAGAGCAACCATAAACTACACATGCCGAAGAATGATGTATCTCCTGTCCCAGAGATACAGGGCAAGGCTAAAAGTGGTAAAGAGAAAGCCAAACCAATCAAAAAATAAGAAAAAGGCATCTGCATTGAAGCAGATGCCTTTTTCTCCTCCTGATTACCGGCCATAATAAGGTCTTCTAACTCTGAGTTTCAAATGCAAAATAAAAAGCGAGAATACGTCAGAAGAATGCCATTTGATGAAATAGCCCAAATTGGTTTTATACGGTATTTTATAACTTTTTATGCTTGTTTATTTGTAGATTTTCCTATGAGTATAATTATACTATTGATGTTATTTATTGGGGGCTTGATGTTTGGACAAAGTATATTTGAGTATGAGTGAAGGTGTTCCACAGTTTGTATGTACAGCTTGTAGCAATTGTCATAGTATCATGGGTATAAGCATGTGTGATATTCAAAACAGAGGCTGCTGTTCTTATTTTCCAAAGTTTGAATTGCATGATCTTCATCAGCTGTCGAAAGCAGCAGAAGGGCTGGAAATCTTAGATCAGATTAGGGCAATGCCCGGTGTAGTTATATATAAATACTACATCCATTCAAAAGGATTTTTAGACAAGACTAGATACGACCAATTCGTAGGTAGTGACCAAGCATCATATTATGATGTGGAAGACAAGTCCATTTTCTTTAGAACATGCCCTTTTGTTAAACCAGGTATGGGGTGTACCTTACCAGTTAAATTCAGGCACTATATATGCAATATATTCATATGCCGAGAAGTAACAGAAAAAGCAGATAGGCCTGAGTTATTTGATGAGTATAAAGAAGCCTGTGGTAAATATGCAAGATGGCTTAAAAGAGAAAATGATTCTCTAGAGATGTTGCTAAGAGAAGAGGGTATCACACTGGAAGAGAATTTTGATGAAGTAATTGAATATTTAAAGGATTTGCATATAGAACACTATGAGTTTCTTGAGTTGCCCGAAATAGCAATTAACAGTGGATTCAGTATTGGGGCATAGTATATGGCATTTTTGTCCTGAAGAAAAACTAATGTAACCATCATAAGTCTATCGGAACCATGCCAATAACAGCACCTATCTTTAATGTTGTTGTACTATGAAAACTCTATATAGTATAATGTTTTCAAGCCTTATTAAATTAAAAGGGGGAGCATTATGGGGAAAAGCTATCTTTATCGATATGGAAGTCCAGAGACATACGAACTAATCCCACAGGAAGGTGTATCTCTTGCTAGACCTCAGGGTTATGACGGTTTCAACTGCTGCTGGGATGGTGCACTGTCGCCAGATGGAGTTTTCTATTTTTCACTCGGCAGCGAAGCGGGGAATGGTGATTATGCATACCTGAATCGATATAATCGTGAAGAAAACACAATTGAAAAGTGTTTTTATACGAAAGATGTGGTTCTACCGAGCCCACGGGCATTGCCTGGCTCGAAGATTCACTCCGCAATTGACTTTTTGCCCGATGGACGGATTATCTGCTGCAATCACACTACGGATAAAGCCCCGAATCACCCTGAATGGCTGCCGTATGCGTACTATTCCCATACATGGGAAGGCTTTCAAGGCTCTACACTGATGATTTACGATCCTAAAACAGGTCATGTTGACAACCTTGGAATTCCTGCACCGCATGAATCGATGTACGGTGGTATATACTCTTCAAAAAACAACTCATATTATATGCTTGGCTATCAAAGAGGACACATGTACAAGTACGACCTTAATACACATACGATGAGGGATCTTGGTAAGGCGATTGAGACTTGTTCCCATCGTCTGCATGTTGGACCTGATGAAAACATCTACTTGACTTCTCCTTCGGGATTTTTTCTGCGTGTTAATACCGATACTGATCGAATTGAGTGGACAGGTATTCGACTACCAAAGCATCGTTCTGATTACGGAAAGCGCTTCGTATACCGTTACATATCAACCTACATCAATCTCGATGATCAACGTATGCTGATGATTGGCGGATACTCTAATCATTTGTTTGAATATAACACTTCTATGGGGCAACTTATTGATTATGGTGAAATGCACGGGACGGACGAACTGTTTGAGGGATTTGGCAACTATTTCTACTGCTTCAATGGAGCGCTCGACTCAAATGGAGTGTTGTGGTACGCAATGACTCCACGACTTTTGGATGTTCCAGATGCATACCTTAATAATACTACCCCAGCTGTAGCTTATCTTTACCGATGGGAATACAGTGATCCGAATTCAAAAGCGCAAAACCTCGGTGTGATGGGAGTGACGGACCTTGTCTGCGGGCTAATTTCGGAAATACGAATTGATCATGAGAAAAATGTCATGTATGCTACATGCGCAGCAGATAAGGATAACGGACCACCAGTAATGTGCATTGATTTGAATATCTTATCGGAGCAATTAGGTCAGCATGGTCCTGCACATCAGGATGAACGGTTTTATCCAAAGCCAGCAGAGAGGACTAACAAGGCTGGTGCTCAATATGAAGGTACTTCGCTTCATAACGCACATGAAGCATTTTCACCTGAAAAGGTTCTTCAGGTAAGGCTTTGGACTGAGCTTCGCGGTGACGAGGAAAACTCTGCTGTGATCGGATTATACTGGGAGGATTCTAATACCATTCGTGGAGTATGCGGCCAGAAAGCACCAAAATATGCCTTTGATATTCAAGGTGGAGCACTAGTAAAAATAAAACTTCTCGAAGAAATGAACGAATCAGACCGGAAGGAGCTGCTAACCAAAGCCTGCCCTAAAGCAGTTTCTATTCCTGAGGATGTTAAGCTGCCGCATGTCGCTGGTAGGCAGTACTTGGCAGTACCATCTTGCTCTGTAAGTTGGAATGGAAATCGTACACTGATTGGGACAATGGATGGTAAGCTTAGTGTTATAAATGAACAGCAAGTATTCTCACTGGGTTTGACAAGTAGCTCTGGCGCATTGAACGCCCTTTGTACGAATAAAGACACAACTTGCGCTTGGGGTGTATGTGGTGATCCACTGGATATCAGCAGGGTGTTTAGCTATAACGATAAGAAAGGGTTATGTGAATTAGGGTTATTGAAATGGATCGCAAAAGGTGAAGACAATGTCGTTGGTCCTGATTTGCTGTCTGCTATTGCCTGTTCACCTGATGACAAAAAGCTTTGTATTGGTTCGGTCGACCTTACTGGAACTGTTTTCATCGTAGCATTAGACTAATTACTATCAAAAAAATCCGCATGTTATATGACCACACGGTATTTCATGCTATATAAAGCCTATGCAAAACAAAAAGAAGGCGTAAGCGCCTTCTTTTAAGTTTTATTACTTCCTTATTTGGGGGTGCCTTCTCCAGGTTTTCCACTTAGTGCCTTTTTAGCTGCAGTACGGAATTTCTCGGTAGTGCCAGTTGCGCCTGTATAATCATCAATTTTGTCTACATCCTGGGTCTCTATCAGCTGTTTGGGGAGCTCTTCTATTGCTTTTAATGCTTCTTCATACTCATAGCCATTTTCTCTAGTTTTTGGATTATCTTTACCAGAATACTCGGTGAATTCCACCTCAGTAATCTTTTCATCGGCTATGGTTATGCTGATTTCTGCATAATTTCCTCTGTCATCCTCTCCAGAGTCTCCAACATATACTCCGTCTTCAAGACCGTTCGGAGTTGTAACATCACCTGTTTCGCCTTCTCCGGTACCAGTATCAGTTGGTGCTGGGGATGTTGTTGTTTCTGGAGATGGGCTGGGAGCCGGGGATGGAGTGACCGCAGGAGATGGCGAAGGCGTAGCTTGAGGCTCGGCTGGGGCACATGAACCAAGCAGAACCAACACCATAATAGTAGCAATTGCTACAGAAATTCGTTTCTTCATGTTTTCACCGTCTTTCTTTTTGATAACTTTTGTCTTCAATAGCATGTCCTTAATTTGCTAGTTTTATTACCAAATTTTTTATCTTGAAGAAATAATAAGGATTTATATTAAAATCGTATTTAATGTGTCATCCTTCTGTGGTAATATAAGTTTGTTAGTATCATATCTTCTAGATATGCTTAAAGCATAAGATGTTTTAAGAATTGGTGTAAAACTTGTTTTGTAAAGAAGATACTAATAAAAAAGATATTGATTGTGAGGTTAAATTAGTTGCATTACTATCGTTATGATACCCATGTTCACACAAAAGAGGTGAGCCCATGTGGTAAAGTGCAGGCAGAAGAAATGATTAGATTATATAATCAGGCAGGTTTTCAAGGTTTTTTGGTCACAGACCATTATTACAATGGCTTTGTAGACCAATTCCATGGAAGTTGGAAAGAGGTTATTGACAATTATCTTATAGGATATAGAACTGCTAAGAAAGCTGGGCATAAGCTTGGAATGGACATTCTACTGGGAATGGAGCTTAGATTTGACGGTTCTGTATCAGATTATTTAGTTTATGGTTTTGATGAAGAATTTCTTTATGACAACCCATATCTAAATCGACTAGATTTAGCTTCTTTTAGAGAACTAATCAAGAATGAAGATAAACCTATTCTTGTGTTTCAAGCACACCCATATCGAAAAAACATTCCCCCTGTTCAGCCAGAATTACTTGATGGAATAGAGGCATTTAATAATCATCCCCGGCATGATTCTTCCAATGACAAAGCATATGCATTGGGCTTATCTCATGGATTGTATTTATCTGCAGGTTCTGATGCCCACCAGATGCAGGATGTAGGACGTGGAGGTATAGGCTTAACTAAGAGGATACAATCCGCTCATGAGTTTGTGGATCTGTATTTATATGGTGAACCTATGGATCTATTATTTAGGCATCCCTAAAATTAATAAACTTTCAAGCCAATGCGGCACTACACAAATTAAAGCTTAAAATGCTCCTCGCCTTACGTACAGTGATTTCTATTTCTCCGTATGTATAGAAAGGAGCATTTTAAGATGTTTACTCTTTTATTAACTAAAAGTCTATATATTATTCTTCAAAAAGCGCTGTAGATAGATATCGTTCACCTGTATCGGGTAATATTACAACAATTAACTTACCTTTGTTTTCTGGTCGCTTCGCTACCTCGGTTGCTGCATGAAGCGCTGCCCCTGAGGAAATGCCTACAAGAATACCTTCCGTTCTTGAAATGACTTTGCCAGCCTTAAAAGCGTCTTCGTTTTCAACCACAATAACCTCATCGTAGATCCCGGTATCTAGTACATCTGGTATAAATCCTGTTCCAATACCCTGAATTTTATGAGAGCCTGCTGTGCCCTTGGAAAGCACTGGAGAACCTACTGGTTCTACAGCAACGATTTTTACATTAGGATTTTGTTCCTTCAGATACTCGCCTGCACCGGTTATTGTACCACCAGTACCTACGCCGGATACTAATATATCTACCTTGCCTTCAGTATCTTCCCAAATCTCAGGGCCTGTAGTTGCCTTATGAATAGCAGGATTAGCAGGATTTGTAAACTGACCTGGAATAAAAGAATTGGGGGTTTCTGCCGCCAGTTCTTTCGCTTTGTCAATTGAACCTGTAATCCCTTTTGCACCATCAGTCAACACAAGCTCTGCACCATAAGCCTTCAATAGTTTCCTACGTTCAACGCTCATCGTATCAGGCATAGCAAGAATAACCCGATAGCCTCGTGCAGTTGCAACGGATGCAAGACCAATACCTGTATTACCACTGGTAGGCTCGATGATAACAGAACCAGGCTTCAATAAACCTTTTTTTTCGGCATCCTTTATCATAGCTAATGCAATTCTATCCTTGACACTTCCAGCAGGATTGAAGTATTCCAGCTTCGCAACAACAGTTCCATATAACTCGTTCTTTTTCCCATAATTTGATAATTTAACTAATGGCGTTTTCCCAATCAACTCTGTAATATTATTTTTAATTTTTGACATTTTAACTTCCCCCCCTTAATTCTTAATATATAGTATGCATATATGTTATATATGTGATATTATATAACAGAAAGATTTCATTGTAAAGCAAATTTTTAGGAATATATTTATTTTTGGTATAGTGATAAAAATCCTGGTTATTAACAGAGTATAAGAGAGTATACTAGGAGGTGTCTTATGAAGCTTTATATGAAAATAACCACTCTTTTTTTCACCTCAGCTTTACTTTTCAATTTGGCAGCGTGTACCCTGCAAGTAGCAGGAGAAGATAGACAAGAACTGCTTCAGAATCAAAATATGATTGCAGAGCATGATAATGATATTGATAATGATAATGATATTGATAAAGATAAAAACAATGATAAGGAACAAAAAAATAATGATGACAATAATAGGAGGACTGATGCAATGAGAAAGGAAATATGGTTGGCTGGGGGATGCTTTTGGG
>CAYFSR010000125.1:0-6535 GCA_964345785.1 uncultured Eubacteriales bacterium | reverse complement strand
TGAGAATGCCTTTGACCGTGCAAAAAATGAGGCTCAAAGATTTTTTAATAGATGCCATGGAATGTTTCATATGACCATGCAACTTACAAACTTACCTATATTAATGTGGTATATATTAGGGAGCGTCTTTGGTTGCATTGTCTACATATTAATATATGCTATTTCAAAAAAAGCGTTTATTTGGCTTGCAAATATCACCTTTGCTAGTGTAACAATGTCAATAGTATGTAATGCACTTGTCATGCAGTTTCCAATTATGGCGTTAGTATTTGCTTTCCTTCTTGGTTTAGGCAGTACTGTAGGAATGATAAATGTGTACTACATCATGGGAGTAATAGGTAAAAAATACAATAGCATGCGATATCTGAGGTTCTCTTATCTTTTCATTGTGGTATTTGGCGGTATAGTTGGGATATTAATCGGAAATCACATAACTCATGTAAATACTATAGAAATATCAAACATATATTCAATTATAGCTGCTTTGGTTATGCTTTTATTTCTTATTGTATCTCCTTTGTTTGTCAGATCTGAAATAGAAAGTGACTGGGCAAAGGATTCTCATAGCAGGGAAATCGATAATGATCCATTTTCCATGTTCAGAAAGTATAACTTAAGTAAACGAGAGGTTGAAGTTTGCAAGCTCTTGTTGGAGGGATATACAATGCGGCAAATATCAGCTATGCTATCCATCTCATATTCCACAGTTAACACCTATTGCACGAGCTCTTATCGTAAACTGGAAATTAACAGCAGGACAGAATTGTTGCTCTTATTTAAGGATTATGTTCTAAAATAGTAAAAGACTTTCATGGGAGAAAACTATAACTTGGCTTATGAGACAGCACAGAGAATGTGAATAATTTGAAAACCTTTTAGCAATTTCATTGAATAATTATAAGGTGTCCTATATAATTAATTATTGACACCTTGTCTGTATTTTTGGGCAAACTGTCAATGGAGAGTTATTATGTAACAATTTTGAACAAGGGGATTATTAAATGAGATCATGGTTACAACGTTTTATGTATGGGCGATACGGGCAGGATGATCTAAGTCGTTTTATGATTATTCTTGCCCTTATTTTTAGTGTCCTTTCTATATTCACCAGGTGGGTGGTATTGAATACTTTAGGAATGGTTTTGATTTTTTTAACTGCCTTCCGAATGTTTTCCCGTAATACATCAGCACGGGCTCAAGAAAATTATGGATATTTACGTGCAAGAGGGAAGGTAATACAGTTTTTCAAGAACATAAAGCTTAGGTTGACTCAACGAAATACACATCGGTTTTATCGATGCCCTTCCTGTAAGCAGCAATTAAGAGTGCCTAAGGGAAAAGGGCTTATCACAATTCGTTGCCCCAAATGTAAAACATCTTTTAAGCAGAAAACTTGAAAATTTTATAAGAAGGTGGGTAGCAAATGTTTGGATATGTGGTTATTAATCCCAAAGCCTTATCAAAGGAAGAGCGGCAACAGTATAATAAGCATTATTGCGGGCTGTGCCACCAGTTGAACGAAAAATACGGTAATGCAGGCCGTTCCACTCTTACCTATGATATGACCTTTTTAACCATCCTGCTTTCTTCCTTATATGAAATGGATGAGAGTCAGGATAGTCAGCGTTGTATAGCATATCCTATTAGGCGGCAGACTTATGTAGAAACGGAAATTACCTCATATGCTGCGGATATGAATATAGTATTAAGTTACTATCAGATGCTGGATGATGCTTACGACGACAATAACCTTGTTGCCAAACAAAAAAGCAGAAACTTGGAGAAATACTTACCCCAAATAAAGAAAGAATATCCTGAGCAGTGTGAAGCAATTGCCAGTCGTTTAAAACAGCTTGGGGAGATGGAAGCAGCTAATGAGCTGAATCCAGACTTACCAGCCAACTGCTTTGGAGACCTAATGGGCTCTGTATTCGTTTGGCGACAGGATGAGCATTCCGAAGGCTTATGGCGAATGGGAGCAGCCTTGGGACGTTACATCTACCTATTAGATGCAGTGAATGATTTAAAAACAGACATAAAAAAACAGAGGTACAACCCTCTAATTGCACAGATGGAGACGGATTTTACGCCTATGCTTACTGTAATGATGGCAGAATGCACTGAGGAATTTGAGAAGCTGCCAATAAAGCGTGATAAACATATTTTACAAAACATTTTGTATTCTGGTGTCTGGCAGAAGTACCGAGTGCAAAAACGAAAAGGGGTGGACGCATAACATGGAAGATCCGTATAAAGTATTAGGGGTCAGTCCTTCAGCATCAGATGAGGAAGTTACAAAAGCATATCGTAAACTGGCAAAGAAGTACCACCCTGATTTAAATCCTGGTAACAAAGAAACTGAAAAAATGATGAGTAAAATCAATGCTGCATATGAGCAGATTAAGACTCAGAAAACAGGCGGTGCATCTTATGAACGGCCTGACGGAAGCTATGGACAGCAAAGGCATGACCAGTCTAATAGTGGCAGAGGTTATGATCCTTATGGCGGCTTTGATTTTGGCGGTTTTGAAGATATATTTGGTGAGTTTTTTGGGCAAGGATGGAGCCAGCAGAGTAATAGACAATCTGGAGCCCCTACATTGCAACAAGCACGCTTATATATTCAAGCCCGACAGTATCGTGTTGCATTGCAAATACTAGCCCAAATAAATGTTAGAAATGCTGAGTGGTATTATCTTAGTGCCATTGCAAATGCCGGAATTGGCAATAGGGTTACAGCCTTGAATCATGCTCAAATGGCGGCCCGTTTGGAACCTAACAATCAAGAATACCAGCAATTGTTGAATCAATTCCGGCAAGGGAGCCATACTTACCAGGAGGCAGGGCAAAGTCAAGGATTTGATATGGGACGTATGGGGCGTGGCTTTCTGCAAATATTATTGGCTCAGTTGTTTTGCATATTTTGCTGCCGTTACCCCTGCTGTTGCTAGTTATTAACCTCTGACCTGTAGCAATTTATTGTTACTATTCGGGGGTTTTTCATATAGAACGGTGAGCTTGTCGTTCAGAGCGTAAATTTGGGCATTCAGAGCGAAGAATCTGAAGCGTATATTTGGATATAGAACAATGTTGAATAATATGGAGGAGAAATAAATGAGTAAGATAATTGGAATAGACCTTGGAACCACAAATTCTTGTGTGGCTGTGATGGAAGGTGACAAGCCTGTCATTATACCTAACGCAGAAGGTGGTCGAACAACGCCGTCGGTGGTAGCTTTTTCAAAGACTGGTGAGCGTTTAGTGGGACAGGTAGCGTTGCGCCAAGCAGCAACAAATTCAGATCGTACAATCAGCTCCATAAAGCGTGAAATGGGTTCTGATTATAAAATAAAAATAGATGGAAAATCTTTTACTGCACCTGAAATATCAGCTATGATTTTAGGAAAGTTGAAAAAGGATGCAGAAGCATATCTTGGAGAAACCGTAAGTGAAGCGGTTATCACTGTGCCTGCATATTTTACAGATTCTCAAAGGCAAGCTACCAAGGATGCGGGTACCATAGCTGGGCTTGAAGTAAAGCGTATTATAAATGAACCTACTGCGGCAGCCGTGGCTTATGGCATGGATAAAGAGGAAAGTCAGAAGGTTTTGGTATTCGACCTAGGCGGTGGAACCTTTGATATTTCCATTCTGGATATTAAGGATGGAGTTATTGAGGTGTTGGCTACGGCAGGAAACAATCGTCTTGGCGGTGACGACTTTGACAACTGCCTGGTGGATTGGCTCTTAGAGGAGTTCAAAAAAGAAAATAATGTAAACTTGTCTAATCAGCCTGCTGCAATGCAACGTTTGAAAGAAGCTGCAGAGCAGGCCAAGAAGGATCTTTCTGCTTCTGAAATGGCTGCAATTAACCTGCCTTTTCTCTCCGAATCTAAGGGAACGCCCCTTCATATGAACACCACTATAACGAGGGCCAAATTTAATGCATTGACAGCTCATCTAGTGGAAGCCACTGTTGGGCCAGTAAAGCAAGCAATGGAAGATGCACATATAACGAAAAACGATATTGGCAAGGTGTTGCTGGTAGGCGGTTCTACCCGTATACCTGCTGTGCAGGATAAAGTAAAAGGTGTCACAGGTAAGGAAGGCTTTAAGGGAATCAATCCTGATGAATGTGTAGTTATGGGTGCAGCCCTGCAGGGTGGAGTCATGGTTGGCAGTGTTACTGGACTTCTACTCTTAGATGTAACACCGCTATCTCTCGGTATCGAAACAATGGGAGGGATTTGTACCCATGTTATTGAGCGAAACACAACAATACCAATTTCTAAGAGCCAGATATTTACCACAGCGGCTAATTTTCAACCTGCAGTAGAAATTCATGTATTACAGGGTGAAAGACCTAGGGCAAGCGAAAATAAAACATTAGGTAAATTTAAGCTTAAAGGAATTCAGAAGGCGTTGGCGGGTGTACCTCAGATTGAAGTAACCTTTACTATTGATGCCAATGGAATTGTCAATGTTGCAGCGAAGGACCTGAAGACTGGCAAAGCACAAGATATTACAATCGAGTCCTCATCTAATATGAGCGATGCAGACATTCAAAAAGCCATTCGAGATGCAGAGCAATACGCATCGGAGGATGATAAATTCCGTCAGGAATCAGAAGTAAGTGGACGCCTGCAAAGTCTACTTTACCAAGCTGTAGAAGTAGAAAAAAGATTAGCCAAGAGCAAGGATAGGCAGAAATTTAAGGAGGCAAGAGTAGCCCTGAAGGAACCGGTTAAAGAAGGAAAGAGAGCGTTAAAGAGCAAGGATGTAGATGAAATGATGTCAGCCTGTGATGCGCTAGAAGCTGCTTTGGCTCCTTATCAGGAGCAATAAGATTTATATTAAAATGTATTACGGTCTTTCGCAGTATAAAGATTCTTCTTGTAAAGTGTCATTCAAAACGTTGTGAAGAGTCTACTATTTCCTGTACCCGGCCGACCTGCCCATCTTCAAGCATAACTTTAATCCCGTGAGGGTGAGAGCTGCTCTTTGTTAGAAGTCTAGCTACTACACCCTCTGTAAGTTTGCCTGTACGTTGATCAGCTTTGAGTACAATTTTTACATGTGCACCGACAGCTATATCTTTTCGGTTTTGTCCGTTCATCGTTAAGTCCTCTCGGTTTTACTATCACATATACTAGCAATTTATCAAATTGCCCACACTGGCACAATAAGGTTCTCACTGTCGAAGGCTGACAAGCGATCGATTGTGCATATTACTGCACCTGTTCCGCGCTCTAGCGGGGCTCTATCTATTACTTTGAATACTCTGGTAAGTTGTTTTTGGGGCATTGTGGTTTTCTTTATTTCCATTGGGTAGAGCTTACCACTATCTTCTAGCAGAATATCAATCTCTTTGGTATCCTTATCCCGATAATAATAAATGAACGGTTCCAACCCGCAGTTCTGATAACTTTTGACGATTTCAGAAACTGCGAAGTTTTCAAGTATAGCACCGCTCATAGCCCCATTCATCAAAGTTTCGCTGTCGCTCCATTTAGTTAGATATGCAACCAAGCCACTGTCATAGAAATATAATTTTGGCTTAGTAACCATGCGTTTGAGTATGTTGTTAGAATATGGATGAAGGAAAAAAATAATCCCCAAGCGCTCTAAAATTCCCAGCCAACTTTTAACGGTTGCCTGATCAATTCCAGCAACATTAGCAATGGTATTATAATTAAGCATTTGACCAGCCAGTGCGGCCACTGCTGTGAAAAAGTTTATAAATTTAAGAGAATCAAGGCTTCCAGAAATCTCCCTGACATCACGATCAATATAGGTGCTGATATAGCTTGAATAAACAATGCGGTGATCACTATGCTGTCCGCTTACCAATGCTGGCATTCCCCCATTCCAAATTCGTTCATATATGGCAGGTGTGTCAAGAGCCTTTCTTTCACTGGAACGTCGGGATAATTTTTTATAATCCAGTTCGAAGGGTTCAGTTACTGCCCCACAAATTTCAGCTTGGGACATAGGAGACATATGTAAAAGACAGACTCGGCCTGCTAAGGATTCCTGCACTCCCTCCATAAGTTTAAATACTTGGGAACCTGTAAGCCAGAAATCTCCGGGCCGATGATTCTGATCAATATGAATTTTAATATACGTAAACAGCTCAGGTGCATATTGTATCTCATCAATGAAAACGGGAGGTTTGTGAATCTGAAGAAACATTTTGGGGTCGTTTTTTGCCATCTCTCGTTCCATCAAATCATCCAAGGTAACATAATCTCGTCCAATATTCTCTTCTTGAGCAAGCTTTTGCAACATAGTAGTTTTGCCTACCTGTCGGGGACCAGTAAGTAGTATTGCTGCAAACTCATTTGATAAGCGAAGGAAGGTATCTTCCATGGCTCTGGGAATGTATTTCACAGTTTCACCTCGTCTGTTTTAGGAATTAATATAATTATAGCCGATATTGGAGTTATTAACAATAAATATTTGTTTAATTGTTTTATTATTATGATTTAGGTGTCAAAAGCACTCAACTACATACTGTCGTTTGCACCTTGAAAAT
>CAYFSR010000124.1:0-6569 GCA_964345785.1 uncultured Eubacteriales bacterium | reverse complement strand
GTATTTGAGTTTGCTGATACCAATGCCCGCCAAGCACTAAACCATATCCAAAAGGAAGAACAACAGCATGGAGAAGGTATCTTCAACTACATGCAGAAGAAAGGCATGTACCAGGCTCAATAAACCTCAGGTTACCTAAATATTACGAAGCTACTAAAGGAACTGAACACAAAATGCAGGTGTGCAGTCCCTTCCTCTTGTTTCTCCTCACTACCTACCTATCCATCCTCTACTTACGTCGCTCCTATTAAAGGACATGACCCCCTATTCTAATCGACTCCAGCTGCTTTTCTATCTGAACAATTTTTCAATTAATGCATGGATTTCCATTAATTTTAGCTGGGGTGCGGATAAAAAGTTGGACACCCTTAATCCATTGGAAATTGGAGCGTTGAGGTATGTGTGTAAGCTGTATTTTGTAAGCTCTCATGGGTTCAGTATCGAAGTATATGATATTGTGAATCAAATTTGACAACGAGCCTGGTATATTTCCAGATCAGATATAAGCGAATCGGCTGTGTTGGGAATCAGGCAGCTCACTAAGACAGTGTTTGTAAAATGGTAGGCCATGCTATATAATAAATAGGAATAATTAAGCAAAAGATTAAGATCTTAGTAAAGATGCTTTTTGAAGAAAAACTGCAACTTTGAAGCCTGATGTTTTATTAGAGGGTTGAGATAAAGTAATTAATGACAATTTTATTAGTGGAGGTTAGATAAATGAATCAAAAAGAGATGATAGAAAGAGCCAAAACCCATTTGGGGAAGGTGCTGGAAGACCAGTTTTCTCGCATTGAAAAGATGAAAGAGACCAAGGACTTTATTGATTACGATAAACTAGACAACATCGTAATCGGTATAGTCGGTGGTGACGGCATCGGTCCCTTTATCACAGCAGAAGCTCAGAAAATTTTAGAGTTTCTACTGCAGGATGAGGTAAAAAATGGCAAGGTTTCCTTCCGTGTAATTGAAGGACTGACCATTGAAAATCGTGCTAAACAAGGAAAGGCCATACCTGAGGATGTGCTGGAAGAATTGAAACAATGTCATGTCATACTAAAGGGCCCTACCACAACTCCAAGAGCTGGCGATCCCTGGCCTAATATTGAAAGTGCAAATGTTGCCATGCGTAAAGAACTTGATTTGTTCGCTAATGTAAGACCTGTAAAGGTACCTGAACAGGGTATTGACTGGACCTTCTTCCGTGAGAACACAGAAGGCGCTTATGCATTAGGTAGCGATGGTATCCATGTAAATGATGATTTAGCCTTAGACTTTACCGTTACCACTCAGGAAGGCTCTTATCGCATAATAAAAGCGGCCTTTGATTATGCAAGCAGAAATAATATTAATAAGGTCACAGTGGTTACCAAGGCAAATGTAGTAAAAACTACAGACGGAAAATTCCTGGATGTTGCACGGCAGGTTGCCGAAGAATACCCTGATGTAAAATGGGATGACTGGTATATAGACATCATGACAGCTAAATTAGTTGATGAGAAGAGACGTACTCAGTTTAAGGTAATGGTACTTCCCAATCTTTACGGCGATATACTTACAGACGAAGCTGCTGAGTTCCAAGGTGGAGTGGGCACAGCGGGAAGTGCAAATATAGGTAAACAATATGCAATGTTTGAGGCAATCCATGGCTCTGCCCCAAGAATGGTAGATGAAGGCCGTGCACAATACGCTGATCCTAGTAGTATCATACGTGGTGCTAGCATGCTTTTAGATCATATTGGCTATCAGGAGAAAGCTAAAAACCTCCAAATGGCCTTGGATATCTGTGGACAATTCGAAAAGAAAATCGCTCTCACAGGCCGTGAAGATGGAGCCAATGGAGCCGAATACGCTGAATATATAATGAATACTCTGTCAGACCCCAATCTAGAAGAAAAATGGGCAAGCTTCCTTTAATAATACTAACAATTAGGTATAGATTAAAAAACAGTACTAATGCAATCCATATTAGTACTGTTTTTAATCTGTAGTTAGACAAGGGTGTAAGCTTATCCTTGCCTCTTAATCTGTATTACATCTTTGCTAGAATCTGAGCTGTGATAAATTAAAAGACTTATGAGACCGCTAACAGCTGTTACTACAAACAAAGGAGTAAAAGAAAAAATATCTATCATCGCGCCTGCTACTAGTGTAACTACTGAAGATGCAATGAAAGTGATCATTGTATTCATGCTTACATATAGAGGAACTTGGGTTTCAGGACTATGATTGATGATATTTACCCCACTGCTGAGGGAATATCCTCCTGCAGCAAGACTGGACAAGGCAAAGCTAATGTAAATCACAGTTAAACTATGTATACTCAAAACAAGTACGGGCGCAATAATGCTTAAAGCAGCTGTAATCATTAGTACATGTCTATGCCCAATTTTGTCTCCAATAACACCAAATATCGCACTACCGAATATGTTTACCAAAACACCAATACCTGCAAATAAAGCAATTTGCTCGGCACCAATCTCAAAATTTCGTATTGCATTAAGGGAATAAAAAGAAAGGGCCACGTTAGCAATAACATGGAAGCTATTACCCAATACAGCTGTTGCATAGGTTTTATTTGTCTTTAAAGCATGTGGAATTTCTCTAATATATTTAAAGTAGTTAATGGCCTTCTTTTCTGTTTGGTCTGGGTTTTCTTTTATAAGAGCAAATCCCCAGGCATTCAATATAAGAAAAAACGCCCCAGTACCAAATATCCACGCATAGCTGTATGGAAAACTAAACATTTTTAGAAATACCCCTACCAGAAAAGCAGACCCTAAGGCTACAATATTACCAGCTGCAGTTGCATAACCCTGAAGTCGTCCACGTTGGTTCCCAGGTATGACTTTGGCTAATACACTCATATAAAATGGAGAATAGCTGCCCACAAAAATATTAAAGATACCCCAGACAAAAAGAAATATCATAACGGATGAACCAGGAAGATGTTTATAAATTAACGGTATTGAAATTGAATAAGCAAGAAACAGAAAGCGTTGAGTAAATAGTAGTCTGGAAAAAGCACGAGACTTTAATGGTGTTCCCATGGCCGCTTGGGCAAATATCGGTTGGGCTAGAAAAGGTCCAATGCTGCATAATGCACTAGCAAGGCTGATTTGAAAAGCAGACGCACCTAGTTCATTTAAAAAGTTGGGAATAACTGCATTTATAGAAATAAAAGCCATAGCAGCTACAAAGGATATAGGATCCCAGAACATTAGTATATAGTTTCTTGTATCTTTGTTCATTTGTTTTCATCCTTGATAATCAAAATCTCTTTAAAATAAAAAGCCAGTGTCTTGTATACAATTATGTTTACTAAACACCAGTACATTATATCAGAGAAACAAAAATATAGATATCACAACTTCTGCTGTAGAAATATAGTCATGGATATTGACACAATTTCATTAACTCTTTCGTATGCCAGCCTTATTACATAATAAATAACGGCAATACCTAAACCCATCAATATAAGCATAAAAGCTATATACAGAGCTGACTTTAAATACTTACTATTCCATAAACCCTTAATTACTTCCCACATAATACCTACTCCTATCCATTTCAAAAAATGATCAATTATTATATCTTATGAAGGTTCGAGTATTATATGAATATAGCTTCTAACTATAAGGTGTAGTATACACGCAAAAAACGCCCTATATCTCTTATCTCTAGTGATATAAGACGTTTCATTGTATATAAAGTTTCACTATTATTACGTTTTTTTTATTAAGCCCATATTTATTCTTGGGCTCATAATTACTTTTGAGTTCTTAAAAAGATTACATAGGATGAGCCATAGTTGTCATCAAGCTCATTTCTGCCTGAGTGGTATCCAGCCTGCTGTATTGAACTACTATAGGTACCTCACTTTCTACCATAATTGCATATGGCACATCCTGTGGTATGGAATTCCCATTCTCATCTCTAATTAGATCCAATCGGACATGATTAGTTCGTTCAGCCTTACAAATTGTCTTAAAGCTTCGAACAGGTTCTCTGTCTTCAAAATATAGGGTTAAATTGATATGTGCATCCTCTTTAGCTGTATTAAGTACACAAATCGCCTCATGGCTTACATAATGACCTGGGCTACTGATGGAAGGGTAGAAACAATCCGGTACAAGCCAAACCTGAGCACCTAAAGCTTTGTTATTTTTCATAAATATACCTGCTTTCTTAGTATTTCATATATTATTGTCTTTATCTTCTTCTTTTTTCTTTTTACTTTTGCTTTTGTCTATGTCCCAATACTTTTTCTTTTATCTTTCTGCCAGGTATTCCTCTAAAGTTACGTTACTTTCTTTTATAATAGCCGCGTGCTCCTGCCCTACAAAACGATAGTGCCAGGGCTCATATTTAATTTTCGTAATTGCTGTCTTGCCTTTTGGGTAGCGGAGTATAAAGCCATACTTATATGCATTCTTATCCAACCAGGAGAAGGCTTCTGTATCTTCAAAACCCCTGTCTATAATCTGATAGCTTGGGGTAACTATATCCAAAGCAAGCCCGGTATTATGTTCACTGTGCCCTGGAAGTGCAAGACCTAAAGTAGCTTCAACTAAAGCTTCATCATTAGTTCTGCCCGCGGTAATATACTTATCAATCTCCTCATCTAATAATTCCTGTTGCCTGCTTACAGAGCGATACGAAGAGCAGATTAATAAATCTACCCCTTCATCCTTTGCATCTTCAATCATTGCTAAGACAATGTCAGCTATCCTCTCATCCACTTTATGAGTATCATTTATTTTCTTAAGCTGTACCGAGTATCCTTTAGGTAAAGGATTTTCGCTATTAACCAGAGTTAATTGCCAGTTATCAGATAGAGATTTGTTTTCAGACATAGGGGGTTCGCTCCTTCCTTTAGGTGACTTAATTCTTTGTTCACTACTCGGTGACCGTACTATGATAAGAATCGCCACAATCATAATGGTAGAAATCATTAGTATGCGCTTTTGTATTAGCTTTAATTGCTTCCTATTAAAGTAACGACTATGTATTGTAGTTTTATTTGTCCGTTTCGTTCTTCGCTTCATTTCTTGTCTCCAATGCTTTCTCATATGTAGTAAGTGCAAGCTGTACGTCATTATATCTATTGTATGCAAATTTGAAGCGTTTTACGGCACTAAACAAAACTTCTGTTAAGAACTTTATGTTCTACTGTATTTTACAATAAAAGACTGCAGGGACCAGTAAATGTCATGGTTTACAGTCTTTTGTGTGTACGTGATTATAAAATTAAATTTCAGGTATGTTAATTTCTATTTCCCTGCCAACCGCAGCAGATTTTCCAATGCCGTCGATAATAGCCTGATTATACAGGATTTCGCTGGATGGAATAGGAGCAGATCCACCTTCTTTTATTGCATCGAGGAAAGAACGTAGTTTAGCTTCAAATAGATCAATATCACTCTTTATAATTGGAATTTCGGTTTCTACCTGGCTTCCAGCTACCTCATGATAGATCTTCATAGCGCCACCTACTGAACCATTCCAGCAGTCAGTAGATGGAATTCTCAACCCGCCTTCGGTTCCGAGGATGATGGTATCTCCAGGGGTGTCAATGTTCATTGCCCAGGCAATACGGAAATCTAAGATGATTCCTCCTTCTAGACGAACAAAGGCTGCTGCAAAATCATCTACGCCAAAAACTTCTGCATATTCTGGATGGTTTTTATAAGTTTCGGGTCTTTTTCCAAAGAAGTCTGAAGTGTATCCGCTTACAGTTAAGGGCTTAGGATAACCGATTGCATTTAAAACCATATCAAGAGAGTAGCATCCGATATCGCCTAAAGCACCAATAGCTCCTGTCTCCTTAGCTATAAAGGAAGTTCCGTATGGTGTGGGAATTCCTCTGCGACGTCCGCCACCGGTTTGGATATAATAGATGTCGCCTAAAGCACCAGAATCAACGATTTCTTTAATCTTTTTCATATTGGGGTCAAAGCGCGGTTGGAATCCAATGGACAGAATCTTGCCACTCTTTCGCTCTGCTCTAATAATTTCAACTGCTTCTTCAACAGTTACGCACATAGGCTTTTCCAACATGACATTTACACCCTTGTTCAGAGAATCAATAGTACACTCTGCATGAGTAGCATTATATGTACAAACACTAACAGCATCCAGTTCTACTGAGTTGAGCATATCTGTATGGCTTTCAAAGCACCTTACATTAGGAACGCCAAATTTTTTGAAAAATGCTTCAGCTTTCCCTGGAATAAGGTCTGCCCCTGCAACAATTTCAACGTCATCCATTTCCTTGTACTTTGCTACGTGGGCTTCAGCAATCCAACCAGTTCCGATAATGCCTACCCTCAGCTTCTTATCGGTGTCAACTTTTTTCACATCTGTCTGATCTTCTTCAAATCGATTTAAAATATTATCAGCCATAAAATACCCCTCCATATAAATATCATTTATTGGTGACTGTTGTCCCTATACAATAATATATCATAAAGTATAACAAATAGGAAACGAATAATAAAATTAATTTTAAGTTAATTTCAGAGTTCGGGACATCTAATTGATACAATACCAAAAAAGCGCATCAATAT
>CAYFSR010000123.1:0-6573 GCA_964345785.1 uncultured Eubacteriales bacterium | reverse complement strand
TCAGATAATTTTTAAGAGTCGCAGGATCTAAATTCTGCGACTTTCTTGTTTTGAATAGATTAATTCTTAATAGCAGCTACTTTCTAATTTTGTTTGCAAAATTTGCTATGAGATATTCGGACAAAGTTTTCATAAACTATGATCGAAGAAAAAATCCAATTAATACATCATTGCTTTGAAATCTTCTCGGGGAATACTAGCATCGAGGGAAACTATCCAAAACATCAAGCATATAATGTAGCAGGAATTTGAGACTTTGCCCTCCGTTATAACTGGAAATATAGTTCACAGAAGAAAGGGAATAAGGAGGATGGAAAGGGAGTGTTGACATGCAGGTTTTTTCCATCGGGGTTGAAGAACGAGATACTGACATCAAGGAAGCACTAGTCCGTAAAGTTCACACCAGAAAACCGGATGGATTGGAAATTGAAGAAAAGAAAGCAGGGAACTTGCTGTTCCTTAACTATATCAGCAATCAGGATTATGAGAGTCGCTCTGTAGAGGAAACCCGAGAAAAACTGCATCAATATATCGCCGAAACCGTATCAGAGATTATTTTAGGTGATCTGCAATCCCATATGGTGGAGAAGATCATTCAGGAAGAATATTTTTACTTTGGTCGGGAGGAGCGAAATAAAATTCTCAGAGATGCCATGGCTATTATGTGGGGTGGCAATCCGACGGTTCGTAGCGAGGTAATACGCAGTCAGTGGAAAAACAGGGTATGGAAGAGAGTTATGGAACACCTGGAAAATAACGATGAGCTTGTGCTGGAAGGTTTTATCCGTTTTCGCTTGAAAGACTTCAACCTAGAGCTGGAGGAAGCCGTGGACCGAGCAGTGGATGACTTGCTAATTGAAAAAGAGTACAGTGAGTTCATTAAGCTCCTTCGCTATTTTGTAGAAATACAAGAGCCAAAGGCGGAAGAGGTTCACGTTCTTATGGGAGAAGATAAGAAATTCACCTTGTTGGATTCGGACCTTCATATCATCAATAATGATATGCTAGAGGACCTGGCTAAGGAGATAAGCGAAAAGGAAATCAGCCATGACGATCTGCTGATTAGCTCACTGATTACAATTGCACCACAAAAAATTACAATTCATCAATTTGAGCAGATTCAAAACAAAGAGCTGCTGAACACTATTAACAAGGTGTTTAATGGTAAGGTAATTTTATCTAGGGAAGGCATAATGCCTCAAATGTAAAATTGGCATCCTATATAAACAATTTATGCATGCAAGTAGGTAGATAAGGGCATCGGAAATATGTTAACTGTTCCGGTGCTTGTTTTTTGACAAATTCTGAACCTTTTCTTAATTCCCGTAATGGTTTACAATGGTAATGAAACTAGAGTGCAGATGGGGTGAAATTGCTTGGTTGACATTATTATTATGGCATTGGTTGGGGCATTAATTGGATGGTTTACGAATTTTCTTGCTGTGAAAATGCTATTCCGTCCACTAAAGCCTTGGCGAATTCCGCTAACTAAAATTGAAATACAAGGCTTAATTCCCAAACGCAGGGAAGAAATTGCCGTGACTATAGGTAAGACTGTTGAAGAACAATTGATTAACGTAAAAGAGCTAATCAGCAGACTGATTGAAGGGGAGAACAGGACAGAACTGATTCTCAGCATAAGAGTGAAGATTTTAAGTATCATTGATGACAAAATCCCTTCTATAGTGCCATCTGCTATAAAACAGGCCATCCTTTCTAAAGTTCGTGATGTATTAACACAGGAAATTGAAAACTTTGTAGATCACTCCATGGGTGAGATGATAGAGCAATCTGTGCAAAAAATTGATGTAAGCAATTTGGTCGAGGAGCGAATCAAGGAATTAGAACTGGAGGAAGTGGAACGATTAACCTTGGAGATTGCCAGCCGGGAGTTGAAATACATCGAGTACCTGGGAGGCGTTCTAGGGGGAGTCATTGGTCTCTTGCAGGGGCTATTGATTCAGATTCTTTAACTCTTAATCTGGCATTTTCTTTAGAAACTTAATTTTGGTGTTATTATGATAGAGTAGAAAGTCGGACAGCTTACAAGGCTGTCTTTTCTTTTGCTTAGGATTTATTATATACTACAAATAGCAAATATATTTTCCATAGATTTGTAAGAGAATCCTTTTTCCTGCGTCTTATAAGTAGGAGGTGAAAAAGTGACAGAGTTTGAGAGAGTCTATCGATTGTACTTCAAGGATGTTTTTTTATATATAGTGAGCCTATCTGGTGACGAACAAATAGCAGAGGATATCACATCGGAAACATTCATGAGAGCCATGAAAGCCATTGATAGCTTCAAAGGTAATTGTGATATACGGGTTTGGCTGTGTCAGATTGCGAAGAACAGTTATTTTTCCTATTTGAGAAAGAAAAAGAAGAATCCTGTCCAGGAGATTTCTGTAGAACAGGAAGATAAATTCAACTTAGAACAATTTATTGAGTTGAAAGATGATGTAATGAAAGTCCACCAGGTTCTTCATAGTATGAATGAGCCCTACAAAGAAGTCTTCACGCTACGGGTTTTCGGAGAGCTCAGTTTCAAGCAAATTGCATCTTTATTTGGTAAAACTGAAAATTGGGCTTGTGTTACTTTTCACCGTGCCAAAAAGAAAATACGAATGGGAATGGAGGAGAACTCATGAAATTTTCCTGTGAAATTATTAGAGATGTATTACCCTTGTATGCAGAGGATATTGCCAGCAAGGATACTAGGGCAATGATTGAAATACACCTTGAATCTTGCTCCAACTGCAGAAAGGAGCTGGAGGAAATGAAAAACCAGACTGTGGAAAACTTGCCAATGGATCGGGATGTGAGGCCCTTGAAAAGATTAAAGATTACATTATTCAAGAAAAAACTGCAAACAATTATTATTACAGTAATGTTGACATTATTGGTTACAATCACTGCTATCACTATTATTAATTTGACTACTCAGGATTATCTTCCATATACAAGTGATGTAGTGAGAATATCTAAGAAAAACGATGGAACCGTTCTAGCTGAATTCGGAGAGGATGTATCAGGTTATGACTTGGAACGTTATAAGACGGATGATCAATCAGGATACGTGTATGATTTAACTGCCTGGAATACCTATTGGAGCAGAAACATAGTCAAGAGCCAACCTAAGAGTGTTATTTTAAATCCAAAAGGCGAAAAAGTTTCCTCTGTATACTATTATCAAACCGATGGAAGCACAGATTTATTGATATATGGCATAAACCAGGTACCAGATGGTGGGAAGATAACATTGCCAAGACTGGTTTTAGGATACTACCTGATGTTGGCCTTAATAGCATGTGTCCTGTTCGCCTTACTATTGTTGATATTCTATCGGAACAGGAAAGCAAGACACTGGCTTGTGAGAATTGCAGCCGTTCCTGTTTCTTATATTATCAGCCACTTTATTGTCAGAAGATCTGTTTCTTCAACATATGAACCAGTAAGAGATTTTATTGCAATTTTGATGATAGCATTACTATTATATTGCCTCTTTTTGCTGACAATGGCTTTGATTAACAATTACAAGCGGAAAAGAGAAAAAGCGTCGTGATTGTCCCCAGCATTCATAGTGTATTGTTGAAACACCAGTGCTCAAAATCAAGAACACTGGTGTTTGGCTTAGTTGTAGGCGAACAATAACAATGCTGGTTCTTTTGCAGACAGATTCTTAAAGTTAAGCTTGCAGAACAGTTGGAAAACTTTTATCATAGTGCTAAGTACTTTTTAAGTTCTTAATCAGCATTTTGCTTGGAGGGGTAAAATTATGGGTTTTTCACCATTTGACGGGTTTAGCGGTATTATGTTTAGTATCGTGCCTGTAATTATTATTATAGGGTTTATTTTTGTGTTCGGAACTATAATTGTAAGTTCAGTACAGGGTGCTAAACAATGGAAAAGGAATAATGAATCACCTGTGCTTACTGTGGATGCAACTGTGGTAACAAAACGAACAAATACTAGTACTTATCATCACAACACAGGAACGAACAATATGCATCACCATACGTCATCATCGACTACATATTATGCAACATTTGAAGTACCTAGTGGCGATCGTATAGAACTCAAAATTCGTGATACAGAGTATGGAATGCTTGCAGAGGATGACATTGGTAAACTGACATTTCAAGGGACACGATATTTAGGATTTGAGCGAAGCAAAATTTAGCTTGTAGAGTTGGATGGTTGGTTGATATAGTTCAAGTAAATCTTCTTGCCATAACCCCGGTAAGCATCTATAATATGTCTTGTGAATTTATTACAGAATGCTACATTCTCTACCGGAGGTTTTTAATGTTAGACTATTTATTTCAAGACAAAAAATTTTATCGCACGCTGTTAAAGCTGGCTATACCCATAGCAGCTCAAAACTTTGTAGCATCTGCTGTCAACATGGTGGACACAGTAATGATTGGACAATTGGGAGAAACCGAAATCGCAGCGGTTGGTCAAGCCAATCAGCTGTTTTTTTTATTTGCTTTAACTCTCTTTGGTGTTAGCAGTGGAGCGGCCATTTTCACGGCTCAATATTGGGGAGTGAGAGATGTCAAGAATATCAGAAGAGTACTTGGACTAGGTCTGATGACTGCCTTTGGTAGCGCGCTTATCTTCACTATACTAGCTGTATTCTTCCCAAGACAAGTTATGATGATTTACTCAAGTGATCCCCTTGTTATTAATTCTGGTGTTAAATATCTACGCATTGTAGGTTTAAGTTATATTGTAACTGCTATAAGTTTTTCCTATTCTTCAGTATTAAGAAGCACGGAACAAGCTAAAATCCCCATGGCTCTAAGCATTGTGGCTCTTATTACAAATGCCGTCATGAATTACGCCTTGATATTTGGGAAAATGGGCTTTCCAGAAATGGGAATCGAAGGAGCCGCTTTGGCCACATTAATTGCACGGGTAGTAGAGATGGTATTGATGGTAGGTGTTGTGTATGCCAGTAAGCTAGTTCCCGCTGCCCGTTTAAGGGAAATGTTTGACTGGTCAAAAGCCTTTGTTGTCAGGTTTTACCGTACAGCCATTCCAGTAATACTAAACGAATCCATTTGGGCTCTAGGTGTATCCGTATATTCTGTGATTTATGGTCGTATTGGCACCGATGCTGTAGCTGCGGTGAACATTTCTAGCACCGTCACAAGTGTTGGTATGGTATTATTTCAGGGAATGGGAAATGCATCTGGTATTATGATTGGGAACCAAATCGGAGCAGGGAAAGAAAAACAAGCGTACCTATATGCTAAACGACTGTTAACACTAGGGCCGGGCTTTGCCGTGGTCATGGGAGGGCTACTCATGTTAAGTAGTCAAATGTTTTTAGGTTTCTATCAAGTTTCAGATGCAGTTAATCAATCTGCGTTAAGAATCCTTTTTGTTTTTAGCCTTCTAATGCCCATAAGAGTTTTCAATCTAATAAATATTGTGGGGGTTTTGCGTAGTGGCGGAGATACTAAATATTCCTTGTTTTTAGATACAGTTGGCGTGTGGCTTATCAGCATACCGTTAGCTTTGGTAGGTGGATTACTGCTTCAACTGCCTGTTTATTGGGTATATTTTCTTGTAGGTTCAGAGGAGATATTCAAGTTCTTTTTAGGTTTGTATCGCTTCCGATCTCGTAAGTGGATTAACAATTTAGTTGATGACTCACCACAGATCTCCGATCCAGTATCATCAACTACTTCCTAGTTCACTGTTTTGTCATTACCTAAGGTAGTTTATTCTAATCTATTGCTCTGTAATCTGCAATTAATAGATTTCCTAGGTGGAGGTAACAAACAAGTGATAACTAACTAGTCTTTGGAATGATATTACGTCTATTTTGACATGGAAGGAGCAACAATTGCCTATGAACTCTACAGATAGCAAAAAACCAAAGTGCCTGATTATTCATGGATTCGGTGGCGGAGCTCACGAGATTGAGGCTATAGCTAAACATCTAATTAACCTGGGCTATGATGTTGTCTCTCCTACTTTGAAAGGTCATTCAGCGACAAAAAAGGAAATGAAAAAAGCAACTTATGCCAACTGGATTGAATCCGCAGAAAGTGAATTGCAGAAAATGCATGATAACAAAGATGAGGTTTTAGTAATTGGGTTCTCCATGGGAGGGCTAATTGCATTTAATCTAGCTTGCAGATACGATTTAAGGGGCATTGTTACGATTAATACTCCCATCTTCTATTGGAACTTAGCACAAGTGCTTCACAACATTATGGATGATGTAAAAAACAGGAGAACCATACAAATAAGAAGATACTTACAAGCTAAACAGAATTCGCCGATATCGTCAATGAAACAATTTCTATTACTATTGAACCAAACGAAGACTAAATTAGAGAAAGTGAATTGTCCTTTGCTAGTTATCCAGGCAGAAGATGTGATACGACAAAGAAAAAAAGTGTAGATTATATTTACAAGCATGTTTCATCAAAAAAGAAAAACTTCAAATTCTTTAATGAGGGTGGTCATCAAATCCTTCAAAGTCCAATGGCTGAACAAGTATTTTCATGCGTGGAAGATTTCGTACAAACCCTATAAATAAACCTGATTCTATTT
>CAYFSR010000122.1:0-6627 GCA_964345785.1 uncultured Eubacteriales bacterium | reverse complement strand
AAGTTGGAACTTGCTGACAATTTTAATTCGAAAAACCCGGTAGTGCATCTTCAGCTTATCAAACAGAGACATATATCTTACCTCCTGTTATGGGATTATTTGCGGTTGAATTAAAGCGTGGTACTCATCATCAAAGGATAACTTGCGGTTGCGGATTCCCACTAGAGATTGTCTGGTTTCAATCCAGCTTCCTTCTGTAAGAATCTCAATTCGATCCGGTCTAAAGGCTAAAAGATATTCATTAGCCGCACTCAGAGTGCTATAGGGAACTATAAAGAAACGATTGATCCACGTAGAATCAGATAATATTCCCGTCACATAGCCCAAGTGTTGCTCTTTCCCCTCCTGGTATATCTTCTGTATTCCAGTAGGAAGGATGCTCTTTATGGAATCCAATTCTACAACCATTACTGGTCGTCCGGAAATAGGATCGATCAAATCGTTACCTGTATCTAAAAACGAATCTAATATCACGCTGTCTTCTCCAAAGTGAATCTTTACCTTATAGACCAGCTGATGGTGATTAATTTTAAGCTGCAATAAAGGCCACAACCACCGGTAAAGCATGATAATGAACACCATGGAATAAATGATTATTTTTATGGGGAAGTCTTTAATGAGGAATATACCCTTGGATACTTGAATGTTATAATTAAAAAAGTAGTAAAATCCAAAAGCAGCCCCTCCCATTAAAAAGGTGATACCATAAAAATAGCCCAGCAATTTCAGACCTCCAGAAAAGGAAGTAATTCGAAATCCAATAGCCATCATAGTAAAAGACAGCATTATCTTTAGTAAAAAAGCTGAAAGGACGGAATAACCATGTAGAATAAGCAATATAGTGTAACAGGCGCCTACACAGGCAGAGCACCACAAACGCCACATGGGGGCAGTGTTTCCAGATACCTTCCATGTAAGCCACAATACCAAAAAATTAGCAAACAGATTATCCAACCAGATGACATCCAAAAATCGGTACTCCACCTCTACCCCTGCCTTTTTGTTCGCTGTCCTTGTATTAACGATTGTATTCATATTAACATATTCAAAAAGAGAATCCTGTAGAACGGTGCGTGTAAAGACAAAAAAATAACGACAATAAAGGTATTTTATTGTCGTTATTAATTATGTTCTAGATGTTAAACTAAATGATAAACTATATGCTTACTTTAAACGGTTCCTTCTGAGGAAGGTTGGAATGTCTAAATCATCGGATTCCTCATTTTCTGCAGCAGCTGCTGTCTTAACTGATTCAATAACTTTGCTTACCTGCTTACGCTCCTGCTTTTCCTTTTGATGCTGGAACCCGGTAGCAATTACGATGATACGGATTTCATCCTGTAAGTTTTCATCAATTACTGCGCCAAATATGATATTGGCTTCTGGATCAGCAGCTTCAGCGATGAGCTCAGCGGCTTCGTTGACTTCAAACAACCCCAGATTCGGTCCACCTGTGATGTTAAGCAGAACGCCTCTAGCTCCTTCAATGGTCGTTTCCAGCAATGGGCTTTGAATCGCCTGTTTGGCAGCATCAGTTGCACGATTGTCGCCGCTGCCTTTTCCGATACCCATATGAGCCAGGCCTTTTTCACGCATAATAGTACGGACGTCGGCAAAGTCAAGGTTGACTAGTCCAGGTACGGCAATCAGGTCGGATATACCTTGTACACCTTGACGTAGCACATCGTCGGCTACTTTAAAGGCTTCTAGCATGGAGGTACGTTTTTCAACTACCTGTAACAGTCTGTCATTAGGTATGGTAATCAACGTGTCTACCTTGTCCTTTAGCATAGCTATACCCTTTTCTGAGTTAATAGCTCTTTGACGACCTTCAAAAAGGAAGGGCCTGGTAACAACACCAACCGTCAAAATCCCCATTTCCTTAGCTAACTCTGCAACTATCGGTGCTGCACCTGTACCTGTGCCACCACCCATTCCGGCGGTTATAAAAACCATATCGGCACCTTTCAAGGATTGTGAAATCTCTTCTCGGCTCTCTTCCGCAGCCTTCTCACCAATTTCCGGATTGGCTCCTGCACCAAGGCCTTTGGTTAGCTTCTCTCCTATTTGTATCTTTTGAGTAGCCTGTGAAAGATATAAAGCCTGTTTATCGGTGTTAACCGAAATGAAATCTACACCCTTCATACCCTCTAGTATCATCCGGTTAATCGCATTGTTACCGGCTCCCCCGATTCCTATTACCTTTATTTGCGCAAATTGATCATTGTCGATATCAAATTCCAACACGCCGTACCCTCCCCTTGTTTATTGAGAATGTTTATCATAATTTAAATTTTACTTTAATCTTCCTAATCAGGGCTTTAAACACCTTAGCAGCTGTAACAGCACCTGAACTATGATTATCAAGACCTGCATGCCCAATGGAATATACTGCTGATAGCGTTGGTCCAGACAATCCGATTACATCAGGAACACCTAACCTGACAGGAACCTCCATCTTTCTGAGAGCAAACTCTCGAATTCCACGAAACAGAGCTAGACCCCCGCCTGTAAGGATTATACTGCTATAGCTACCCTTCAAGCCTTCGTCTCCGATGCGTTTTTGCACCAGCTCTAGTATTTCATCAGCTCGAGCTTCTACAACCTTTTGTAGAAGTTCCATTGGCACATTGAAAATTTCTTTGCCTTCCCGTATAGGCAGGTTCATTTCAGTTGCTTCAGGATCCTCTCGTAAGGCTAATCCTAGAACACAAAAGCGCTTTAGCTTTTCTGCTTCTTCATAGGAAACCTTAACGCTGGTTGCTATGTCCCTGGTAATGGCATTCCCTCCCAGTGGAATCCAGTCAAGAAATATCGGGACGCTTTCTTTGTAAATTGTCAAGTCGGTGGACTCTCCACCAATGTCTATACATAAAGCACCCTTCTGTTTTTCTTCATCCGTTAGCAAAGCTTTGGCGCTTACAATAGGAACAGGAATCCAACTTTCCACGTCCACCTGCAAGCCATTCAGGATCTGAGTCATTTGCTTAATAAACCCAGTGTTGATGCAGATAATGGTGGCCTCCAGTCCCAGAGTATTGCAGGAAAGCCCCATTGGATTTCCCACCGGCATGCCATCCACCAAATAGCTACCATATATAACATCCGAAACTTTCCAGGGTGATGGTAGTGTATAATGAGCAACTCGTTTCCGCAGGCTCATGACATCCTGGCGGGTAACTGGTTGATCCAGGGTGATTTCCTTATTATTTGAAATCAGCCCGCAATACTCACCAGGTATGCCTAAAGTGCAGTTGTTGACTTTGACGCCTGCCATTTTATTAGCTTGTCCTAAAGCTGCATTCAATGAAGGCCTCAATACCTTATCGGATTTCCATTCATCATTTTGTACTTCACCATAAGCGGCTTGACCAAACCCGGACAACCCCAGATTGTCGTTGTAGCTCCTTTGGCATAACAGCACTGCCACCTTGGTGGTGCCTATATCTATGGCTGTGACTGTATCTTTCAAAATAGGAACCTCACTTCATCTGATAATATACATAAGCTTTTTACTATGTTATCACAAATCCATGTAAAAATGAAACATTATTTGTCCTGATTTTCTGTTAAATGGGATTTTTTTCGAAGAACCCCGAGAAAGTGTCGCCTAATCAAGGCAAAATTATTAAAAAGACGATATCCGAATACGAATATGGCACATAAATATATTGGTACATCCAGTCGTTCTCCAAGATAAGTTAAACCAGCAGCCAAAACTGCATTTCCAAAAAATCCGGAAATAAACACATCAGCTTCAAAATGTTTTTCTAGGGTCGACCGAATTCCACCAAATACAGAATCCAGCGCTGCCAACACGGCGATTGACATGTATGAAGAATATGCTGTAGGTATATCTATAGGTAGCATCATACCCAAAACAATTCCTATCATTATTCCAATGAGCGGCAGCAACATTTTATTCATCCTCCAGAACTAATTTTGCATATACATGGTTTGTATCCCCAAAGTAACGGGGAATTTCAATACTGTTTAACTTCTTAATTTGGAATTCTAAACCCCAGGCAACTAAATCATGGTATATACTGTTTTCATTCCGGAAAGCCTCTATGAGCTTATCCGGGTCTCCAATGGCCTGGATTACAAACGGCGGTGCAAACCGCTGATATTTACCTACATTAATGGTAGGTCCGCCACAACTGATACGGGAGGTTGCCACTATTCTTGTCCCATTAACTGCAATAGCCTCTGCTCCAGCCCCTCTCAGCTCGTTTATAACATTAAGCATATCACTGTCGTGGACGATAAAATAGCTAATCAGATTAGGGTTATCAGTTAAAACGGAATCTCGCTTTCTATCGTTTAATACTATCTCTACGCCAGGCCCTTGCACAGGCATCAAGCCTGCTTTTAGCTTGGTTTCCTCTAAGTCCTTCTGAAGCTGCTGCAGATGTGTACTAGTCTGGGCAGCATTGTTTTCGTAATCCTTTATCTTACTTTCCTGCAGCATAATTATTTGGTCTAATTCCTGTATTTTCTTATCCAGTGCCTTTTTTTGATTGAGCAGCTCTTCAATATTTTGCAAAGAAGCTATATTAACAATCTTTTCCTTAGACTGAGATCTGTCAAAGGCTTGCACTGTAAAGAAACCTAGTATTACACAAACAAGAGTGAGCATCCAAATAGCTTGGTTTCGTTTCTTCATAAACACCCTCTCGACTTTTTACATTCAGTTCATGTTATCTGGAATGGAGAGGTAATGCATACTCGAGCTGTAATGGTCCGTTATACTTGGGAATTCGAATTTTCTCCTCCCGCCGTATAGTAATTTCCAGCTCTTCTCCGAGGCTGTCAGCTACACCACCTAGTAACTTCAGGGACGCCTCTAGAGTATCTGGGTTACCTACAGCTTTAATCTCAAATGGAGTTGAATAACGGTTAGTGTTAATTACAATGTAATCACCTGCACTGCGTATTTCTGTAGTAGAAATAATTCGTTCTCCATTGATTTCCAACGCTTCGGCACCAGCTGCATTTAGCTCATTAATCAATGATAATAGATCGTCATGATATACATTTCGAACAATGCCATAATCTCCCCAGTCTGAATAGGGAACTATATCCAAGGTAACTACAACCCCGGCTCCCTCCAACTCTGTCAAGCCAGCTAGAATTCTTGCACGTTCCAATTCCTGATACATAGTATCATTAAGCTTACCTTCATCCTGAGCAGCATTTTCATACTCAACAATCCTGGCTTCCAGCTCAGCAATTAACTTTTCCTGATTTTGCATATCCTGATTAAGTTTTTGTATTTGAGTAGTAAGCTCCTGGGTACGCTGTAAGGATACTTTTCCACCTACATTTTGAACATTTTTAAATTGCAATGCTATCATCAATCCCAATATTATGCTCACCAAGGTAATGGCGACTTTTCCGCCAAAGGTTTTCAATCCTTCACCTCATTTAATTATCTGTGTTTTCTGCCCCTGGGGCCCCCTCTTCTGAACCTTTTACTTCCTCTACAGGATCCGGGTGAAATACAGCTTTACCTGGAACACTGACGTCCAGGCTGCCTTCCTGCTCGCTTTGCTGTACCTTCGTATACGCTTCCGAATGCAACCATCCCAGTTTTCTATCCAGCTCTACTGCTTGCCCTACATATACTGAAATTCCATCCCGAGTGAGCAGGGTAACTCCATCAGGATTATCAAGGGAGATGCTGTGAATTAGTTCACTAGATCCCCTTTCAATAACAGCATCCAACATCACAGTAAGAATTTTATATCGATACTTATCGCTTTCTGATACCTCCAACAAGCTTCCTTTGGTAAGACGGGTAATATGTATGCCTTCTACTATTGGAAGCTCTGGTATCTTATCTTCTTTAATAATATCTAAGATAAACCCGCTGCTGTCTATTACAAGGTAAGAGCTTAAATAAGGGATAAGGGCAACAGGAGTTCTTTCTTCTATGGAGATAATCACCTCATCCGGCAGCTTGATAGAAACTGCAAGAACCCTGGGAAAGGGTGCACTGCCTTCAATTCGACTTTTAACCAGCTTCTTATCTATTTTAAAGATATTATCTGACTTAGATACACCGGATATATTTATTATAACATCATTATCTAAGGCATGACTACCTACAACTGTACATTTTTTTACTTGAAAAATTTCCGTTCCTATAAATACAATAGCTGCTAGGCAAAGCAGCATTACCATGAAACGGTAAAACCCACTTCTTGTCCCACTTTTACCCATAGTTTTTATCCTCCAGGAGATTCATACCTTGGTAACAAATCCCTCATTTGTTTTATATAAAGCTCTCCGCCATAAAACATTTTAGCAAAGTCTTATGATGGAGCATCCTTCATTAATCTTCTATACGAACAATGTCCGCACCGACACTTCGCAGATATTCATCCAGTTTATCATAACCACGTCCGATGTGGTGGATATTATCTATAATGGTCTCCCCTTCTGCATTCAGACCAGCCAGAACCAATGCTGCCCCTCCTCGCAAGTCTCCAGAACTAACCTCCGCTCCCTTTAACCTGGGAATTCCTTGAATAACTGCAATTCTCCCTTCTGTTCGAATATTAGCACCCATACGGATCAACTCTGGAACATGTTTAAACCTATTTTCAAAAATATTCTCTGTAA
>CAYFSR010000121.1:0-6635 GCA_964345785.1 uncultured Eubacteriales bacterium | reverse complement strand
AACCTTTCAGGAGGACAAAAACAGCGGCTTTCCATAGCAAGAGCAATACTGCGAAAACCCAGGATTTTAATCCTAGATGATTGTACTAGTGCCTTGGACGCTACAACGGAGGCCAGGGTTTTACAGGGGCTTAGAAAAGAAATGGCGGATATGACGGTACTGCTGATTAGTCAGAGAATTTCTACTGTTATGCGTGCAGATCGGGTTCTCTGTATAGAAGATGGTAGAATACAGGGAGTGGGCACCCATGGTGATCTTCTTGAGACCTGTGCGACATATCAATCCATATATGATTCCCAAATAGGTAATAGATGGCAAGATAGTGGGATTCAGATGGGTAAAGCAGGTGTGGCTTATGAGTAGAAATATGGGTTCGCCACCTTCCGGTATGGGGCGTTTGCGACGGGGTGAGCCAGGAGTAAAGCCCAAAAATATGAGGGGAACCCTGTATCGACTGTGGCAGATGACTGAAGGCAGTCGTAAGGGATTGGGATGGATCTTTCTACTTTCCGGATTAGCATCAGGGTCTGCTATTATTTTACCTTATCTAATAGGAAAAATAGTAAGTCTGATTGACGATGGAAGCCCGGCTTGGCAAATGATATGGATACTTGCAGCGGCATATCTAGGAGACTGGCTTGTGCGTTTTTTACAACAATATCATATGGCTTCCTTAGGACAAAGAATGATTTTACATATTCGCACAAATCTATTTAATTATATGAAGGGCCTGCCTCTTAGCTTTTTTGATGAAAGGCAACACGGAGAGCTTATGAGCCGGTTAACCAATGATGTGGACAATATTAGTACCACTATTTCCGGCTCTCTAACTCAGATGATCATGTATGCATTTACCATTGTAGGTGTATTTATCGTCATGGTTTGGATGAACTTTCTGTTAACCGCTGTTGTTACGGTTTCGGTGGTATTTGTATATCTTTTGACCAAGACCATAACAAAACGTACTCGTAAACTATTTCGTGAGCAACAAGCGATCCTTGGCAAACTAAACGGACAGGTGGAGGAGAGTATTTCAGGGCTTACCATGGTTAAGGCGTTTTGCCGGGAAGAGGCTATGGTTAAGGAGTTTATTAAAAATAACGATCGGTTTTGTGAAGTAGCTATTAAGGCACAGATTTGGTCAGGCTATCTTATGCCCATAACCAATGTAATAAATAACGTGAGCTATGTTTTAATTGCAATAATCAGTGGTATCATAGCTTCAAAAGGTAACCTGGCTATTGGAACCATTACCAGCTTTCTGCTTTACTCCAGGCAGTTTTCCAGACCCTTTGTGGATATTGCCAATATATATAATAATCTTCAGACGGCAGTGGCCGGTGCAGAACGTATATTTGAAATTTTAGATGAAGAACCAGAGCCAGAGGATGTAACAGAGCCTGTAGAGCTTACCCGTCCCAATGGAGAAATCCGTTTTGAAGGTGTTAGCTTTGGATATCTTCCCGGTAAAACGGTATTAGAGAATGTCAATCTATGTATTCCGTCTGGAACTAGGGTAGCATTAGTAGGGCCTACAGGAGCGGGCAAAACAACAATAATCAACCTGTTAACCCGATTCTATGACGTTAATGAAGGTTCTATTTTATTGGATGGTCATGACCTTCGCCAATATCGGATGAAGGATTTACGTGAGGCCTTTGGTGTGGTATTGCAGGATACTTCTCTATTTGGCGTTAGTATTGGAGAAAACATAAGCTATGGAAGGACAGATATTTCGCAGGATAAAGTAAGGGAAGCGGCTAAAATTGCTGGAGCTCATTCTTTTATAAGCAGGCTTCCGCAAGGATACGATACTATTCTAACTCAAGGGGGCTCAGAGCTAAGTCAGGGAGAAAGGCAATTGCTGTCCATTGCCCGGGCTGTTTTGATGGATGCTCCCATTATGATTTTGGATGAGGCCACCAGCTCTGTGGATACGGTGACAGAACAGCAAATTCGAAAGGCTATGCTAACCTTAACAGAAGGCAGAACCTCATTCATAATTGCTCATAGACTCTCCACTATCAGAGATTCAGATCTCATAGTCTTGATTAAGGACGGTCGCATAGCAGAAATGGGAAATCATGAACAGCTAATGAATAAAAATGGAGAATATGCCTTAATGTATAAAACTCAAATGGGTATGACATAAGTTACTGTAGGCTTTATGCTGGTGTCTTGATTTAAATTTGTTATTATTCTAATTAATTGCTGTACTTTCTTAAGGATGGCTCTACATCCAGCATGTTTTCCAAGGAACTAAAAAATTTTCCCTTCCAGTCAAAATTGCCTTTCAAGGAGCACCACATAAACTCGTACCCTGTGAACATATAAGCGGCTGCATCATATAGCTGCTCAGGTTTACTTAGGTTTCTGATTTGTTGTACTTCTTGTCCTTTTTGGATAATACGACGAGCAATATCGGCCAGGTCTTCTCTTAAATCAAAAATGCCACGGTTTTCTTGAAGATTGGTGATCATCAGCTGACTATTGATGTCATGGCCTAAATCCATAATGTTCTGAATTAGGCCGTCAAACAATAATACAGTTTGCTCCCATGGGCTGGAGATGTCAAGCATCTGTGTCAAAACAGGTGTTAAATTACTAATAATATAGTCATAGTAATGCAGTATAATCTCCTGCTTGGACTTAAGATGATAATAAAATGTCGATTTTGTTATTTCACATGCTTCACAAATATCATTTATAGTAACTTCGTTATAGCCTTTTTCCTTGAACAATTCGCTTGCTACAATAAAAATTTTATCTTTAGTACTCAAATCACTCATTTAAACGTCATCCTTCACTTAAATCTGTGCTCCTATCATAGCAAGTAGAAAAATAATTATCAAGAAAAACTGGGTTAATAGGAATCGTGTGTGGTAAAAAGACTCCATGGATGCTGAGCTGGCGGTTGTGAATAGAAGACCATCCCTTCCTTTATTGTAGGATGAAGAAATCGGACTTCGTGGGACCATAGTGCAATTTGCTGTCCAGGCTTATTTACATGAGTTCCATATTTCTGGTCTCCATATAGGGGATGGCCAACTGCCGAAAATTGCACACGAATTTGATGAGAACGGCCTGTCAACAATTCTACATATGCAAGACTAAGCATATCCTTGGTTTCTAAAACCTTATATTCCAAAATTGCTTGTTTTCCTTCTTTTGTGGAAGGTTTAACAATCTGTACTGTATTTGTTGCCCTATTTTTAGCTAGATAATGCTCTAGCCTTCCTTCCACAGGGCTTGGTGTATTGTGAACAACAGCGAGATATCCTTTTCCAAAGGTGCGTGTTCGTATCTGCTCAGAGAGCCGTGAAGCTGCCTTGGAAGTTTTGGCAAAGACCATTACCCCACCTACTGGCCTGTCCAACCGATGGACCAGCCCTAAGTACACATTTCCTGGTTTTTGATACCGAACTTTGATATCCTCTTTAAGTATGGATAACAGGTCCGGATCCTTGGACGCATCTTCCTGAGTAGGCATGTTAACTGGTTTCTCCACAACAAGCAGATGATTGTCTTCATAAATTATTGGTATTGATGAGGTAGTTTGGCTCATTCTTATGACTCCAATCTAATTAAGTCTTTGAATATCATTTTAATTGTATCATTAAAAATAATATTTTCAATTAGCATGATTAAGTGACATCGCTAAGCGTAATGAAACCTAAGAAGACAGTTGGGCTAAAGGAGTTTCTATTAGCTTAAGATGAACTAAAAATTATCGGCAACTTTATGAAGAAATAGTTTGACAAATATTTAACCATGTGCTATTATGACCTTAGTAAAGTTTTATAGTACCGCGGTCCGATATTGCATCAAATTCTAAGTTACTGCGGTAGGACATTTAGTAAAAAACACAAGCAGAATAAAGAAATCCTTACATCATGTAAAAAGTATAGGAAACAAATAATTTAATCCAAAATAAGGAGGCACATCATTAGTATGAAAATTTTAGAACACTCACAAATCCGGAACATGAAGTTAAGAAACAGAATGTACATGGCCCCCATGGGAACATCAACAGACCCAGATGGTTCCTTTTCAGAGCGGTCCATTCGTTATTACGAAGAGCGGGCAATGGGATGCTTCGGTCTCATTATTACAGGTGCCAACCAGGTTACAACAAAATATGAAGCAAAAGCCTGTAATATTCTCGGCACAGCTAAATCCTTTGAACAGTTGAACTTTCTAGCTAGAAGAATACATAACCAAGGAGCAAAGCTATGTATTCAATTAACTCCAGGTTTAGGTCGTATGCAGTTTACAACTGCTGATGTCAGACCATATGCAGCCAGTGAAGTAGATTCATTCTGGTTCCCAGAGTTAAAATGCAAAGAGCTTTCAGTAGAAGACATCAAGTTCCTGGTACAAAAGATGGCTGAAGGTGCTGCAATTGCCAAGCGCGCTGAGGTTGATGCTGTTGAGCTTCACGGGTACGGCGGTTATCTAATGGATCAATTCCAGTCAGAATTATGGAACAAGAGAACAGATGAGTATGGCGGCAGCTTGGAAAACAGAATGCGTTTTTCAGTAGAATGCGTAAAAGCAATTCGTGAAGCTGTTGGACCAGATTACCCAATATTGTTTAAGTTTACACCTTACCACGGCGTTCCCGGCGGCAGAGAAATGGAAGAAGGCATTGCCATGGCGAAGATACTGGAAGAAGCAGGAGTTGATATTCTTCACGTTGATGTTGGTTGCTACGAAGCCTGGTATAAGGCCATAAATACAGTTTATCAACCACCACGTGTACAGTTGGATGTTGCAGCTGAAATTAAAAAGCATGTAAGTGTTCCTGTTATGTCTCAAGGTAAAATGCAGAACCCTGCTGATGCAGAAGCAGCTCTACAAGAAGGAAAGGCCGACTACATTGGATTAGGCCATACTGCAATCTGTGATCCCCATTGGGTAAATAAGGTGAAAAGAAATGAGACATATGATATTCTTCCGTGCATAGGCTGTAATGAATGCCTGTATGCTGGGTTTAGTGGAAAAATCATGCACTGTGCAGTAAATCCCCATGCTTTTGCTGAAGACTATTATCCCGTTAACCCTGGTGACCCCAGCAAACGTGTACTTGTAGTGGGTAGCGGTCCTGCTGGTATCATGGCAGCAATTACAGCGGCAGAGAGAGGTATGCAGGTTGAACTTTGGGAAAAGAAAAATGAGTTAGGCGGTTTACTCCTGGCAGCAGGCGGTCCACGATTCAAGAAGGATGTTATGGATTATGTAGAATACCTAGTTAACAAGCTCCATCGCAGTAACGTAAAAGTATCTCTAATGAAGGAAGCCACTCCTGAAGAAGTGCTTGCTGGAAACTATGATAAGGTTATTGTTGCAACTGGTGCTAACCCCATTATGCCTCCAATCAAGGGTATTGATGAATCTTTTGTTGTTGGGGCCAACGATATTCTTACCAACAAGAAAGGCTACGGAAAGAAAGTGGTTGTATTAGGCGGTGGCTTGGTTGGTTGTGAAACTGCTTGTCACTGTGCAGATAAATCCGATGATGTTACCATTATTGAAATGCTACCTGAAGTATTAATGACTGTAAGTCATAGTAAGAATAATGACCAGGCTCTTCGTCAGTTAATGGAAGATTGTAACATAAAAACCATTGCCGATGCGAAAGTAGTAGAGTTTAAGGATAATAAGGTTGTTTACGAGAAGGGTGGAGTTCAGGAAACCATCGAAGCTGACACTGTAGCTATTGCAGCTGGTTATCGCTCAAATACTTCATTGTTTGAAGCCATCAATGGCAAGGTAGATTGTGCGATTGTTGGTGACGCAGAAGTGCCAGACAACATCTTGAAGGCCGTACACCACGGATTTAACTCGGTTCGTTGTATCTAAGTTATCCCCCTTTTTTTAGATAGTGGCAGAGAAATGATTATGTTTCTCTGCCATATTTATTTTAAACTTTTGTAATAAATCTTAACTATAAGCCCTTGTTTGGTTCGCATATTGACATGGTATACTATAGAGTACTATTCGAGACGAGAGAGGCGGTGACTTGTGAATTATTTGGCTCATATTTACCTTGCAGATAAGCTGGAGGAAAAAAAGCTCCTTGGTAATTTTCTTGGGGACTTTGTAAAGAAAAACATGGAAAGAGACTATGAAGAACATATCCTGCAGGGGATTTATATGCATCGGAAGCTGGACAGTTACACTGATTCTCATCCTGTTTTTCAAACTAGCCGCAGGCGGATTTCTAGTGCAAACAGACGCTTTGCCGGTGTTCTTATAGACATGTTTTATGACCACTATCTGGCAAAAAACTGGCTTGATTATTCAGCTGAATCCCTAGAGGACTATGCAGTGAACTTCTATGATATTTTAGAAAAGAACAGAAGCATATTACCGGAACGATTAAGATATATGATGCCATATTTGATTGGGGAGAACTGGCTGCTTAGTTATCGGGAAGTATCTGGCATGGAAAAGGCAGTTAACAATGTTGCCAAGAGGTTTGAACATTCAAGGCACCCTATGAAAAGCCCTATTCTAGAACTTACTAACAATTATGCGGGCCTTGAAAGAGACTTCGAAGCTTTCTTTCCTGAAGCTATAGCGTATGCAGATAGTATTAAACCAATTTAAGTGACTAATTCAACGTTTATTTT
>CAYFSR010000120.1:0-6685 GCA_964345785.1 uncultured Eubacteriales bacterium | reverse complement strand
GCTTTTAAGGGAATTCTGTGCAATTTTTCAATTAATGTGTGGTTTTTCCAAGATAAAATGCTCATTAGTTGAAATTTTGCACAAAAAAGTCCAAAATGCTCAAGAAATCCACTCACTACTTGAAATTTTGCTCATAAAACGCAGAAAAGCTTGTGAAAAGCTTGAGAATCCACTCACTACTTGATTTCTTGCACAGCAGAGGAAGAGTTAGTACCTCCCCTTTACTCGACTGATCCGAAAAAAAAACACCAAAAAAAATTATTAATAAAAAGATTGTTAATTTATTGACCAATTGATTTCTATCTAGTATTATGTTAGTAGTGTTATACAACAGTAACCATATAATAGCAATATACAAACACTTTATACTTCATTTTACACTGGTGTATACACTAAAAGTGCTTTTGCTTTGAACTAGTAGATGCCAAAGCACATGCAACACAAGTAAGTTTTTACTCAGGTTTCAATATTTTAAATTTTATATATATAGGAGGGTTCTGCAATGACAAATGCAAACGCAGAAAACAAGCAAGAAAATAAAAAGGTCATAGCTACCGGTAAAGAAGACAACAAAGTCGATACCACAGCTAAGGATGTAGCTACCACCAAAGTAGGTAAAAAAGCTGAGGCTACTGTAAACGTCGATGAGATGATTAATCAATTGGTAGCCAACGCACACGAAGCCTTGGATGAGTACATGAAGATGGATCAAGAGCAGGTGGACAAATTCGTCCATGCTATGACACTGGCAGGCTTGGATAACCACATTTATCTAGCCAAGCTGGCAGTTGAAGATACCAAACGCGGTCTCTTCGAAGACAAAGCCATCAAGAACATGTTTTCAACTGAGTATATCTATCATAGCATTCAAGACCAGAAAACCGTAGGAATCGTTGAAGAGAATGATCTGGAAGGTTATGTTGAGGTAGCAGAGCCAGTTGGCGTTGTTGCAGGTATAACACCTGTTACCAATCCCACTTCTACTACCATGTTCAAGGCCATTATTTGTGCAAAAACCAGAAACCCCATTATTTTCGCCTTCCATCCTTCAGCACAAAGGTGCTCTCTTGAAGCTGCCCGAATCCTAAGGGATGCAGCAGTAAAAAACGGGGCTCCTAAGCACTGTATTCAATGGATTGAAGTTCCTTCCATGGCCGCTACCAATGGATTGATGAATCATATGGGTGTGTCCACCATCCTTGCAACAGGTGGAGCTGGCATGGTTAAATCTGCTTATAGTTGCGGTAAACCTGCATTAGGCGTAGGCCCTGGCAATGTTCCTTGCTATATTAACAAGAATGTGAATGTCGGTCGTGCATGCACTGACCTTATGATTTCCAAAACCTTCGACAATGGCATGATTTGTGCATCTGAGCAGGCAGTAATAGTAGATGAAGACATTCAAGCGGAGTTTGAAGCATATATGAAGGATAATAACTGTTATTTCCTTAACGAAGAAGAAACCGCTTTAGTCACCAAATATGTAATGAATGTAGAGAAGTTGGCTGTAAATCCTGTGGTGGTTGGTCAAACTGCAGACTTCATAGCCAAAGAAGCAGGGATAACGGTGCCTCCTAAAACTAAAATCCTATTGGCAAGGTTGCCTGAACCTTCTCGCAAATATCCACTTTCCTTGGAAAAGCTCTCTCCCGTCCTTGCATACTTTGTTGTTAAGGATGAAAAGCAAGGATTTGAATACGCAGAAGCTATGTTAGAGTTAGGAGGCCTTGGCCATTCTGCAGTTATTCACTCCGATGACGAGAACCTATGTGTTCGTTATGGCGAAGAAATGAGAGTAGGCCGTGTTATCGTCAATTCTCCCTCTTCCCATGGTGCAATCGGTGATATCTATAATACCAATATTCCTTCGCTTACCTTAGGTTGTGGAACATACGGAAGAAACTCCACTACCTCCAATGTATCCACCGTCAACCTAATCAATAAGAAGCGTATTGCAAATAGGAGAGTCAACATGCAATGGTTCAAAATTCCGAATAAAATTTACTTTGAGAAGGGCGCCGTTCAATACTTGGAGGTTATGCCCAATATCAGCCGTGCATTTATTGTTACGGATCCTATGATGATGGAACTAGGCTATGTTGATAAAGTACAATACTACTTGGATAAGCGTGCGATTCATTGCCATAGTGAAATCTTTTACGAAGTTGAATCTGATCCATCCTTGGAAACCATCGAAAGAGGAGTTACCGCAATGAGAGCCTTTAACCCCGATGTTATCATTGCTCTTGGAGGCGGTTCAGCAATGGACGCTGCAAAAGGAATGTGGTTGTTCTATGAACATCCAGATACCAGCTTTGACGGACTTAAGTTGAAGTTTATGGATATTCGCAAGCGTGCCTTCCACTATCCTAACCTGGGCAAAAAGGCTCAGATGGTTTGCATTCCAACCACCTCTGGAACCGGTTCTGAGGTAACCTCTTTCTCAGTTATTACTGATAAGAAGAATGGAAATATTAAATATCCCTTGGCAGATTATGAGCTGACACCTGATGTAGCTATTATTGATCCTCAGTTTGTTGAAACCCTGCCCAAATCCATAGTAGCAGATACTGGTTTGGACGTATTAGTTCATGCTATTGAAGCTTATGTTTCCGTAATGGCATCGGATTTTACAAATGGACTGGCAATAAAGGCTATTGAATTAGTATTCAAGTATCTACCAAGAAGCTACGCAAACCCCGGAGATACAGTGGCTAGGGAAAAGATGCATAACGCTTCTTGTATTGCAGGTATGGCCTTCTCCAACGCCTTCTTGGGAATTAACCATTCCATGGCACATAAGTTAGGAGCCGAGTTCAATATTCCTCATGGTCGAGCCAATGCTTTCCTAATGCCCCATGTAATTGCTTATAATGCAGAAAAGCCCACCAAGTTCACAATCTTCCCCAAATACAGTGAATTTGTAGCTGACTATCGCTATTCACAGATATCCCGTCAGTTAGGATTTGGCGGCGATACTCAGGAAGAGCAGGTGGCTAACCTGATTAAAGAGATCCGTAAGCTAATGACCACACTTAATATACCATTAACCTTAAAGGAATATGGTTTGGATGAAGCTGCTTATCTTGCTGCTATTCCAAAACTGGCAGAGAGAGCTTTTGAAGATCAATGCACTACAGCCAACCCCCGTTATCCTTTAGTAAGCGAGCTTGAAGAGATATATCGCAAGACATATTATGGTGAGTAGTCAACCTCCCCTGTCAAGTAGATAGATAAAAAAATCTCCAACCATGTTTAGGTAGTTGGAGATTTTTTTACTTTAAGTATGATGTTTTATGTTTTTAAGTTCTCCACAGCTTTTAGCCGATGCGCAACCAGAGCAGTTGCCACAGAAATTTCCTTTCTTTACATTTATAATCTGTCTATAGATTAAATATCCTGTATAACCTGCAATGGCTAATCCTATTATGATGGCCGGCATATCTTTTTCCCCCTTAATTTTGATAAAATTGTCTGAATCTTACATACTCTCTCAAATTAATAAGCTCCCTATCTGATAAACTAGAAAAGACGCAAACCAGGCAATTACTAGTTGGAACACGACTACGAATGTTGTCCATTTTGCAGATTTTAGTTCTTGAGCAATTACTGCAATTGCCGCAACACATGGTGTGTAGAATAATACGAAGATCATCATTGAGTATGCATTCAAGGCTCCAAACCCCATAGCGCTCAACGTTAGTTGCATTGTGCCAAGGCCTAAAGCAGACTCTAGGTTCGTAATTCCGAATAAAATACCCATACTTGATACTACAACCTCTTTTGCAGCCAGTCCGGCTATTAAAGAAACACCTATCTGCCAATGCCCTAACCCAACAGGTGTTAGTATTGGGACAAGGAATCGCCCTATAAGAGCCCCTATGCTTTGCGACATATCCTCGACGTAACCTGTTGTACCAAATCTCAAAATAAACCACAATATTACAGAAGCTAAGAAAATTGTAGTTCCCGCCTTGGATAAATACGCTTTAACATTTTCCCAAACATAAATTAAAATACTATATGCATTTGGAGTTTTATATTCAGGAAGTTCAATCAATAACTGATTAACCTGTTTTCTCTTATCTGGTGATTTTGATTCGTCTACTTTATTCTCAATCCTAGTTGCTGCATATGCGATCAAAAGTCCTGCTACTAGACCAATAATATACATTGATAAAGCTATCAGTGATGCATAACTTTCAAAAAACATGCTGGATAGTAAAACATAAATTGGAATTTTTGCACTACATGACATGAAAGGTGTAATTAGTATAGTTTTTCTTCTGTCTCTTTCATTTTCTAAGGTTCTAGTTGCCATAATTGCAGGAACAGTACAGCCAAATCCAAGAAGCATTGGAATAAAGGCTCTTCCTGACAGACCAATTTTGTTCATAATCCCATTCATGACATATGCTACTCTTGCCATATAGCCACTATCTTCTAAGAATGCTAAAGCCAAAAATAAAATAGCAATATTGGGCAAGAATGTTAAAATAGTTCCTACTCCGGCAATAATGCCGTCCACAACTAAAGATATTAAAATCGGGCCTGCATTCAAATCTGATAAACTACTTTCTGCCCAAGCACTAATACCTTCAAGCCAACCCTCAAAAACTCCCTTTATCCCATCTCCTAATGTAAATGTTAGAAAAAACACTAGCCCCATTATGCCTAAAAATATAGGAATTCCCCAAAATTTGTGGGTCAGGATGTTATCTATCTTATCTGTGAACTCAACCTTTTGTTGTTTATTTACAAGAACCTCTTCCACAACTTCCTCAATAAAGTCGTATTTTTGATTAATTATCTCAGTTTCGTAGCTTCTATCTACAATATCTGAAACATCAATAGGACAGTTTTGCATCATCTCAGAATCATTTTCTAATAATTTTATTGCATAGAAACGCGGATTATAGATATTAGGATCATGTGCAAGAAGCCTTTCTGTTATCTTAGATATCTTATCTTCAATTATTTCACTGTAGACAACTACATGCTGCTTATTAAAATCAATTTCTTTATGATGAGATACTGTATGCATTAAGATATCTAATCCCATCTTTTTTCTAGCCGAAACCGGAATAACTGGAATACCTAACATTTCAGGTAAGCGGTGTAAATCAATCTCCATACCTCTTTCTTCAACTATATCCATCATGTTAAGGGCTAACACTACTGGTTTGCCTGTTTCAATTAACTGCAATGTCAGATACAAACTTCGTTCTAGATTAGAGGCATCAGCGACGTCAACAATTACTTCAACATCATCACTTAAAATATATTGTCGACTTACTTTTTCTTCTATTGAGTAGGAGGTCAAACTATAAAGACCGGGTAAATCCACTAGTTTATATACATGATTATGATATTTAAGTGCTCCTTCTTTTTTCTCTACGGTGACACCTGGCCAGTTAGCAACTTTCAACTTAGCACCAGTGTAAGCATTAAAAAGAGTTGTCTTTCCACTATTTGGATTACCTATAAAGCCAATTTGCAATTCCTGGGCTCTCTTATAATCACTGCCCATTATTCTTTCTTGAGTCTTTTTATTTGCAATCATTGAAATCTACCCCTTTTCTCAGCTTTGTATGCCTCTTTTCGAGCCCATATCTACACCTTTTCTCGCATGTATACCGTGCCTCTGTCTCTTTCTCTTGACCCCTATATCGCTAGCGGTGATATTACGAACAATAATATCGTTGGCTAAATCCCTACCAATAGCAAGTCTTGTACCTCGTACATTAATTATAATGGATCCATCTGCTGCTTCATTAAGCTTATAAATTCTTGTTCCTTCAATTAACCCCAAAGCTTCTAATCTTCGTTTACCAGGTTGTTTGAGCATGGATTTTTCAACAATAAAATCTTTTCCTTTCAGGCATTCCGCTAATTTCATGTTTAATCTCCTTTTCTAGTTGTTGACCAGATTCTCTACTTCTTAAAATGTTTTTTGACAAGATTTTAATATTTGGAAAAATAGTTTGATACTAATAATCATTCTCAATTAAATATTATATGCATTTATTCATTAATGTCAACTAGTTTTTTAACAGTCAGTATTTTTTCTAATCTTCCTTATTTCGCTTCAATTCTCTACCACACTTGATTTTTTTAGATTGCTTATAACTAAATAAATGAACTCCGAAGCTTCTGCCGATATCATCCCTATTGCTCCTACAATGGCTGGATTTGTGAAATTGATAAAGGAACATATCAGCATGGTTATGGCCAAAGTGGATAAACTGATAATTTTTCCTCGACCGATTGCTTTAGTTTGCTTATTCCTCATAAGAATTCCCCATAAGTATTCCCTGGTTGCAACAAGCGCTGGAAGAACACAAATCAGCTTTAGTACATCCACAGACAATACACTTATTTGATCGGAAGCTCCTATCCATTCCTTTAGGATATACATACCCACAGGGGTAAAAGCTAGAATTATCAACAATAATGTAATAAATACAGAGAGGATTACTCCAAACACCTGAATAGACTTTTGACTATCCTTATTGTCATCATCATAAAAGTTCAAAGAAACTTGATGAAACATTTGAATAGGACTTATAAATATATATCCCAAACCCCAAGCAACTGCGAAGGCTGATATAACCATCTCAGGGCTTGGTGTTCTGCCTAAACCTGTATTTATTATCGGTTGCACCAATGTTGTTACAAGTGATGT
>CAYFSR010000119.1:5600-6788 GCA_964345785.1 uncultured Eubacteriales bacterium | reverse complement strand
TCCCAAGTTAAAAAAGGCGATTATGTATATTCGCAATCATTACTCCCAAAAAATAACACTTGAAGATCTTTGTACATTTTGCAATATTTCCAAGCAGCAATTGATACGGTATTTTAAATCCGTATGCGGCAAGACCCCCATTGCATATATTCTAGAATTTAAGTTAAATAAGGCGAAAGAGATGTTTCTAAACCATCCGGATTTGACAATCAAGGAAGTGGCTCACGAGGTAGGCTTCGACGATCAGCATTATTTTTCCAGGGTATTTACAAAAATTAACAACGAAACCCCTACCCAATTTAAATATCGTGTTCAAAACTTTGATGAGTCTAAGCAATAACATTATTTTAACAAGAAGGTGTTTTTGAATTTTACTTATCGGGTCTCCTTTAATCAAATTTTGTAAATATACTCATATCCATGTAAAATCAAGCAGGAGTTTTCAATTACAGTCCGAATTACATTTGACGATAATTTTAATAATAGCAATACTATCTATCAGTCATGAGTCGCAGGAAAATCATGAATCCATATCCTGTCTAAACACTGCAACTGTGTTCTTAAAAATGCTAGCAATGTAAGTACTATTATTAGAACAGAAAACCTTATAGACGATGGGTCCATCATATAATTATTCAACTAAATTTGAGTTTCTTCAAAAAACAAGCGCTAAAAGACACTAGCTATATTTTGCTGATACTATTGTTTTATATCGACAGCTCCGCTCGCTTAATAATATGATCCTGATATACCTCATCCAGCTCCACAAAGTAGCCGCTCCAACCCCATACCCGAACAATTAAATTCTGATAGTTCTCAGGATGTTTTTTTGCATCGATGAGTCGGTCACGATTTATGGCATTGAGCTGCAATTGATGACCACCCATATCGATATAGGATTTGACCAGCATGGCAACCTTTTTAATACTGTCTTTATTACGAAACACCGTATCATGAAGTTCTATCGTCAATGGCCCTCCATTTGCCACTCTTCTCAAATCAGGCTTCGAGAAGGATTTGATGATAGAAACCGGTCCTTTACTACGGGTAAACAACCCTGGTGAGTAATTGCATGCCAATGCTTCGCCTTTCCTACGACCATCCGGTGTCGCCTGCACCCCCTGAGAATGCCAAATATAGTACATAGCAGACCCAGTACCCGGGCGAAAAATACCGCCCCTGTCATTT
>CAYFSR010000119.1:5203-5577 GCA_964345785.1 uncultured Eubacteriales bacterium | reverse complement strand
GATATCATGGCACATTTTCCAATCTGAGTAACGCAATTGGTTCATAAGGGGCTCATATCCTTCAAAATCACTCTCCATTGCAGAACGAAGTTCCTGCAATGAAACAGACTTATCATCAAATACAAACTTTTTAATGGCAGCCAATGAGTCTACAGCTGTGGACAATCCCGTACCGTGAATACCATAGTTATTGTACTTTAAACCTCCACTGATATCCTTGCCAGATGGGACACTACTACTGGACAAAAGTGACATAAGAGGCGAGGGTTCCATATAGATATCTTTAAAATCACATATAATATCCTCCGACATGCTATGAATCTGACTTCGCACATCCTTCATTAAGTCTTCAAAACTGGCCCAGTCAGAATCCT
>CAYFSR010000119.1:0-5193 GCA_964345785.1 uncultured Eubacteriales bacterium | reverse complement strand
TAGGAATCGCGATATATTGTCCAGCTGTAAGTGCTCCAGTATTATTTGGTTCATCAAAACTAGCCCAGTCAGAATCCTTGGTAACACTTTTGAGTATCGCTTCGGTAAAGGAAATAGCTCCAATATTTGGAATATCCATGGCTAGGTCGGGGACAATGACTTCCCAACAAGCTGCAACTGTATAATTATAAGCATCCTCTTCATCATATCCCCATGAAAGAAGGGCAGGTACCATAACATCATCATTGGAGTATTGAGGAAATCCTAACCCCTGACTGGTTAAGCGTGTTGCTTTCTCATACAAAGCCAGATCAGTGTTTTTATTCACTCTGACATTGATCTTGGGATCGATTAGTTTCAAGTCCATACTCGCCTGCAAACATAAATCGGACAATAAATTAAAGGAATCGCTGCCATCTGGATTCAATCCACCTAGCATCATACTCTGACCATTGTCTCCCTGCTGCATCCCAGTATAGAGATCACTGTCCTTATTAAAGCTGATAAAAAACTCTTCTAAAAGTTCCAAAGCCTGCTCCTCATTTAGTCTGCCTTCCTGAAGATCGTCTAACAAATATGGAAGCATATACTGATCGAAGCGCCCGATGGTATTATGATAATTAAAACTACACCACAGGCAATAATGAATGATCCGGAGAAATTGAAGGGCTTCGTGAAAAGTAGAGGGCTTGTTTTTTGGTATCTGATCTAACACATCAGCAACGATAGCGTTCCCGACCCTTAAAGCTTCCTCCCGATACCTTTGTGCAAAGTCCTCCATTGCATCCAAAGTCACCAGCAAGCTTTCCAGATAATCTACCTGGTCTTGCAAGCCTTCCTGCTCAAATCTAGAAATCTGTTGGTTAATCTCCTGTCTCTTGCCATCAATGCCTACATCCAATAAGTTATTATATCCCGGGCTGATATTGCATACCTTACCTTGTTCATGAATATAGTTTTTCGAGCGTATTTCATCCATTTCCTCTGGTGTAAATATTTCAGGAACAGTAACAACCGTACGCATCATGGCTATCTTTTCAAAGGGAAGTACAACAGGCTTTTCTTGCTTCAGCATATACCTAAATCGCTTTACCGTCCTTTGCAGGTCCGAAAGCTGCTGCTGGTGAAATTCCCTGGCCAAATGATACGGATCCCTCTCTTCCTGCCTGAACAGATGGTGTTTCTTTTGGACAACAAAATAGTCTAATAATTTTTGAATATATTCATTCATACGATATCTCCTTGTAACAATGATTCACGTTCATTCTTCTTATCAATCACAAAACCTCACAGGGTATACCGAAAGCTTCAAATATACTAACATTGAAGTTAGGATCTGCCTCTGTATCAAAATCCGGGGAGTATTCCATGCCAAACATCCCATATTTGGCTCCAGCTGTTTTGTGATACGGCAGCAATTCTACCTTCTGCAAGTTTTTTGTCCCTCTAAGCAGTAGTGCGGTCTGGGTTAGATTTTCTTCTGTATCACTTACGCCTGGAATTAACGGAACACGAATAACAAATGCCTTGCCACTGTTCTGTAAACAAGCCAAATTCTCCAAAATGGTTCTATTATCTACTCCCGTATATTTTTTATGTAGCTCCGGATTTACAATCTTAATGTCCAGCATGACATAGTCAATCCTGGAAATCACCTGTTCAAATACTTTCTTACTACAATATCCAGATGTTTCGATGGCGGTATGAAGGTCTCCAAGCTCATTCAAAAGGGCCCATACAAAATCAGCTTGTGCTAAAGGCTCTCCTCCAGAAAGGGTAACTCCCCCTTGATTCTCCATTAGAAAATCCTTATCTCGTAGCAGAATGTTAGCTAATTCTATAGGAGTATAGTAGATGCCAGCTACCCCTTCGGGATCAGAATAGGTGGCACAGGTCCTATTACTGATCCTCCGTTGGGGGTAAAAACTCAGTCCTTCTGGGTTATGACACCATTGACACCTTAAAGGACAACCCTTTAAGAAAACAGTCGTTCGAATCCCCGGACCATCAAATATGGCAAATTGTTTGATATCAAAAACCAGCCCTTTTATTTCCCCCATTGTACCACCGGGTATACACTAAAAGGCTCATCATGAATATCTAAATAAGCCCAGTATTCATGAGCAGAATCCCCTTTAATGGCGAAACGGGGTATATTACCCTCCAAAGGTATCATCCAGTTTTCAGGATGATGCGGATCCCAATGCACATGCACAACACTTGGCGCCCCCATAGCCGCAAAAAGTAACGGCCCATATTCTAATGCCCAGCGTTCCTTATGGGGAATTTCCTCGCCGCCAGTATACAACGTAGTTCTGAATGTCATTGGTAATGTGAAAGAAAAGGTATCCCCAGCCTTTACATTTTCATGTACAATATAATAAGACTTTCCATCTTCTGTAGCCCAGCGAGGCATTCGCAAGTGTAATCGGAAAGGTGCAGTTGCCTCCTCTATGACAATGCGAACCTCTCCCTTATCCGGCAAGTTGGTTTCGCAAGAAAGCACCACATCACCTGCTTCTAATGGCAAGCGTGCCTTACTGGATGCATAAATATCCACATAAACATCGGTGCTGTTATATGTATATAAAAATTGTGGTAGCAAACCAGCCAGGCGTGTACCCAGTGAAGCACAGCATGTGCAACGATCCAGCCATCGCCAATCCTTTGTCCTTTCCAGGAAATTCAGGTAGTGATATCCCTGATCCCCCACCTGGGAAGCAAGCAAAATATTATAAAGAGAGTTTTCCATCTCATCCACATAATGTGCGTTGTCTGGTTCCAGCAAGTGCATACGCTGATTGAGCAGTACCCAGAAATTCGTAGAGCATAACTCGTTATAATGGCGATTGGTTGAAAGCCAGTTGCAACCCGGATAAAAAGTATCATGCTCACACATATTGATCCCACCGCCTACATGCTGCCATTTGTCCTCATACATGGTCAAAGCACTCTTTATAGCTTCCAGATAGATAGGTTTACCTGTGGCCCGATAAATGTCAAAATAGCCTTCCAAGGTAGTCAACAATGTACTATGTGGATGGTTTCCTGGATGATCATATATGGCTCGATGGTCACCAGCAATTAACTGTTCTAACCACCAAATTTCTTCATATGCCTCGACGGCAATTTCGATATCCTTCCATACCCCTACAGGAGAATCATATAGTCTGGTATTGGCGAGTATACCTTGAAAACCTAGATTCATATCCTTTACATAAGGTAAAACTTCACATTCATTAAACCAGTCTCCCATATCTCGTGCCAGTTCAAAAGCACGCTCTTCCCCTGCAAATCCTGCATCCAATAAGCCAAATATAATCCAAGCTCGGGTATAATTAGGATATTCTTTAGTCTTAAACTCCTCTCGGGTAATGGGTATTATAAATCCATCATCATCCCTGCAATCTTCTATTTCCTTTAGCAAGGCACGACTCATTTCACGTAGCTCTCCATCTTCTTGCCAAAGCAAAGTGGTCCCTGCACCCATAAGAAATTCTCCTGCTGTCTGACCCTTCAAGTTATTCTCAAAATGTCCGGCATCTGCAGCATAAGGTACTCCAGGCGCATTTTTCCCCTTATGTACCCGATACCAATATAGCATCCGATCCAGATCAAAGCCCTTCAAAAAACCAATATTATTTTGAAATGCCTTTTGGAATCTTCCACCTGTCAGCTCCACCCCACCCATTGGAGCCTTTAATTTATAGGGAATGACGTGTTTGGATTTCATAATAATAACCCCCTGTTTCATTTTTATATTCGTCATAGATTTAGGTTTTTTACCGTTTCGCCCTTGACTAAGTGTGTCTCAAGGATACAAGTCTCAAATTCATCCTCTTCACTTTCTATCTTATTGATTAGAATTTCCACTGCATGAATCGACATATTGGATTTTTGAGATCCGATTGTGCAAAGCTGAATGGGGATTTTAATCCGGGACTGAATGTAGTCAAATCCCACTAAGGAGATATCCACAGGTACACCATATCCCCTGTCTCTTAGATACACCCAAGCAGCCCATGCTATTAAATCGCTAAATGCAAAGATGGCTGTAAAATGTTTTTTTAGGAGTGCATTTTCTAACACATTCGCACAATCCTGTGTCGTTACCGATACCTCCTGGACCAACTCTTTATCAAAAGTAATCCCTCGCCCCTTAAAAGCGTCTTGAAATCCACTAAGGCGTTCATTCGCACTGGAAATATATTGTTGAGTGGTTAGTACTAGTACATCCCTATGTCCTTGATCTAGCAAATAGGAGGCCGCTTGATAGCCCCCTAAATGGTCGTTGCATATCACATAGTTGGTCTGGATGTCTGGAAACCGTCTGCCAATGAGAACAAATGGGATTCTACAACTCTTGAGGTATTCTACATTATCGTAGTTTTTCTGAGTAGGACATAAGATGATTCCGTCAACGTTTATTTTTCTTGCATGATTAATAGCTTCATACTCCATTCTAACGTCTTCATTGGTATGAATCAGGTAAGTAAAGTATCCCTTTTCCCTCGCCCTCTCTTCGATCTCCTTCATTAAAATCGCAAAATGAGGGTTGGAAATATCGCTTAAAATAACCGCAATCGTGTTGGTATAGCCTAAACGCAGTGACCTTGCACTCATATTATGGATATAGCCCAGCTCCTGTGCGATAAATTTGATATGTTCTCTGGAAGATAGAGAGATATCATCTTTGTCCCGAAGCGCACGGGAGATGGTATTGATGCTGTAGCCCGTAGCCAATGAAATATCTTTTAAGGTGGTTTTATTTTTTTTCATAGCAGTCCTGTAACGTAAATCAGATCCCCTTTTCAGTTTTCTTACTCTTTTACATTAACGTTAATGTAATTATATGATATCATTGATATAACTATTTGTAAATAAACATTTTTTGTCAGGTGAATTATGAAAATAAAAATTAGAATCGTGAATGGCTGAGTAATGAGGTAGGTTTATTTGCTTTCCAGTGCTCCAGTATTAGTATTGAGATGTCTATTTTGATAGATATTTATATTACAGAGTGAAAAACTGAATCAGATATAAAATATCAAAATTAATCTGTTGATACTTCTAGAATGATGCTTTCAGTTTTCTCAGTACTATCTGTGTTAACTGCATTCTTAAGTTCCTTATATGAGAAATCAACTTCAAAAGGTTCTCCAGCTACCACCTGTCCATCTGGATATTGCATAT
>CAYFSR010000118.1:0-6839 GCA_964345785.1 uncultured Eubacteriales bacterium | reverse complement strand
AAAGGCTGTTGCATTTTGCAACAGCCTAATAGTCTCTATATGTTAGGAAACTTGTCGTATAGAAAAATGCTATCCTTCAAGTAAATTATTAAGCTTTTTATCAAAAGTATAAACTTTACATCCTTTAACCTTGTTATAGGCATATAAAAGTGTATCTACAAAGTCAAATCGACTTTTACCATATAAAAGAAGTGCTTCTTTCATTACTTCTGTATCATCTACAACTATGTTTTTAAGCCTGAACAACTCTAGAAGAGTATAGGATATTTCATCATTTTTTATATTATAGACCTTTTCAAGGACATAAACAATTTCTGCAATTACTTCATTAGGTAATAACACCTCATTTTGTTCGATGATTGTTGTGGCTTCATCTGACATCTTAACATCGTCGTTAAGTAAATATCTTAGTATTATATTTGCATCAATTATGTTCATGTTTATCTACCATTGCACTAGGCCAAGCTTCACTTTCTTTATCTCGTAAAGTTTCATTTTTATATTTTGATAAGACACCTCTTAAGCTCTTCTGTTTAGTTTTATCTATTTCTGTCCTATCTAGGTAAGGAAGTATAATAACTTCTACCTTTCTGTTTCTTAATCCTTTTGGTATATCAATAATATTTGCTAGGTCGTCACTATTTTTTACTACTCTTACAAATTCCATACTACTCACCTCATTTAAAATAGGTTACTTCAGGCGACACCTTGTATCTTATTGTAACATAATTCCGACAATTCAACAATAATAATCAGAGCAAATAAGTAAGTAAGTAAGTAAGTAAGTACACGGTTACAGTTCACACCGTAATAATAAATCGTATGGAAGGAGCCTTTGCAAGAACGACCAACATTCTTAGCGAATATCAGCAGAAAATCCGTTAAACACCTTTCACTGTCTGAACGCGGTGAGTTTGGAAGGTGTAGTATTTTCAGTTGAGATGAGCTCTAGATTGATTCGTGAGTGCAACAGCGACTGGAATATATTGTTTATTTTATCTAGCTAGCTGTGAACAGTAACATCTCATGTCCTAAGACCTGTATTATTTTTACTCATCCGGACGAAATTTCTCAACCAAATCCTTTACCCACATACGGTGAGGCCCTTCAACAACACTGAAGGGTTCATTTTCTTCTCCGTCAACCTTGGGAAACAATAGAATTGTGGGCCCTTTACGGGTCTGATTTTCCCAAATGCGGGCATGGAAAAGCACATATTCGATATAGCCCTCTTTGTAAATAATTAAGGTGACTTCACTCCAAGGTTTAGGCGCGATTTTTGCATAGTGAGCATCTTCCCGAATGGGAACCTTGATAACGGCAGTGAGTCCATCGCTAGAGGTGATAAAGCTTTGCCCTGTCTCTGGGATGACTACAGTAACGCCTTCCAGAGGCTCCTCAGAAAAACCATCCATTACCTGAGGCTGAATATAACCAAAATAACTTGGGCTTTTCCCTGTTTTAATGGTTGTTGATGTCCTATTCTGTTTACTTATATATTGATTAAAGATGACATAACTGCTGATACATAGGGAAATAATAACAACAGTCATGACCAGAATGAAAAGCTGAGGTTTTATTTTGTCTTTGAATTTTGTTTTTCGCAAAGGCGAAGTTTTCATGCACTATACACCTCCAGTATATTCTATTCTGGCAATTAGTCAGGTAGACTGTAGATGCTCATGACTTTATAAAATTCTTGTTAATATCTTTGACATCATATTTTTCTATGGTATAATGAATGTAAGCGCTTACATAATATTATTTTCAAGCTTTGGAGAAATGTAATGCAAGGATGAAGCGCCTTACAAAACAAGAATTGTTATTAATTTAGACAGCTAAAATGTTGTCAATCAGTAGTTAACACAAGTAAAAATAAATGAGGAGGTTCTTTCATGGACAAGTTTTTTGATCTAAGTGGTAAAGTAGCAGTAGTTACAGGTGCTACAGGAATTCTCTGCAGTGAAATGGCTAGAGAGCTGGGTCGCAGAGGTGCAAAAGTGGCAGTAATGGGTCTTGAAGATGACCTGAGCAAGCAAATTGCAGATGAAATCAACAGCGAAGGCGGCACAGCTATAGGTGTTGTATGCAACGTACTGGAAAAGGAAAGCTTAACAAGCGCAAGAGATGCTGTTTTAGAGGCATTCGGCAGCATCGACATTCTAATTAACGGTGCTGGCGGTAACAATAAGAAAGCAACTACTTCCAAAGACTTAAGTTTCTTTGACATTCCTGCAGATGCACTTCAGTTCGTATTTAATCTAAACATTTTAGGAACCATTATGGCTACACAGGTATTCGGTGAAGTTATGACTAAGCAGGGCAAAGGCTCTATTATTAATATTTCATCTATGAATGCTTACCGACCACTCACCAACATAGTTGCATATTCCGCTGCAAAAGCTGGAATCAACAACTTCACTCAGTGGATGGCTGTTCATTTTAATCAAAACTATTCACCCGACATTCGTGTAAATGCAATTGCACCTGGGTTCTTCCTAACCAACCAAAATCGTTTCCTATTAGTTGATGAAAAAACAGGCGATCATACTCCCCGTGCAAAACAGATATTAGGACATACTCCAATGGACCGATATGGCGATCCGGAAGATCTTCTAGGCACAATTGTTTTCCTAGCTTCTGATGCATCAGCATTTGTTAATGGCGTAGTTATTCCTATTGATGGTGGATTCTCGGCTTATTCTGGAGTATAATCCAGTATCTAGTATCAAAACCCATAAGCAATACCCAATACTAATAAAGGTGGTGTATACCATGGTAGAAATCATTCTTAAAGACGATGCCGGTTTAAAAGATGATGTTTTAAGGGCGTCTCTGGCGGAATCACTTTCCAAATATGGTAAACCGTTAAATAAAGTCCTGCTGCTTCCCCCTGACTTTACCAGGAATCATGCATATGCAGGCGAACTAACCAACATGTATTATCACTTGCTGGTAGATGAATATAATAGTCAGGTCGATATCATGCCTGCACTAGGCACTCATTTACCCATGAGCGATGAAGAGTTAGTCGCAATGTTTGGTGCCGACATTCCTAGAGATCGATACTTCGATCATGATTGGCGTAATGATATCGAGACCATAGGTCAAGTACCTGGTTCCTATGTTAGCGAAGTATCAGACGGGCTAATTGACTATTCGATAGAAGTACAGGTTAACCGTCGCATTCTAGACAAGTCCTATGATTTAGTTATTTCCGTAGGTCAAGTTGTACCTCATGAAGTTGTAGGTATGGCTAACTATACAAAGAACGTTGTAGTTGGTTGCGGCGGAGTTGACATGATCAACAAGAGTCACATGCTAGGAGCGGTATATGGCATGGAACGAATGATGGGCCGGGATAATACTCCTGTCCGTAAGGTTTTCGACTATGCTGAGAAACACTTCTTAAAGGATATTCCGCTGATGTACGTATTGACTGTGACCACTCAGGTAGAAGGCAAAACCTGTGTAAACGGTCTTTTCATCGGAAATGAGCGTAAGGTATTCGAAGAAGCTGTTGCATTAAGTCAAGAGAAAAACCTTATCTTTGTTGACGAGCCTTTCAAGAAGGTAGTTGTTTATCTGGATCCAGCTGAATTCAAGAGCACATGGCTGGGTAACAAGTCTGTATATCGCACCAGAATGGCAATTGCCGATGATGGTGATCTAATCGTGCTTGCTCCTGGCGTAAGAATGTTCGGCGAAGATGCAGACAACGATAAATTTATCCGAAAATTTGGATATATGGGGCGTATGAAAACCTTAGAAATGTACAAGGAAAATGAAGACCTGAAAAACAATCTTTCCGTAGCAGCTCACTTGATTCACGGTTCATCAGACGGACGTTTCCGTATTACCTATGCTGTTGAGAAAGTGACTCAAGAGGAAATAGAGGGCGTTCATTTCAATTATATGCCCTATGAAGAAGCAATTAAAAAATATGATCCCAAGGTTCTTAAAGACGGCTTCAATACGCTGGATGATGGTGAAAAAATATTTTATATCAGCAATCCTGCACTAGGCCTCTGGGCGCTTAGGGAACACTTTGAGTAAAGGGGAGTGAGGGTTTGGAACTGCTTACAATAAGTAACGATAAACTAAAGGCAACTATCTGCCCGGATATCGGAGCATCCATTCATTCCCTGTGCTATAAACTAAACGGCCAATGGGTGGACATCATGCGTCCTACTCCTCAGGAGGCCATAGACCAAAAAAAGTCTGGCTTGTTTTCGTCATTCCACTTGCTTCCTTACTCCAACCGAATTGAAAATGGAGTACTAAATTACAATGGCAAGGTTTATAACCTGCAGGTTAACAATGCAGATGGCCACACTATTCATGGGGTGGCCAGAGACCTGCCCTGGAAGCTTGTTTATATCAACGATGAGGAAATGCAGCTAAGCTTGAGTAGTAAAGACTTAGATGATGTTAACTGGCCATGGCATTTTTCTGGAAAGTTAACCTTTACCGTTAAAGAAAATCAGTTTACCATGGGCATCAGTTTAAAGAATGAGAGTGATGAAACCATGCCTGCCGGCTTTGGCTCCCATCCATATTTCTCAAAGAAGCTAACGGAACAAGACGACAAGCTTATGGTCAAATTGCCCTTGAAAGGCTTGTATCCTGGAGATACACCTATTCCAACAGGGAAATGGATTTCCATCCCAGAGGAGCTGGACTTCTCCACAGAAAGAGCCTTTGATGAAAGTGTATTTGTGGATAACTGCTTCCGCGCCAGCCAAGGCAGCTCTATAGTGAAATGGCTAAACAGTGGCGTAACGATGATTATGGATGCAGATCCCATATACGAAAACATTATTTTCTATACGCCTGTAGGCGAACCGTTCTTTGCCATAGAGCCAGTTACCAACTGCAATAATGCATTTAACATGGCGGAAAAAGGCATAGACGATACTGGAGTAATCTACTTGCAGCCCGGTGAGGAGGCAAGTGGGGATATTATGATACGAGTTACGGATTAAGAGATATCCCGTAACCAAAAACTAAAGGAGGATAACCCTAAATGAGTAAAAAAGCAGACATTGGCCTGATTGGCCTGGCGGTTATGGGTGAAAACCTGGTACTTAACATGGAAAGCAGAGGCTTTACCGTAGCGGTTTATAATCGTACCGTACAAAAAGTAACCGATTTCGTTGAAGGCAGAGCAAAAGGCCTGAACATCATCGGTGCTTATTCCGTTAAAGAATTAGTAGAATCTTTAGCAAAACCCCGTAAGGTTATGTTGATGGTCAAAGCTGGAAAACCAGTAGATGATTTCATTAACCAGCTCCTTCCTTATCTGGAAGAAGGCGATATCATCATTGATGGTGGTAACTCTCATTTCCCTGACAGCATTCGCCGAACCAAGGAAATCGAGGAAAAAGGCCTGCTCTTTATCGGCACCGGTGTTTCCGGCGGTGAAGAAGGCGCGCTAAAAGGCCCCAGCATCATGCCTGGTGGATCTGAAAAGGCATGGCCCTTCGTTAAACCAATATTCCAAAGTATTTCTGCTAAAGTAGAAGACGGATCTCCCTGCTGTGAATGGCTCGGCAGTGATGGCTCCGGCCACTTTGTAAAAATGGTTCATAACGGAATCGAATATGGTGATATGCAGCTAATCAGTGAAGCCTATTACATTATGAAGCATGCCCTCGGACTTTCGGCTAAGGAAATGAGTGATATCTTTACCGAATGGAATAAGGGCGAATTAGACAGTTATCTAATTGAAATCACCAGAGATATTTTATCCAAGGTAGACAAAGATACAGGAAAACCTCTTGTTGAATTAATTATGGATACAGCAGGCCAGAAGGGTACTGGAAAATGGACCAGTCAGGCTGCCCTTGATTTAGGTATCGCAACACCTACCATTACAGAAGCTGTATTTGCTCGTTATATTTCTGCTATAAAAGATGAAAGAGTTGCAGCATCTAAGGTAATTTCGGGCCCAGAAGCAAAATTTGAAGGCAATAAAGAGGACTTCCTCGAAGCACTGCGACAGGCTTTATTTGCTTCCAAAATCTGCTCATATGCACAAGGCTTTGCTATGATGCGTCAGGCTTCTGAAGAGCATGGTTGGAATCTAAACTTCGGTGACATAGCACTTATGTGGCGTGGCGGATGTATCATCAGAGCACAATTTCTCGATACCATTAAGGAAGCATTTGATAAGGAACCTGAACTTGCAAATCTGCTGATGGCTCCATACTTCAAAGACATAGTAGAAAAGGCACAGACCAACTGGCGTCTGGTTGTCAGCTCAGCTATCAATGCCGGTCTTCCTGTACCAGCTTTCAGCTCAGCATTAGCTTACTTTGACAGCTATAGAACAGAGTATTTGTCAGCTAATATGATTCAGGCCCAGAGAGACTACTTTGGTGCTCATACCTACAACAGAACAGACAAACCAGGTACCTTCCATACAGAATGGCTCACTCCTTCTGATGAAGTAACCAGTGATCCATGGTAATGTAAGAAAAAATTCGAGGATAGTAAGCTAAGAGAAGAATTATAGAATAACGGCTAAGAAAAAAATTACTGTTCACTGAGCTTGTAAAATAATAAATAAATTCCAGTCGCTGTTGCAATCACGGATCAAACTAAAGCTCATATCAGCAGAAAATCCTACACCTTCCGAACTCACTACGTTCAGACATGGGTCGGTGTTTAACGGATTTTCTGCTGATATTCGCTAAGAATGTTGGTCGTTCCTGCAAAGGCTCCTTCCATATGAATCATATAGCCCGATCAATCCAATTGTGATATAATTATTGAAAGGCAATGGGTTCAGTCAGGGAGGTATCGAGATGTGTATTAGTAATAAAGACTTGCTTGAT
>CAYFSR010000117.1:0-6847 GCA_964345785.1 uncultured Eubacteriales bacterium | reverse complement strand
TGCTTATGTCTATGCATGGCATGCTGTTTGAATTTCCTCGTACATTTAGTAGGGATAATTCTGCAGGAATTGCTCCTATTGCCAGACACCAGAAAATGATTGTTGACTTCACTAATTGGAACGACAAATTGGTTCTGGTTGCAGATGATGCTTCAGTCATGCAAAATCCATTACTTGGCCGTTCACAGTCTAACCTCTTATTTACTAAGTTTGAAGACCTATATAATATGGGCAAACCTTTAGCTTGGGGTGGAGTTTGGTACAATGAAAATGTAACTGCACTGGAGCCTTCCGAACCATTTATGGGCTGCGGATTCAGTAAACGAGTTGTTCATATCAGCCATGAAAGTGATGAACCTGTATCATATAAGCTTGAGATAGATGTGAAGGGTACTAATGATTGGGAACCCTTAGGATCTTATGCAGATATTAGTGTTGAGCCCCATGGATATAGCTATTATATAATACCGGAATCACTGAGCGCTTCTTGGTTCCGTTTGGTTCCTAATAAAGATGCGACATCGGTAACTGCTTATTTCCAGTATTCAAATGAAATGCCTGAAGGTGACAACTCATTATTTAGAAGTGTGGCATCTGCTAATGAGAAGAAAGCTTATTCTAGAGGCATTCTCCTTCCTAAAGAGGAAGAAGCATTGGAATTGGCCTTTGCAGCTGATTATGTGGATGAGTCTGGAGATATTGTGGGAACTGGATATTATGAAATTGGCGAAGATATGATAATCAAGAAATTGGAGAATGCTGCTGATAAGGAAGAGGAAGTTCGTAGTAGAAATAAGATCTCCATTGATTGTGAAATTGATGATTCATCTGTGATTATCTTAGATGAAAATGGAAAGAGATATCGCCTACCAAAGAGCTTTGATTCCTCAGTTGATACTTCAACGGCAAACGACTATCGTTGCATCCGTGAGCTTGTTACTGAGCGGAACCTTATGAACGTTCATGGAAGCTTCTATGAACTACCACGTGAACCAGATGGAGGAATCATAAAGGTCAAACCTATTTGCACTCACAATCGGAGGATTTATGATTTTGCATCATGGAGAGGTATGCTTGTTATGTCAGGAAACTTAAGTGATGCAGTGGACGATGAGCACTATGTCGGCTCAGATGATGGCAAGGCAGGCTTATGGTTTGGCAATATCGATGATCTGTGGAAATTCGGTGCTCCCTATGGTGAAGGTGGACCATGCTTAAACACTGAATTGAAAGAAAACGAGCCTTCTGACCCTTATTTGATGATCGGCTACAACAATAAAACGGTTCAGCTCTCTCATAATAGTGAAAATGAAGTTGAGTTTACCATTGAGGTAGATTTCATGGCTGATGATACCTGGCATACATATGGAAATCTTGTAGTAAAGCCAGGTGAGTCTCTTGAACATGAGTTTCCAGATGGATTTAATGCCCATTGGGTAAGAGTATCAGTGAACAAAGACTGCAAAGCTACTGCATGGTTTAACTATGATAACTAAGTTATAAGAGTGTCAGCGAAGGCGTTTCTTAGAGTAGTGGGGTGTGGAATTTGATTAGTTTTCATCTACTTTTTAGCTAATCCTGCTCACTTTTGCAACTAATGTGTGGATTTCGCGCGTAAATCAGCCTTTTCTGTTCAAATATTCAAGTAATGTGTGGATATTTTATTAAAAAGTGCACATTACTTGAAAATTTGAACATATATCCCTAAAAAGCTCAAGAAAACCATGCACTAGTTAATTTTCTGCTCACAAAACACTAAAAAGCTTAAGGAAAGCACACATTATTTGAAATTTTGCACACCACAAAACCTCATACCCTCGTAATACGGACAGACAAAATGCACTAAAAAAAATCACATACTCTTTGAACAAACACAAAATGGAGACAAAGAGTGCACAATAAAGTGTTTTGTTTGGTTAGATGTGAACCAGTAACTACAATGAGGACAAATTTGATAATGACAGCTAAAGATAATTGCTTTGGCTGTCATTATTTTATATAATCGTGGTAGAATAAGATTATCGCAAAATTAACGGGGATTGAAGAATTGCAGATACTATAGAATGCTTGCAACAGCTTATGTTGATGATTTAATCATACAATGAAGCTATAGGAATAGTTAAATGTATTCAAAGCGATATATGGTGACTGGATCATGTAAAATTATACTAAGGAGCGAATATTATGCGACACTACGAAAATTTAAAAAACATATCTGAAAACAGAGAAGCTCAAAGATCATATTACATACCCTATGATTCTTTGAAAAAAGCCTTAACTGGTAAAAAAGATACATCAGCATTTTATAAATTACTGAATGGTAAATGGAAATTCAAATATTTTGAACGTGATATTGATGTACCGGAGACTATTACTTCATGGGATACCATTGATGTACCCTCAAACTGGCAATTGCATGGCTACGACAAACCATATTATACCAACGTAAACTATCCTTATCCTGTAGACCCTCCTTATGTCCCAGATGACAATCCTTGCGGCGTGTATTCTTATGATTTTTGCATCGATGAGAGTTGGGGCTCAAGAGAAACTTACATAGTTTTTGAAGGTGTAAGCTCCTGCTTGTATCTGTACATTAACGATGAATATGTGGGTTACACCCAAGGCTCTCATCTTCAAGCAGAGTTTGATATTACACGCTTTGTAAGGCCTGGGGAAAACAGATTAGTTGCCAAGGTATTAAAGTGGTGCAGTGGAAGCTATTTAGAAGATCAGGACTTCTTCAGACTCTCAGGAATATTCAGAGACGTTTATCTGCTATCAAGGGAAGAAAATCATATTAGAGACATTGAAATTAAGGCAGATACAAAAAACATAGCTGTAAACTGTGATAATTATGAGATCTATGATGGCACTGAGAAAATTGACAACCTGGACTATCCAATATTGTGGAATGCTGAAAAACCTCATTTGTATACTGTTGTGGTAAAAGGTGAAACAGAGTACATACCAATTAAAGTTGGTATGAGAGAAATCGCAATATCAGATAAGGGAGAATTGCTGATCAATGGTGTTTCAGTGATCTTAAAAGGTGTTAATCACCATGATACCCATCCCATTACCGGATATTATGAGACCGATGACTTTCTAAGAGAAGAATTACTTAAAATGAAGGAGTTAAATATCAATACTATTAGAACCGCACATTATCCCCCTACACCTGAACTTTTGAGACTGTGCGATGAGTTAGGCTTTTACGTTATAGACGAAACAGATATTGAATCTCATGGTTATGTAACCAGACATGGGAGTTGGCATCGTGGTTATGATTGTGATAATAGCGATTGGCTATGTAATAAGGAAGAGTGGAAAGAAGCCCATGTAGAGCGTATGGTAAGAATGGTTGAGCGAGACAAGAATCATCCTTGCGTTATTATGTGGTCAACAGGAAACGAAAGCGGACATGGTCCAAATCATATCGCAATGATTGAGTGGACAAGGAATCGAGATAGCTCTAGATTAATTCATTGTGAAGATGCTTCAAGAATATATTCCTCCGACTTACCGGATGTGTACTCAAGAATGTATTTGAGTATTGATGAAGTAGAGAAATATGCATTGGATGATACCAAAAAGCAACCAATGTTCTTATGCGAATACTCTCATGCAATGGGTAACGGACCTGGTGATGTCAATGATTATATGGAACTGATTTATAAATATCCAAAGTTAATTGGCGGATGCATATGGGAATGGGCTGACCATACTGTCCTTGTGGATGGTGTGCAGAAATATGGCGGAGACTTTGGTGAGGAAACCCATGACGGGAACTTCTGCTGTGACGGAATGGTGTTCTCTGATCGAAGCTTCAAGGCAGGCTCATTAGCTATAAAACATTGTTACCAATATATGGATACAGAGTTGGTAGGAAGTAAAATCACTGTTAAGAATCTTTATGACTTCACTAACTTGAACGAATACAAGTTGCTGCTTGAATTATCTGTGGACGGAAAAATCCTTGACAGTAAGGAATATGTTCTCGACATAGCACCTCATGGTCATGGAGAGATTGAATTACCTTTTGACGCACCACAAAACTGTGATTATGGCGCTTATCTGAATATCAGTTTACTGGATAATGAAGGGTACGAAGTTGCTATGAAGCAACATGTGCTGGAGAGTCGGGTGGAAAAAGTTGAATTGAGTGATAAATTCACAGAATTTAAAGAAGATAAGGAAAGAATTTATATAAAGGGTGAGAACTTCTCTTATATCTTCAATAAGCATTATGGTAACTTCGAAAGCATTATCAAGGATGGAAAAGAGCAGCTTGCTGAAATTGTGAAGCTAAGCGTTTGGAGAGCTCCTACTGATAATGACAGAAGAGTTAAATACCAATGGGGATACTTTGAAGATAACCAAAGCGGCGAGAATTTTAACAAGATGTTTTCCAAGGTGTACTCATGCAATATCGAAGGCCATTCCATTGTGGTTTCTGGTTCCCTATCTGGAATTTCAAGAATGCCATTCTTACGCTATGAAGCTGTTTATGAGTTCCATAAAGGTGGTGAAGTAAAAGTTAGCCTGCAAGCTAAACTAAAAGATGAGCTTCAAACATATCTTCCAAGGCTGGGATTTGAATTTGTATCCCCAGAGAAGAATGATTCCTTTGAGTACTTTGGAATGGGCGAGTATGAAAATTACTGCGATATGATTCAGCATGCGAAAATGGGTATGTACCAGAGTGATGCGGACAGTCAGTATGTGAATTATGTAATGCCTCAAGAACATGGAAATCACACAAGAACTAAGATGTTGAAGATGGATAGGGGCATAAGCTTTTACACTGACAGTGAGTTTGAGTTTAACGTGTCATCATATACATCTGATGCATTAACAAAGGCAATGCATACAGATGAGCTTAGAAGTAATGATAAAACCAATATAAGAATAGACTATAAGGTTTCGGGTATTGGCTCCAATAGTTGTGGACCAGAATTAATTGAAAAATATAAGTTAAATGAGAGAAACATCAGCTTTGAATTCTACATTAAGTAGGTTTTTATGTTAGATGTCTATGCATATCAGTGGTAACCCTTGCATATTATCAAACAAGGTACTGTAGTCATTAGAAGGAGGAGATGACATGATGCGGGACTTGGATGATAAGAAGTTAGTTAGAAGCCGTAGTCACAGCATCCTGATGGAAAATCGGGAAAGGGTTACCATAACTGGTGTGCAGGATGTAGATAGCTTTGATGAGGCTTCTGTCTTATTGGTTGCCGACCTAGGTTATATTACCTTACACGGCTTTGACCTGCATATTAGCAAGTTGAGTTTGGAAGAAGGGCAGTTAATTGTAGAAGGAGAAATTACCGGCGTAGAATATAGCGACCATGAGGCTATGGGTGGCAAGAGCGGCGGATTCCTCAAGAAGCTGTTCAAGTAAGGAGGCATCTGCCAATGCTTTCTACTTCCAATCAAGCCTATATATTTTTATCCACCGTCTATGCTGGACTTATCATAGGCTTTCTATATGATTGCTGCAGAATGATACGAAAGATGATCCGAGCAGGTGTTGCCGTTACTGGTATCTTGGATTTGTTGTTTTGGTCTATTATTGGTGTACTTTCTTTCCTGGTATTATATTATGTAAACGATGGGAATGTAAGAATATATACCCTTCTTGGCTTTGCTGTAGGTTGGATTCTATACTTATTGAGCTTGAGCCGAATTGTCATGAAATCGCTAAATTGGGTTTATGATACCCTAGCAAAGCTGATTCAGTGGTTTGTTAAGATTATACTTTGGCCTTTTAAGAAGCTGTGTAGGGCTTTGATAAAGCCTTTTGGATGGATTAAAAGAGGTGTAGGCAAGTTAAAGAGAAGTATTAGCAAGATCTTTCAGAATTTCCTTAAAAAACTAAATAAAAAACCGGTAGATTAAAAGGATTTCACGCTTCCGTGTCGAATATGGTATAGAAGTGCGTTAATAGCAGCTAAATTGGGCTAAGAAATTACGAAAGTAGGGAAAGCTATGGCAAGAAAGGGATACACTTTGAAATTACGGGCACGGTTTTTCATAACCGGAGTTGTTTTGCTCTATTTCCTTTTCTTAATTGTACAGCAATCCTTTGATATACAAGGCCAAAAGAACACAATGGAAGAGCTGCAGGATGCAATCACCAATGTACAGCTGGAAAATGAAGTTCTCAGTCGTCAAATAGATCACACCCAGTCAGATGATTATATCGAGCAGGCAGCTCGGGACAAACTGGGTTGGGTTAAGGATGGCGAGACCATTTTTATAGAAAAGAATAAATGAGGAGGATTCAGGTTTTTTATGTCGGTGGAAGTAGGACAAATTATTGAAGGTAGTGTTACTGGTATTACTAATTTCGGTGCCTTTGTAGAGCTAGGTGAAGGTAAAACGGGAATGGTGCACATATCAGAAATTGCAGATGCATATGTGAAGGATATCCATGAATACCTGAAAATCAAAGACAAAGTTAGAGTTAAAGTGCTGTCCATTGATGATAAGGGGAAGATCAGTCTTTCTGTTCGTCAAGCGAAGGAAGTCAAGAAATCTGCCAGGCCTGCAGATGTAGATTGGAGCAAAGACCAGAGAGGACAGATGAGTGGTTCTTTTGAGGACGCTCTTTCTAAGTTTATGAAGGAAAGCGAAGAACGTATGACAGACATCAAACGCAATAGGGATTCCAAAAGAGGCGGCGGATATTCCCGGGGTAGAGGTTAACGAATTCTAAGTTTATAGACATTAGGAGTTGGAGTTATAAGGCCCGCTTCTATTTATTTGGGTGCTGGAAGTTGGCAACTGGGAAAAAATAAAAACAAATGGATGTTGACTTCCTTTCTTATTTGTTGTA
>CAYFSR010000116.1:0-6945 GCA_964345785.1 uncultured Eubacteriales bacterium | reverse complement strand
TTTCAAGGACCAATTCCCGCCGCTCATTTCGGCGACTTTTATATCTTAGCAAATCCCGGAGGCAATGTCAATAACTATTTTTCTGGAATTTTTTAGTGTTGCTTCTAATGCCTGTCCCTTTCAAGGGGGGATATACAGATTATCACGCATTATCTAGATTGTCAAGAAAAAGATTTTTGTTATATACTGCCATAAAAGCTCTTAAAAACATTAATCTATAGCTTATGTGGGATATGCAACATTCAGATGTAGCTTGCCTTTTGTTTTTGTTATGTTATATGAAACTACAATACGCTTATCGTCTTTATATAGTCTTTTCTTCCTATCTATAAGATAGTTCATTACTTCATCCATATCCTTAATTGCCTGACTGTCACCATTACCCATCTCTTCATGGATTTTATCTATATACATGTTCGCTTCTTTTTGAGGGAGAAGACACATGTTCCAGATAACGATTGCAAAAATCAACATCTTTTCTTGTTCTTTGAAGCCTGGACATCTCTCTAACATGGGTCCAGCATAATGAACTATTGCGTCCGATAGCTTGTTGTCATCATCTTTCCATATAAGTTTGGCATCAGGCATCATATCCTTTACTGAATTCTCTAGTGAATGTCTTCTGCTATTATTTGGATTATATAGTTTTTTCTTTTTTCCAGTCTTTTTTTTACTCATGTTAATTTAACCTACCTCCATAAATTTGTTGTTTTAAAGTTCACTGCTTTCCAAGTTATATAGACTATTTTGATTTGAAAAAGCTGCTTTTAAATGCAGAACACAGCATATAGTGGAACAGATTTGAAGTTGTTTTCAAAACCAAAGTTTTTACTCGATATGCGAATAGAATATGTAGGATTATATCTTTGAGTAAACATATTGAGACTTTTTGACTTTGTTCTTGTACCGGTTTTCACTTCAATTGCTATGATAATGAAATTTGATAAACAAGTCAAGATTAATCAAAATAAATAGATTAATCTTGACTTGTTCCGTTACTGTTCAGTATCTAGTATCCAGTAATCTCTAAAACCCGAATAAGATCCAAGGGCTCTACTCTAAACGGTGAACCTTTGCCTTCATAAAAACCATGTTCTCGGATCATATGGATATTCAAGGCGGTCCAGTGAATTTTTTCGCCAGTTTTTTTATTGAAAGCTAAAACATTTTCCTTAGGATACATACCCATATGTTGAAAGGGACAGGCCATGGTTCCTCGAGAGTCATTAACTGTAATTTGTATAAAATCATCTACCAAGATGGGATTGCCAAAACCTTCTCTTCCCTTTTCGGTAAGCTCTTCCATTCGATCAGCCAGAATCTGATGATTTAAGTTCATCGAGGTAACATCTTGCCCATCATCTAATAGGATGTCCACTAATTTCCTTTCATCTTTACCGAGGAAACCGCTATTGCTTATTTCTCCCGGCTTCATATATTTTTCTACTATTGCTAATCTTGGGTCCTGTTTCAATCTAATCCCTCCTCTAGAACTTATCAAAGAAGATTCTGTCCTCTGGCATACCCTTCTCACGAAGCACACGAATACATGCATCTATCATTCCCGGGCTGCCACATAAATAAGCTTCCATCTCAGAGCCATCTTCTATATATCGGTGTACGACCTCAGTAATCAATCCTGTTTCTCCTGTCCAGTTATCTTCAGCCTGAGCATCTGATAAAGCAGGAACAAATCGAAAATTAGGTATTGTCTTTTCGAATGCCTTCATCTCATCTACATAATATAAATCCCTCTTTTTAACACAGCCAAAGAAAAAGGTAGCTTTTCTTTGCATGCCTTTTTCCTCCATTCTATGAAGAATGGACTTTATAGGTGCTAAGCCAGACCCTCCAGCAATGCAGATCATTTCCCTTTGAGAGTCTTCCTGAAGGAAGAAGTCACCATAAGCTCCATTTAAGTATAGGGTATCTCCCTCTTTTAAAAAGTCGAATACGTAAGTAGTGCAAATTCCCTGAGGTACTCTACGAATAATCAGCTCTATACAATCCTCTTGAGAGGGAGAGCTGGCAATAGAGTAAGCTCGGTATACTTCGTCCTTGTTCTTCCCATATTGTGGTGCTTTGATTTGTACATATTGGCCTGCCTTAAACTTAATTTCTTCACCTTTCTTTAAGCGAAGGGTAAGTCCTTTAATATCATGGGTAAGGTCATCAATTTTCTCAACCTTTGTTGCATACTCACGAATGTTGAAAAGCTCTTCCGGAATTTCTATAGATATGTCCTCCCGAACCTTTACCTGGCAAGACAGACGGATATGTGCATCTTGTTCCTCTTTTGTAAGAAAAGGTGTTTCAGTCGGAAGCAAAGGACCCCCACCAGATAGTACCTTTACTTTACAAAGTCCACAACTGCCTCTTCCACCACATGCTGAGGGGATAAATATTTCATTTTGAGTCAGGCTGCCCAGTAGATGGTTTCCACCTTTTACTTCCAGCTCTTTTTCTTGGTTGATAAATATCTTGCAAACACCATAGTTGAGTAGATAACGCTCTGCTAGGGTTAAGAGTGCTGCTAAAAATACACCAATACCAGAAATGATTGCAACCGTACGTATTACTTCTACTGCCATATTGCTCCCCCCTTACTGAATGGCTATGACACCGGAGAACCCGATAAAAGCCAGTGCCATAATTCCTGTTACAATCATTGCAAAACCCGGACCCTGTAGGCCTTTCGGAACCTTTGTTTCGTCTACCTTTTGTCTAATTCCTGCTAAGGCTAAGATTGCCAAAGTCCAACCAATGCCACCTCCAGCACCAAAGGCCAGGGACTGTAGAAGGTTATATTCTCGAATAACCAAAAACAGCGCAACACCTAATATGGCACAGTTAACTGTAATCAGGGGAAGAAAAATTCCCAATGTATAGTAGAGATTTGGCATAAATCGCTCTAATATCATCTCTACAAGTTGAACAAAGGCAGCTATAACGATGATAAAAACTATAAAGCGCAAATATTCCAAGTTATAGGGGACTAGAATATAACGATAAACTATGTAATTAAGTACAGAGGTAATTGCCATTACGAAGATAACAGCTTCACCTAAACCTAGTGCCGATTTTAAATCCTTGGATATAGATAAGTAAGAGCACATACCGAGGAAGTTGGTTAACAATACATTACTTGTAAAAATCGAGGCAAAGAAGATAACAAAGGGGTTAATTTCCACTTGCCTGCACCTCCCTGTTTGCTGTTTGATTTGTAGTGACATCTGTCTTTTCTGTAACAGTTTTCGCAACCCATATTATTATAGCCAGTACGAAAAATGCGCTAGGTGCCATAACCATAATAGTCCACGGAGTCCACCACTCTCCTAGTATTTGGAATCCAAGTATCGTACCAAAACCCATAAGCTCACGAACTACAGCTATAGCTGTTAGTACCAATGTGTATCCTATACCGGACATAAGTCCATCGTAGAATGAAATAACCGGTGGATTGGATGCTGCAAAGGCTTCGCATCGCCCCATAATTATACAATTAGTAATAATGAGACCTACATAAGGCCCCAATGCCTTACTCATGTCTGGAAAATATGCGCTAAGTACAATGTCTACTAATATAACATAGAAGGCTATTATTAACGTCTGTGCCATCATTCGGACACGAACCGGGATAATATTTCTAAGTGCGGATACCGTGAAGCTTGAAAATCCAGTAACCAGTGCCACCCCAATGCCCATGACAAGAGTATTGGACACAAGATTTGTAACAGCAAGCGCTGAACAAATACCTAAAATTTGCCGGATAACCGGATTGTCTGTCCAAAGTGTCTTTTTTGCAATATCAGCATATTGAGAAGCCATCAAATTCCACCTCCTATTTTCGATAATATGTCTTGAAGAGACTCATTAACTATATTAGCCACAGCAGTTGAAGTAGCAGTTGCTCCTGTGATAGCATCCACTTGACCTTCCTGTGACGTTGTTTTGTAACGAATGGGATCTCCATCCTCATTCAAAAGAATGCCACGGAACTGTTCCTTAAACCAGTCTTCCTCGATCCGCCCTCCCAAACCAGGCGTTTCATTTTGGGATATGAAATCCAGACCTACTACTGTTTTAAGGTCTTCCTCCAGAGCAATTACACCCCTAATATCGCCCCAAAGAGCCCCACCTTCAAAGGGTATAATGTATTGCTTTGCGCCTTCATCTGTTTCATAGCTGAACAAACTTACCCCATTCACATCAATCTCTTCTATGTTTTGCTCGTACAATGCTTCCAGGTCAGTAGACGAGACTCCAGCAGGAATTGCTATGTCAAGTGCATTTATTTGAGCAGTTATCTCACTTAAGCGAGCATTAGCCTGAATTAATGGACGAGAATATACATATACGACTGATAGGATGCTTGTAAAAATTGCTGTACAAATAAACATAAACACAAGATTAAACCAACCCTTATCCTTCACGCAGCAACCCTCCTGTTCTTAGCCTTTGTTTGCATGGATTTAGCTATGATATCAAGCAGAGGTACAAAGGAATTTACTATTAAAATAGCAAACATGGTTCCTTCTGGGAAAAGTGAAAACTCCCGTATTACTGTTGCAGTTATACCAACCAGTAGCCCAAATATCCATTTAGCCTGATTATTAGAAGGAGAAGAAATAGGATCTGTAGCCATGAACACGGCACCAAATAAGACTCCTCCTGATAAAAGAGCATAAATCGGATCAGGGAAGCGAGAAGCGCCAGCTAAGTACAAAATTGTCTCCAATCCTAATATGCCAATTAACATAGAAAGGATAATTCTCCAGGATGCTGTTTTTGTTCGTAGTAAGTAAATAGCAGCCAACATAATAAGAATTACGCTGGTTTCTCCCATGGAGCCTGAAACATTACCGATAAACAGCTGCAGGTAACCGGGTAATGATGCACCAGCATTAGCTGCTGTCAGCGGAGTTGCTGCACTTACACCATCTGTCAGAGTCGGCATCCATCTGATAAAACCTCCAGGGAATCCTGATAAAGGCTCTACCCACTGGTTGGTCATGGATGCCGGGAATGTAATAAAAATGAAAACACGTCCCAGAACTGCAGGATTAAATACATTTCTGGCATAGCCTCCAAAGACCTGCTTGCCAAATATGACAGCAAATACAATGCCTGCTACTGCAATCCAATAGGGAACTGTTACTGGCAGAATTAAAGTGTAAAGAAAGCATGTTACTAATATAGATTCTGTTGGCTTTCCTTTTCTGGATTTCTCAAAAAAGTATTCAGTTGCTACACCAGCAACTGTAACCACTGCCAGAACAGAAATCACCCGCCATCCAAAAAGATATACCGAAAATAGGATAATAGGGATTAGGGATACCAATACTCGTCGCATCATAGGTTGCTTGCGTAGAAGTGTCTTAAGAAATGTTAGTAGATTACCGTTACCCGTGCGCTGTTTTATCTGTGTTTGCGCATCCATTTGCTCACCCCTCAGTTAAAAATATGCAGTTCAGTTTTATATAAACAAATATATGTATACTGTAACAACATTTTATTCATGACTATCACTGGAAATTACAAAGTCTACAATTACAAAAAAGACCATCTAAATCAGATGGCCTTATCATAGCTTGACTATATAATATTTCAGGGGTTTTTTTGTACCATTAAAATACTGGAAAGCTTCTCTACTTCGTCTATTTTTCTAATCTCATTTAAAGCTATATCAAGCTCGTCTCGTTTCGCTTCATGAGTAATAAGAGTTAGATCAACACTAGAACCACCCCTACCTTTTTGAACAACAGATTGTAAACTAATGCCGTTATTTCCAAAGGTCGTGGTAATTTTGCCTAAAACCCCTGGCTTATCTTTCACTTTAAGCCTAAGATAATAAGCACTGATTCCCAAACTAATGGATGTTGGTTCAATATGATACCTTGATGTGTATAATTTCTCTTCAAAGATATCATTTTTCATTATCCTGACTATTTCCATTACATCTCCTACTACTGCACTACCAGTAGGCAATGAACCGGCACCTTTGCCGTACAACATTAAATCACCAACTGCATTTCCTTTTATAAACAGGGCATTAAATTCATGATTTATGGAGGACAATGGATGCTCAAAGGGCACCAGTGTTGGGTGCACATGAATGTCCAGGGATCCATTACCATTGTTTTTCCGAACCGATGCTAGTAATTTAATCTTGTATCCTAGTTCGTTGGCGAATTCAATTTCAGTCTCAGATATTTGTCCAATTCCAGTGCAGGGAATGTCTTCTGGCTTTACATACACTCCAAAGGCTACATGGGTAAGGATGGATATCTTATATGCTGCGTCTTCCCCTTCAATATCAGAGCTTGGATCAGCTTCTGCAAAACCTTTGGCTTGGGCTTCAGATAGAGCTTCCTGGAAACTCATATTAGACTCATCCATACGGGTTAAAATATAGTTTGTGGTTCCATTAATGATTCCCACGATCTCTTCGATTTGATTACCTGCTAAACTTCTAGTTAGAGATGCAATAATGGGTATTCCGCCTCCGACACTTCCTTCAAAGCGGATGCTAACACGGTTTTTGTCTGCCAAAGCAAATAATTCTCTTCCGTATATTGCCATTACAGCCTTATTAGCAGTAACAACATGCTTCCCTGACTCTAAAGCACGAGTAATGTATTCATACGCTGGATGAACTCCACCTATAAGTTCAACCACGATATCAATTTCAGGGTCATTTAAAATGAGATCGGCATTTCCTGTAAAATACTCCTCGGTAATGTTTAAATCACTAAAGTTTTCCGGATCCTTTACCAAAATTCTTTTTATTTCAATAGAACGGCCTAGAGAGCTTTCTATCTGCTCTTTATTTTCTTCAAGGATGGCTGCAAAACCTGATCCAATATTACCAAAACCCATTAGTCCTACTATTATATTTTCCATAATGTTCCTCTCTTCCAACTACTAGCTATTCGTTAATATTTT
>CAYFSR010000115.1:6508-7259 GCA_964345785.1 uncultured Eubacteriales bacterium | reverse complement strand
GCTTTGCTTCCAAAGCCATCATGGCTTCTATTTCATTGGGTTTGATAATTACATTCCGGAATAAACCTATTCTAGATCGGCTGTCGACTATGACTGTTTTGCCTTTACTCGCTAGTAGTTCAAGTTCCTCACGCACCTTATCACTGATTACCCCGTGCTGCAATTGGTCGCATACAATAATGACATCTACCTCATTAGCCAGTGCTGAAAGGCTCTTTATGATATCTGCTTCTTGTTTTTCCGCTAGTGCTACTCGATTCTCAAAATCTATCCTTGGATCTTCATATGAAACACTAGAGTATCCTCTTTTCATTGGTTTGCAATATGCAGGTGTAACCCAATCACTATCAGCCAGTATGAATCTGGTGTTTATCCCCAATTCCTTCAGTGATGTCAAGAAGCAATCTCCACGCCAATCTTTACCTATAAGCGACAACATACTGACACCGCCAACATTGAGACTGCTGACATTAGCCGCAACGTTGCCTCCAGCGCCTGGATATATTCGTTCCTCTATAACTGGTAATGGATAGTGAGGGGTTTCTCTGGACAGCTGGCTAAGCCTCATATCAGCATCCCAATAAACATCCAAGCACCCATCCCCCACTATACCAATTCGGAGATTCTTAATTTTTTCAAGCATATACAGAAGTCGGATTTCCCTTATATCTATCTGAATCATTTCTTTAGTCTGCATAGAGTCCTCCTTGAATCAAATAATAAACTGCTCCTGGATATAGTATAATAGTGT
>CAYFSR010000115.1:0-6498 GCA_964345785.1 uncultured Eubacteriales bacterium | reverse complement strand
ATATACGAACTATAGAATATATGTAAAAATTAAAGTCTAAAATTTTATGTCTATCTGATGACTCTAAATGTCTTAATCTCAAATGGTTTGACGAAAAACTCAAATGAGTCTGAATGAGTGTACACCAGGCGCTCATCTTCCTCCATGAGATTACATTCAAACACTTCTTTTGCATGGCCTGATAAGTTAATACTTGTATTGCCTCTAGTTCCGTTAGATTCATAAACTCGCATAATTAGGCCTCGACCATCTTCTGCGCATTTTATTGTGTCAATGATAACATTACTGCGGGATATATTCGCAAAGGAACTGTCATCATTCATACTTCGACCAATGATTGATGTCATTGGAACATTAAGTTCGTAGCCTGCATTGACTGTCATACCCTTACGATAATCACCGGCATGAGGCATCAGAGAATAACACATCTCTTGCATACCTTTATCTGCATCAGGATCTGGATCTGTAGGAGCTCGAAGTAATGTTATGCGCATGCAGTTATCTTTAATGTCATATCCATACTTGCTGTCATTCAATAGACTAACACCGTAGCCACCTTCCGACAGATCTGCCCATTTGTGACCACACACCTCGAATTTTGCTTTATCATAGGATGTATTCCAATGAGTTGGACGCTCAATAGCACCAAATTGGATTTCATATACAGCTTTGCTTGACAAAACATTGACATGGAATGCTGCCTTCAGCATCTTTTCTGTTTCGTTCCAATCAACCCTTGTGCGGAAATCTATCCTTGGAATGGAACGATATATGACAATATCCTGTATTATTGTAGATAAGTTAAATTTTTTCGTAACCCGAACTACCCCTTTAATAGGCGACTGCTCTATAACTTGAACAGTTCCTTCTACAAGGTCCCAATATTTGTTCTGATACTCTAGATCGATATTCCAGGCAGTTTCACAGTAGGGCTTATCTTCAAAAATCAGTAGCTGGTTGGATATCTTTCCTTGCTCCAATACTTCACAATTGCTTGTTTTATCGTATATACTTGTTAAGTTCCCGTTTTCATCAAGTAAAATCTCATAAAAATCATTTTCCATCTTGTCTTTACTTACACTAATTGCTTTTACTTCTGCTGGTGCATTTTCAACAAGTTGGTAGGCCGCACTACCAAGAGCTGGAGCCCATGCTTCAAATTCAACATGATCATCCTTATAGACTGAGGGTACATGATTTCCGTCTTTATCAACAACAGAAAGCTTATTCAGATTGTCAGCTAAAGGAACTCTTACATAATCAACCCGATCCCATGACAGAGAATTGAATACCGTAACACAGTTCGATTCTGAAATGCTAGATAGATTATTGATGGAATCCGCTTCAATCTTTCTAATTATACTAAAAATATGCTTGTAGTCCTTTTCACAATCTACATAGACAGATTGGATAGATGATCCTGGAATTATATCATGGAACTGGTTTGTTAAAATCAGTCTATATGCTTCCAATATATCTTCATATGGATAATCAGTCTCATATCTGTCCTTTGCAATAGCAGCAAGCATTTCGGCCTGTCGCATACCAAGCTCCGCTTCCCTATTATGCTTCTTTGTACGGGCTTGTGATGTGTAAGTTCCCCTGTGAAATTCATAATACATCTCATTATTCCAGACAGGGAGTTTATCTGCTATTGAATTCACTGAATCGAAGAAAGAAACTGAGGTGTTAAGCTCTGTTTTTTGTAATCCTGGGAATGATTTTAGTCTATGACTGGTCTCCAACATTTGATAGTTGGGACCTCCCCCACCATCTCCATACCCGAATGTCATCAACAAATCATCTGTTAGATGCTTCTGATCAAATCGGTTATATATGGTTTCGACGGTTTCCGGAGTGTATTTGCCATTGTAATTCAAGCGCTGTACATAAGATAATAACTGTGTTCCATCAATACCCTGCCACATGAACAGAGAATGTGGGAAATGATTGGTGTCGTTACCAATCAACTTAGATGTAAAAAAATAATCCATTCCAGAACGCTTTATAATCTGCGGAAGAGCCCAACTGTATCCGAATACGTCCGGCATCCAGAATACCCTAGAACTTTTTCCAAACTCGCTTTGAAAAAATGCTCTTCCATAAAGAAGTTGACGCACAAGACTTTCACCAGATGGGACATTAGTATCCATTTCCACCCAAGTATTACCCACCAACTCAAACTGTCCTGACTCTACCTTTTCTTTTATTCTATCATAGAGCTCAGGGTAATATTTTTTTGTGTATTCAAAAAGCTGAGGTTGACTGAAAGAAAAGATAAAATCCTCGTATCTGTCCATAAGGTCAAGAACATTAGCCATGGTTTTTCCACATTTTCGAACTGTTTCTTTAATTGGCCATAGCCAAGCTGTATCAATATGAGCTTGCCCGACGAACTTGATTAGCGCATGTGGGGAGTGTTGGATTTCTGATAGCTTTTCATTTAAGATTTCAGAAGCAGATGGTACGGATTTGGCAACAGCATCTCTACCGAAATCTGCATCTATTCTGGTTAGTGAATGAAGAACAGCATCTTGTAGCTTCTTATGTATGTAAGAATCTTTTGTAAAGCTTTCTAAAATACGGGTCATTTCAAAGGGTAGCTTGACATTGGCAGTCGTCAGCTTTTGAATTGGGCTCTTCAAAGCCAACATTGCATCAAAAGCTGTTTTAATATCAAAATAGTATTGTTCTACCTCATAATCAACAGCGGCTAGTGTTGCCTTACGAAATTGATATTCGATCGATGTCCAGCCCTGATTACGATAATGTGCAAACTCCATATAATTAAGGCCTGCTTCTACTTCAACCTCAAATTTTTCACCTGCTGCAGGTACATGGGGTAGGACAACCCGAGTCCTTGTTGCTTCATTTTCATCCAGGTAGGATGTTAAAGCAGATTGAATAGCACCATTAATTTTTACAAGACCTTCACCACCGAATTCTAAGTCCAACACAACATTTTTACCAGCAAATTTCTCTGGAACCTCTACAATCCTATAAAACCATCGAGTAGTGCCATCACTACAGGTCCAGCGTTCACCTAGATTGATTAGCTCCCATTGACCTGAATCCTCATACTCTCCCGGCGATTTATAAAAGCCTTCTTTAGTTTGCCATTCATTTAGTACAAGTTCATCTTCATAGATAGCGTTTTCAACTACTTTTAATTTACGTCCTAATACTCTCTCATCTGTAAATATCATTTTATACCTCCCCCTTTCGTAAAAATTGTGTGAATCATTTGACATTGTTATTTGTTCTTATTATGTAACGAAATATCATTACTTTCGACAAGCTTTTACTTTTGATAGAAGGATGGTGGTATCCCTTCAATCTGTTTAAATACTTTGCTAAAGTAATAAGAATCATTGTATCTACATTGTTCAGCCACTTCGCTAACCGAATACCGCCCCACAGTAAGCAAGCTCTTTGCTTGACTAACCCGAATGCAATTAATATAGTGTCGTATTGAATAACCAGTGACTTTCTTGAAATAGGATCCTATATATATAGGATTCAGGTTTAGCAAATCTGCAATTTCTTCTAATAGGATATCTTCATTATAATGCTTATGTATATATTCTTTAATAATATCGATACGGTTACTATGTTGGCTATCACTATTGTTCTGCTGAGTATTAATGTTGCAATGATAGGTACGGAAGATGAGCTCGTGAAAAGCCTTCAGAGCAGTAACCTTTGCCATCAAACGATAACCTCTTGCTTTTTCTTCCCAGATCCTGCCTACTTCCTCGTATAATTCATTTATGACAATGTTATTACCTGTATTAAATACCGTAGGTATAGTCAGATTTAGGCTATTATCTAATCTAAAAATATACTCAAATGTCATTGTGTAGGTAGTTAGTTGATTTCGCCTATCGGCATAGGCTGAATAGGCAACTCCATCTGGAATGAAGATGAAATCCCCCTTGTTTAAGATGTAAGGTCTATCGTCTACGTAGTAGACTGCTCTGCCATCTAAGACATAGCCTAAGTTACAAACATTACTAACGGTCAAATCCAAAGACCAGTGTGGCGGTACTTCATTCTTCTTGAAATCGATTATTTTTAGGTCCAAATCTTCGTAGTGATAGCTTTCATCCAGGACGGATGCACTGTTAATATTCATAGTACCCTCCTATTTCTGGAATACGATTGACAATTTGTTGAAATGACTTTGTTAGATAATCTAATTATATATGCTATGTATATTGTTGTCAATAGAAAATCTAAAAAAAATCCTTCCCAGTTACGGTTATAAAACAGTCACTGAGAAGGAGAATAAAAGTATTTAGCACACACCTTATGGCATATTCGTGATACGTGGTACCTTATTCTTATCAAACACTGCTCCACCTTGAATCATTAGTTCTCGGACATCGTTTGCAGGTATGTCATGTATAGCTTTTTTTCGCTTGACCGCTAAAGCAGCAGTTATTCCTACTGCTTCTCCCATCATAGAACACTGAGGCATAACGCGTGCAGATGATAATGCAAGTTGATCTGCAGATAAGCATCGACCTGCCATCATTAAATTGTCTCCGTCTTTGGCCATCAATGCGCGTAACGGTATATCGTAAGGAGGAACCGATAGTGAATCCTTGGGTAATATATAAGTTCTCTTGTCATCATCAGTCTTGTGACTGATAAATATCACAGGACTTAAGATGCTCTCTGGTCCAAATTGCCCAACGCTCACACCAATCATCCATCTCATGCACATACCAGTCTGTAAAATCCTTTCTTTTACGTGGTGACAATGCAGAAGATGGTAGATAAGTAGCATAATGTCATTGATGTATTTTTCTTTTAAATATTTACGAAATTTAGGTGAGGCATCTTTATCTCCAGCCCACCAACCAATATGCATATGCTGCCATCTACCTTTGTAACCCCATACACCATCGTATCTCAAGAGGGATATCATGATTGTGCAGCAAGTTGTATTTTTCCACAGGCATACCTGAATTTACTAAATCATGTCTTGTATAATGAGAAAATAGAGTAAATACATCCACCTCAGCATTTCATTCATCCATGTAATTACTAAAGAACATTTGCAAATTTTAAAGAATGTTTTGTAGATAACACTGTTAGGCCGTGTTGCTGACCTAACTGTAATACAACGAATACCTCTCCATCGAATCCATTACAGCCTTTACATTTTTAAGCGGAACTCCAGGATATAAACCATATATCATTGTTAATCCACCTTGGGGACAGCCGATCTTTCGCACTTCCTCCTCTATAAGTTTGTCAATTTGATCCGGAATACCATGAACAGTTACATATTGGCGATCTATGTCTAATTCTACGCATGTTTTACCTGAAAATTTTTCAGAAATCCAATCTATTCCATTTACTAAATCTTGTAAATTAATCACATCAACTCCGCCTTCAATAATATCATCTACAAGACTACGTATATCTCCATCCGAATGCATATGCACGATTACACCTGCATCTCTAGCAGGTTTCATTAAGCGCTGATAACTGGGTTTTATATATTTTCTAAAATGCTGTGGTGATAACATCGGACCTTTTTGCATACCCAGGTCTTCTGCATATCCCATAACATCTATACCTATCTTGATGTAATTATTAACAAGCCCTAGATTAAATTGCTCTACCATATCAATTAATTGATACAGTCTACTTTCATCATCTGCCATGTCAAACATAAGGTTTTCATATCCACGAATATCACAAAGCTGAAGAAATGTGTGGCCGTGTCGTAGTGCTACTTGTACCAATTTTCCGCACCCCCTGGCTTCTTTCAAATCTAATTCAACTTTAGCCCAATCAATCGGCCCAATTCCCATAACCTTGTTTGGATCTGGTGCTTGGTAGATTTCAAAGCTATTCCAATCAGCTAATGGATGCCCCGTAACAGTACCAGTAATGCCGTCTTCAGTAGTTTCCCAAATACATCCCCAATCATCTTTATAGGGGATCCCCTTCCTGGCTACAGGATGAATTTTAGAAGCAAATTTATCTTTTAGTCGCTTAAAATCGGGGAACAAAAATTTATGCTCTTCCATCAAATCAAATAAAGCTTCGTGAGGATAGTTATTCCAACATGACGAAGTGATAACAAATGTCATGGGAATATAATCCGGTCGCTCAAATCGAACCGCTTTAAAATAATTTTCTCTTGCCGTCAAAGTAGCATTCCTCCCTATGAAGATTTGAAGTTAAAAGTAGTAATATATAAAATTGATTAGTTTAGCAATGGTCTAATTTGTTCAACTGCTTTATCAGTATCTATGGATGCTAAGTTGTGAGAATCGGTACCGAAATGAAAAACTACCCCGATCTCTTTCCCTACGTTCCAGTATCGTTTAGCAAAATCGGGGTCACCTAGGACTGCACCTAAATTGATTTCCCATGCCACATTATGATTCCTGCCAAGGTCCAGGATATCTCCTAACTCCTTATCTTTCATTTCTATCACACGCGCACCTCGTAAAAACCCTGTTTTCCCATAGCAAT
>CAYFSR010000114.1:0-7440 GCA_964345785.1 uncultured Eubacteriales bacterium | reverse complement strand
GTACCATCCAGGTAAAGTCTCCAGCGTCAATCATCATTTCATAATGTACGCCTTTAAAGGTAGCGGATTGTACTATGCCACCAAGCATGCCTTCTTCCCATGGAACTACCTTGATATCTTCAGGACGGATGACTACATCAACATTTTCTTTAGGCTCAAACCCCTTATCCACACACTGAAAAGTTTTGCCCATAAAGCTGACCAGGTAGTCTTCCTCCATGACACCGCCCAAAATATTACTTTCTCCAATAAAGTCGGCTACGAAGGCATTCTTTGGTTCGTTGTAGATGTCTTCCGGGGTACCTATTTGCTGAATAACACCATTGTTCATTACAACAATGGTATCTGACATACTCAGTGCTTCTTCCTGGTCATGAGTAACATATATAAAGGTGATGCCCAAGCTTTGCTGCATGTTTTTAAGCTCTACCTGCATCTCCTTACGTAGCTTTAGGTCTAATGCACCCAGAGGTTCATCCAATAACAACACTTCAGGCTCGTTGACCAAAGCCCTGGCAATAGCTACCCTTTGTTGCTGACCACCACTTAAGGAGTTTACAGAGCGTTTCCCAAAGCCCTCAAGGTTTACCAGTTTAAGCATGCGCTCTACTTTCTCCTTTATGACTTCCTTTTCCATTTTCTTTATCTTAAGTCAAAAGGCTATATTATCAAACACATTCATATGCGGAAACAGGGCATATTTTTGAAAAACTGTATTTACTTTCCTCTTATATGCAGGCAAATCATTGATGTTTTTACCCTCAAAAAGCAGGTCTCCACTATCAGCTTCTTCAAACCCGCCGATTATACGCAGGGTTGTGGTCTTGCCACACCCACTGGGTCCAAGTAGGGTAACAAATTCATTTTTTCTAATATACAGGCTTAGATTAACCAAAGCCGGTGTATCGTCATACGTTTTTGATACGTTTTTTAAATGTAAAATGATGCTGTCAGTCATTGCTGATCCCCCGTTTCATATAATACCTGATTAAAAGCTAGGTGGAGTGGACACCCATAAAAAGGTGGACTTGCCCTTGGAACCATTGGTTATAAAATGGCTCATGTTAGGTTTGAAGGAAAAGCTTTCCCCTTTTCTCACCCGATAGTGATGCTTGCCCAAGTGCAAAATAATAGAACCGGTTAAAACATATCCAAATTCCTCCCCGTCATGGGGGTCTTCAACCTTAGAGCTGCTCTCACCTGGACCCAGCTCCATAATTATGGGCTCCATCTTGTTTTTCTGAGCGTTAGGAATAATCCAATGTATTACATGACTCAATTCCTTGTTTTCCAAGCTGAAGATATCATCCTTTTTGAACACGATTTTCTCATCAACCTGCTCATTGAAAAAGTCTTTTATATTGGTGCCCAGGCTCTCCAGTATATCCATAAGAGTGGCAATGGATGGAGAGGTCAACTCTCGCTCTACTTGAGAAATAAAGCCTTTTGATAACTCACAACGATCAGCAAGCTCTTGTTGTGTTAAGCCATTTCGAACACGCAGCTCCTTTATCTTTTCCCCTATATTCATCCAATACACCTCAGTCTCTTAAAACTAAACTCAAAGTTTATTATTACTAAACAAAATGCCTATATATAAATACCATAAATAGAATCCAATGTCAACATTTAAAAAATGACATTAGGGAAGCAGAAGCAGAGGGACGGTTCTCGTGCTTCCAAGTTGTGCAACGCCAACTTTAGAGTTCAGGACATTAAAATAAAAATGAGCAAAGCAAAAGCTCAATTCTGTTGACTAGTACATACATTCCAGAACGGAGCCTTTTTTGAATTAATATTGATGGGTTAATCCTAAATGCCCAATTTTTCTAATAGGCTAATCTCATTTACTCATTGTAAAATCCAAACTAAAGTATGTTTCTTTAGCATCATCTTCCGGAAAAAGCACTTGAGGATTTGCATTCAACGTATCTACATATCCAGAATGCTCGACATCACATGTAAATGTTATCCCTACTTCCTTGAAACTAAAATCACTAAAGCTATTGTTTTCTATTTGCTCTGCTATTCGCTTGGGAATTTTTGAAAATATCCCTACTTCACCCTGTGCGCCAGTAAAAGCCATTGAAGATAAAAACATATGTGTATTATATGATCTTAGCCATCCGTCATTATTCTTAATTTCTACACCAAAAGAAACGCTTTGTATATATCCATTATCAATAATAAAATTGAATTCTGGTTTCTCGCTATAGCCAATATCAATATACACTGTACCAGCAAACTCCTTTTCTACCCATTTACCTTCGCTATTCAAGTATTTGTTTCCAAAGTCAAAGTCATAATAATCGGCATAAAAGTTGTGGTTCTCTACAAATTGATCTACGGTCAAATCACCTCTATTAGGTGGTAACGGTTGGGAAGATATAATCAAGAACGAAACTGCAAATAGAATTGCATAAGCACTAATCAAGAGAACTGATCGATAACTTTTTGTGTCTTTAATTGTATAAGAAATTGATGCATCCCATGGCTGCGTTTCTCCTTCGTTACACATCTTATAGCTTTTCCAAAGCCGATATATGTTATAAATCGGAATGTTATAACCAAATCCAGCACCTATAAGGCCCCATGTTCGTTCGAACCCCTCGCTATAAGAAAGATGACCGCCGTCAGGATTTTCTATCCTAAGTCCAAAGATAGCCTTCCCCGGAGTAGTTCCGAACAAATGCAGCCAAATGGGTTCCAAAAACAACATAATTGCCATTGCCATAAAGGTGTCAAACAGGTTCCCTAAATTGCCTCTGGCTGTTAGATTTACGTGAAATACAAAAGCTAAAAATGCAGACCAAAATATATTGTATATGGACATATCAAGCATTCTGGCTAAGTATCTGCGCCAAGGATGAAACACTTGTGGAAGCTCGTCGCCTTTAACAGAAAAATATGAGCTACCTGACTCTTTAGTTGCTCTGCTAATTTCATCGAGATACTTCCTAGCATCTAAATCCGCAAATGCAACCCTATCATTTTGAATAGCACGACAAACATCCTGTGCATAAGAAGCGTCTTTCTTTTCCCGCTCCAGCTTTACAATTTGCTTGGAAAGCATTTCTACCAAATTCTTTTCTCCGCTTATTAATGACCTGATTTCATCTAACGAAACATGTAGGCTTCGCAGCAACTTAATTCTAAGCAGTATTTGCAAATCATCATTTGAATAATCCCTGTATCCGTTTTCCAAACGTTCTGGTGTGATGAACCCCTCGCGTTCATAGAACCGAATATTGGCTCGCTCCATTTTAGAAAGTCGTTCAATCTCTTTTATGGTCATTTGGCTGCCCCTTCCCAATGTAATGACCTAAGTATAAACTATGAAGTAAGTTCACAGTCAAATGTTTTTACCACTTTATTTGGCATTTTTTGAAATACTCTTATTGGACTATAGATTAAAGGATACCACCCCTCCCATAGAGTAGTATCCTTATGACCCACCATTAAAGCTTTTCAGCAAATCTCATCGGTATATCTTTTAAGTAAATCTTTACAGAAGTTCCTTCTCAAGAACCTTCAAATGATCAAAGCAAACTTGGGCTTCTTCCAAGCCACTGGGTTTTAATGTTTCGCTCTCAACAACCATAGGAACGCCAAGCTCTACAGCCTTCTTGTACACTGCTGCCACAGGTGCAGTACCCATGCCAAGAGGCGTACCATGTCCTTCGGAATTACCGTCTTTAATATGTATGAAATGTAAGCGATCCTTATATCTTTCCATAAGTTCAACAGGATCTTCACCAGCTACATATGCCCAATAGGTATCCAGTTCCAGTTTTATGTTTGTTTTTTCAACAATTTCATCATAAGGAATATATCCTTCTTCAGCAACCTTGAATTCTTGATGATGATTATGGAAACCAAAGGTGATACCCTCTGCTTCCAGTTTTGGTTGAAGCTCATTGGCATATTTAATAAACTCATCCATAGTTTCTCTTGACCAAAGATCAGTACCAGGCACAATAAAATTCTTGTTTCCAATTGCTTTATGATAGGCAACTGTTCCATCAAAATCTGTAACAAGATCTCTCCAATTGGAGTGGGTACCTGAAGTTTTTAGTCCGTATTTTGCTAGCATAGCTGATACTTCCTCTGCTGTATAACCAAAGAATCCAGCAAATTCAACAAAGCTATAGCCTATCTCGGCAACCTTTGAAAGTGCACCTTCAAGATTTTTTTCCGTAATGTCACGGACACTGTAAAGCTGTAAACCATATTCCATTTTACCACTCATCCTTTCCAAAATATGCTTGCTGTTAGTTTCTTAATTATAACATGCACACACCTTCTGTATCAATCAAAGAACCAAAATACGACAATAAAGCAACAAGAGAACGCAAAAAATGAACCTAAAATTAAATTAAGAAAGCCTTAATACATTGGAAAAAGTTTCTTAGTTGATAATGTTTATCATTTACAAACCAGGGTATATATAAAACAAGAAACAAAATCACTAAGAAATACTTAGAAAAAGTTAGGAGAGAAAAAAATGGCTCACAAATTACCAGAATTAAATTATGCTTACGATGCATTGGAACCACATATAGACAAATTGACAATGGAGATTCACCATACAAGACATCACCAGGCTTACGTAGATAACTTGAATAAAGCTCTTGAAGGACACGCAAAATATCAGGATGTAAAAATTCGTGATCTGATTGCTGATCTAAATTCGTTACCAGAAGAAATTAAAACCGCAGTACAAAACAACGGTGGCGGACATTTGAATCACAAGATTTTCTGGAATACCATGTCACCAAATGGTGGCGGGAATCCTGTTGGTCAAGTTGCTCAGAGAATTGAAGAGGATTTCGGAGGCTTTGAGAATTTTAAGGCTGAATTTAAGAAGGCTGCTTTAGGTAGATTTGGAAGCGGCTGGGCATGGCTGGTTAAAAAAGATGATGGAAAACTGGAAATTACCTCTACAGCTAACCAAGACAACCCAGTTACAGAAGGGAAAAACCCCTTACTGGGCATTGATGTATGGGAACATGCATATTACCTAAAATATCAAAATAAGAGAGCTGACTATGTGGACTCTTGGTTCAATGTAGTAGACTGGAACAAGGTAGAAGAAAATTTTAATAAGTAAACGATTCCCACATGTGCATATCCGCACATTTCGATAACCCCCGCTCACACTTTAGGACGGATGATTTAAGTACATAAAGTCATCCGTCCTTTTTTTGCTTTTTTCTATATTTTGGTTTTTTATTAGGATATGACTGTAGCAATTCATATGCGTCTTTGATTCCACTTCATGATCCCAAAAAGTACTATCTGCAATATATTTTAATAGCCTCGTTTAAAAATTCCGCACACCCTACAGCAATATCATCGTAATATTTCTTAAAACGTGGATCATCCACATACATCTGGGCAAGTCCCATATGTGCTTCCTTTGAATAAAAGTTCCAAGTATAACCTAACCACTCCTTATGCATATCACACACCTTTTGGGCAACCTTACTTGATGGGTCTCCCTGTTCAAACGCCTCCTTTAGAGTATCATTTATCTGTTGTGACAGCTCTTGCATTTTCTCATATTGTTCTGCAGTCAAGCCCATCATCTTAGCATTACTTTTATCTACTACATCGTCACCGTACTTCTCTCGTATTTCCTTACCATACTTCTTCTCATTTTCATCAACTAGCTTCTGTTTGAAACCTTCAAACTTTTCATTATTACTCATTGTTATCTCTCCCTTCGATGCGGCAATAGTCTTTTCAACATTGCTAATTAACAGCTCTATCTGCTCCTTTTTTGCTTTTAAAGCTACTAGATGACCTTGCAACGCCGTTACACCGTCGTAGTTATCCGAGCTTATGATGGTTTTAATTTCGTCTAGCGATACACCTAATTCTCGGTAGAACAAAATTTGCTGAAGTAAATCTACTTCAAATTGGCCATAAACACGGTAACCGTTACTACTTATCCGCTTTGGAGACAAGAGTCCAATCTCGTCATAATAACGCAGTGCGCGCGTACTGACTCCTGCCAGCTTCGCTAATCCGTTTATGCTATATTCCATTATTACATGCTCATCTCCTCTGCAATATCTTTCCCTTCAATGAAGAACTAGTCTCTAGTACAATTAACTTAATACTAATATAAACCATGACGTAACGTGAAGGTCAATAGTTTAATTTGATTTTTTTTATGGAAAGTTAATCTAAATTTTACATGGGTATGATATTATGTACAAAGAATTTATATTAAACAGACTTATACATATATAACTATTCTATGTATAGTAATAGAGCGGGATCAGGAGGATATCCTTAATGAAGAACCAATTAATTTTAATCTTACTTGTGGTAATGATTTGCTTTTCATTTTTGCCCACCACAGCTTTAGCGGGAGAGCAAGCACTGCCTTCTGGTCTTCCTGACCATGAAATAGAAGAGATAATCGGTGCTTACTTAGAAGCAAACAAAGATACAACTGCTGCCGTATCAATAGCTGTTTTTCGCGGTCAGGAAACATTATATAAAAAAGGATATGGATATTCGAATATTGAAAAGCAAATAGCTGTTGATGATGAAACAGTTTACGAATGGGGTTCTGTATCCAAACTACTCGTATGGGTGAGTGTCATGCAGCTTTGGGAGCAGGGTAAAATTGGAATGAAGGTTATACAGGCGATTTAACACCACTTGGTGACGGACTCATGTTTCTAAACCTGTACCCTGCAGGAGCAGCTGCTGGAACACTAGGGGATTTTATAACCTTTGCCAAAGCACTTGTTCCTAATAGTCAAGGATCAAAACTCTTATTCGAAAACAGTGAGACACATACTGAGATGTTCTCTCCTACCTTAAGTTATACTGATACGGACATAGATCATATCAACCATGGATTTTGGTCGCATGAATTTAATGTGCAAACATTGGGACATGGCGGAAATACTATGATGTATTCTTCATATCTGATGATAGATCCCATTTCAGGGGTAGGTCTTGTAGTTATGACAAATCAAAACAACGACATGACATATAATTACGGATTACCCCCCATGGTTTTTGGTAAATTGGGAAAAATGGCAGCTGGGGATGAACGAACAAGCCCATATGATATAGAAGGACTATATTATTCAGCTAGAACCATCCGAGAAGGTATAGGTAAAATGTATACTATTCTTGGATTAAGACAATATACGCCTAACAGTGATGGTGGCTTCTATGCCTCCTTGTTCGGTATGCTTGAAATAAAAGGCGAGCAAATCGCACCGAATACTTTTTTTGTTACTCAAAAAGTGGGAGACAGGGAGATGAATTCTCTTGATAGATATTCATACTATGATGGTAGAAAAAAGCTATCGGCAGCTTATGGAGATGCACTTGAAGCAGATGCTAGTGTAAAGGCTCTAGTTGTCGCAATAGCACTGTATGTTATTGATGTACTCTGGGGTGTAGGAACTC
>CAYFSR010000113.1:0-7518 GCA_964345785.1 uncultured Eubacteriales bacterium | reverse complement strand
GATACAATAAGTTGACATGGTTATATCGAGGGGAATGTCCTATTATGATGAAAAAATTTATTAAACTGGTAAAAAACCGGTATTTTATATTTGGATTGCTTATAACACTTCTGTTTGCTGCTCTGGGCCTTCGCCTATCCTATTTGACAGTAGATATGGGAGAGTATTATTACCAGAGAGCTCAGGAACGAAAAAAGATTGAAGTCACTTTGAGAGGGGCTAGGGGTAACATTTTGGACCGCAACGGGATTCCCCTAGCAGTAAATCGTCAAATTTATGTAGCTCAGGTAGACAGACGTTGGTTGCCTGCTAGGGGAGCAGAAATCAACGAAATTTTAAAAGAGGCTATTGAAATAATTGAATTGAATGGAGATACCATTTTAGACAATATCCCCATTAAGAATGGTGTTAAAGTATATGACGATATGATTCCATATACAGTAGATGGTTTCTACTATGATTTTGGAACGGAAAATGTTGAGACCCAGGAAAGAAGATATAATACCTGGAGAAGTAATACTGGTATAAGGGAAGACCTTCCTGCTGATCAGATGCTGGAATTACTAAGGAATCGATATGATATTGATCCTGCCATTTCTAACGAGACGGCAAGGAAAATCATATCCATTCGCCTGGATCTCTATTTAAACCGCTTTCGTCAAGACGAACCTGTAAAGATTGCCGAGGATATCGATAATCAGACTGTTTCTCACCTCGAAACATATACCAATGAGCTTCCTGGTATTCAAACAGTAGTTGAGCTTGGAAGATATTACCCTTATGGTACAAGTGCTCAGCATATTATTGGCTATGTAGGTAAAATTTCAGACAACAATATAGATTCTTATGTTAAGAAACATGGGAAAACACCAGAAGAAGCTGGCTATAATTTATTCAGTGACAAGTATGGTCAGGTAGGAATTGAAGCTTATGCAGAAGAATGGCTCACTGGTAATACCTTGGACAAGCATGGATATTTGGGAGCAGAGGTAGATGCATCCCGACGAGTAATTCAAGTGCTGGATCAACAGCTTCCCATGGATGGTAATGATGTAGTGTTAACCTTGGACAGTCGTTTGCAAAGGATTACTGAAACGATTTTGGAAGAAGAGCTATATAAGATGAGAGAAGGTCTTCCACCTTATGATGGAGATAATCAGGGACCTTTAGCGAATACAGCAGCCGCAGTTATACTCGATGTAAATACTGGTGAGATTCTAACAATGGCAAGCTATGCAGACAGTAATTATGAATATAACCTAAACGAATTTGCCCAAGGGATTACAACTGAAATGTTTGGAAACTTGCAAAGAGATCCATCAAACCCAATGTTTCCAATTGCATATCAGGGAGGTATGGAACCAGGATCTACATTTAAAATGCTTGTAGGTATTGCTGCCCTAGAGGAAGGAAAGACAACCACTAGGGAAACCATATATGATAGAATTAAATTTGCTGAGCATGCGCCTAGGTGCTGGAGTTCTCGTGGTCATGGAAGCGTAAATCTTATGGATGCATTGAAGATATCCTGCAACTACTACTTCACTGCCATTGGTGCGCGTATGGACATATGGGATTTTCATAAATATGCAGTGGATTACGGACTGCACGGACCTACGGGATTGGAACTGCTGCAGATGGATGGTCAGACAGATCACAATAGGGTGTCTAATCCGGATGTTGTTGAGAAAATTCGTCGCAATAATGCTTATTATAATATTAAAAGTGCTATGCGTACGGAATTTGATTTAGAATTAACAGACAAACAAGCTTGGGACCTTATCGATATTGAGAGGAGCACTAAAAAATTGGTGGAGTATCTAAAGGAGGAAAAACTTGAACCTAAGGATTCAACAGTTTATACAGTAGCCAGACGATTAATTGATTTTTTTGATATTGGAAGATGGGGTTCTGGGGAGTATTACAGGGTGTTTATCGGTGAAAGTGCTACCAGTGTCAGCCCATTAGCTGTATCACGATATATCGCTGCATTAGTCAATGGAAGCAAGGTTATGGAAACTCATGTGTTAAAAGAGGTTCGATCCTCGGAGGGGGAAATTGTACAGAAAACTGAACCCAAATATAATCAGCTAGATATAAAGGAAGAAAATGTTGCTGCTATAAAGGAAGGAATGCGGCGGGTAGTGTACAATGAAAGCGGGCCTGGTGGCAGGGGTTCTGCTGTTAGAGTTTTCGCTGATATTGATCCCGAGATTACATTAGGAGGTAAAACTGGCACTGCACAGAAAGGCGGCTCGGGAAACACCAAACAAAACACAGCATGGTTTGCTTCATTTACTCCTTATGAAAATCCTGAGATAGCAGTAGTGGTAACTGTGCCTAACGGAGTAACCTCAGGAAATGCTTCGCCTATTGCCAGACGAATCATTGAAGAATATTATAATCTGAAGAGGGCAGATCAGAAAAACACCTTGCCTGAGACCAATAAATTGGTACCATAAACGTATAGTAAGGCAATAAATAGAGGATTTTGTGCGATTTTGTAGAATAGGAAGTAGAATGTGATTTTGATAGACAGCGAGGGATTAAGCTAATGAATGCACAAGCAGTTGTTTTTAAGGGTACAAAAAATGGACTTATGGTTTATGTAGCCCATGGTGCCCATATGGCTGAGGTGTTAAATGCAATAAGCGAAAAGCTGCAAAAAGGAAAACCCTTTTTTGAAGGAGCGACAGTAAATCTATCCTTTATAGGCAGAGAATTTAGTACACAAGAGCAAACACAGCTTCTTGAGTTGTTTTCCCAATATATGACTCCAGGTGCTGTAGAGTTTAAGGATGAACAGTTGACTCCACAGAAGGATATTCCTACTGAGGATCATTATGGATCATTTGAAGGAATTGAAGAGGGTATGACTCGCTTTGTACGTGGAACCGTGCGAAGCGGTCAGCGTATCTTCTATGAAGGTAATGTTGTAGTTATTGGAGATGTCAATCCTGGTGGAGAAGTCATTGCAGGAGGCAATATTCTTGTGCTGGGCATATTGCGTGGCATTGCCCATGCAGGAGCAACTGGCAATCATGATGCTATAGTAGCCTCCTACAGCTTGCAAGCAACCCAGCTTAGAATTGCTGGTTATATTACACGCGCACCTGAGGGGGAAATAGGAGCACCTGCTTATCCGGAAGTTGCCTTTATCAAAAACAATCAATTATTCATTGAGCCATATCTTCCGGGAAAAGGAAAGCCGGCAGATTCAATTTTTTAAAATATGATAGTAATTAGGGGGAAAGAAATATGGGAGAAGCATATGTAATCACATCGGGAAAAGGAGGCGTAGGCAAGACCACAACTACTGCCAATATTGGCACAGCCCTGGCTTTACAAGGTAAAACTGTTGTACTAATTGATGCAGATATCGGCCTGCGCAACCTTGATGTTGTAATGGGCTTGGAAAATAGAATTGTATATGATCTGGTAGACGTAGTAGAAGGAGTATGTAGGCTGAAACAAGCTCTTATTCGGGATAAGCGTTTTGAAGGCTTGTTCTTATTGCCTGCTGCTCAGACACGAGACAAGAATGCCGTATCGACTGATCAAATGAAAAAGCTTTGTGATGAATTAAAGCAGCATTTCGATTATATCCTCATTGACAGCCCAGCTGGTATTGAGCAGGGATTTAAAAATGCTATTGCCGGAGCAGATAAGGCGGTAGTGGTAACGGTACCTGAGGTTTCTGCTGTACGAGATGCTGACCGAATAATAGGACTTTTATCAGCCAACGAGTTCCTAAATCCTCTTTTAGTTATAAACCGTCTGCGTTCAGACATGGTTAAACGAGGGGACATGATGAACATCGAAGATACTATAGACATTCTAGGCGTGGATCTTCTAGGTGTAGTACCTGATGATGAACGTATAATTGTGTCCAGTAACCGAGGGGAACCAGCTGTAACAGAAGGATCCTCCATAGCTGGACAAGCTTATCGTAACATCGCCAGAAGGATACTGGGGGAAGAAGTACCTTTGATTAACATGGAAGAAGAAGAAACTTTCTTCGAAAAATTACAGAAGTTGTTTTCAAAGAATAAAAGAACATTAAAGGGGTGACATACATTGCTGAACTTATTTAAATTTTTTAGTAAGGAAGACAACAAGAGTAAGGATATTGCTAAGGAACGGTTAAAATTAGTATTGCTGCATGATAGAGCAAATGTTTCACCCAAATTTATTGAGATGGTTAAAAGCGATATCAGCAAGGTTATTTCCAACTATATGGAAATTGATGAAGAGGGATTCGAAATACGTCTGTCTCGAGTTGAGCAGGACGATGACAGCTATACCTCAGCATTAGTAGCAAACATCCCAATAAAAAGGATGAAAAATGTAGGTAAAAACAACGGATAATTTCTGGGATGGAGCAGGCTCATGTTTGACAAGAAGTTGGTCAAAAATTTCGATTTCTTAATATTGTTATGTATCATTTTGCTTACTGGCTTTGGCCTTGTGGGCATAATGCTGGCAACTCGTTCTCCGGTTGAAGGCGTAGATGGTGCTGTACTTGAGGGTTTAGATAGCTTTAACCTGCAACAGGTTAAAACGCAGGCTATCAATTTTATTACCGGGCTGGTAATCATGGCAGTTATAATCAGCATTGATTATCATGTTATCAGTGATTTGTCTGCGTATTATTATTGGTTGATAATTGGGCTGTTGATTGTAGTAAAATTGTATGGCACCATAGGAGGAGGAGCCCAAAGCTGGCTGGCTTTTGGGTCTTTTCGCATGCAACCGTCGGAGTTTTCCAAGATTGCAGTAATCCTGATGTTGGCTCGTGTTATGGCTAAGCTAGAGGAAACCGGTGTAAACAATTTAAAAACCATGGCAAGGCTCTTACTAATTGTAGCCATTCCTTTTACCCTTATTGCCACTCAGCCGGATTTAGGGACGGCCTCTGTTTTGATTGTTATTTTAGTTGGTATGCTCTTTATCGCTGAAATCAAATACAAGTATCTGTTTATAGCCTTAGGCCTCGTACTGGCTGCCATCCCAATAGCCTGGTTTACTTACTTTGGTGAGTATCAAAAGTATCGTATTATTGTATTCTTTAATCCAGGCATGGATCCCTTGGGAGACGGTTACCATGTAATACAGTCCATTACATCCATTGGCTCGGGGCAATTTACCGGGCAATTTGGCAGGGGAGAGCTTCTAAGCGGAAACTCACTAAGTCAGTTAAACTTTTTGCCTGCAAAGGATACAGATTTCATTTATTCAGTTACAACGGAGGCACTAGGCTTTGTGGGAGGCATCTCCGTTATCCTATTATTTTACATGCTCATTATGCGAACTATGCGGATTGCCCGTCGCTCTCGCGACGTACTTGGCTCTTATATATGCGTTGGAGTCGCTTCCATGATTTTGTTCCATGTATTTGAAAATATCGGAATGTCCATGGGAATTATGCCTATAACAGGAATTCCGTTACCATTTATGAGCTATGGGGGAAGTTCCATGTGGACCAATATGGCTTCCTTCGCACTAGTTATTAACGTCGGCATGCGTCGACAAAAGCTCAAGTTTTAGGAGGTTATTACTTGAACATTGCTTTAATTGCTCACGATAAGAAAAAGGAAGATATGATTAACCTATGCATAGCCTACCAATATATTTTGGAAGATCATAATCTATGTGCTACCGGGACCACAGGAAAATTGATAAGCGAGGCAACAGGCTTGGAGGTACATCGATACCTGTCTGGACCGCTGGGTGGAGATCAGCAAATCGGTGCCCGTGTAGCCTATAACAAGATTGATCTGGTTATTTTTCTAAGAGATCCATTAACAGCACAGCCTCATGAACCGGATGTCAATGCATTACTTAGGCTATGCGACGTACACAACATTCCTCTGGCTACCAATATGGCTACAGCAGAGGCTATGTTAAAGGCAACGGAACGTGGAGATTTGGACTGGCGTTACCTAGTGAATCCACCTGAAAATTCTTCTTCCCAATAGAATCCTGGGTTTAGGATTCTTTTTTGTGGGGCATATTCAGTACCTCTTTGAAATATATTGTTCTAGGAGACATGCTTAGTTGACTTAGATAAATAAAAGGAGGAGCTGTATATGGAAGAGAAACAAGCTGTTATCATACAGGGTAGGACCATTGAGAGGGAAAGACCCTCGGAGCGAGCACGGTATTCATACCCAAGTCGCTATAACTATAACAGTCAAGCCGATGTCTCCGATAAGTCAAGTGATCTTGAAAGCCAGGGTTTATCAACTGCTTATAGTTTATCAACTCTGCGAGAAGGTAGGAGCCCTTTACAGAGCTCAAGGAGCTTGCAGGATTACCCAAGGTTGGAGCCGAGAACTCGTATGCGTTCCAGTAGTTATTCGACTGGACGTACATCAACGAGTCGTGTTCCTGCTTCTGGACCTCGTACTAGAAGGAGGATAATGGAAGAAGAGACTACGCAGCACAATTCCCTTATGATCAAGATTGGGGTTTCTGTGGTATTGGCTCTGATTATATTTCTTTTGAACAGCATTCCCCTTCCCTTTACTCAAGGAGTGGTAGACCATGTTAAAACGGCTCTTACTGAGGATTTTGATGTTGACGAGGCCCTTGGAAGGCTGAAATTTGTCGGAGATGTTCTGCCTGAGCAGATTAAATCAGTTTTTCAGCAGAATAAACAGGATTCAGATGGAACTGACAAGCAACAAAATCCTGACACAGACTCTGGTGATTTTGCTTCACCAGTTCGAGGAGAGGTAGTACACACCTTTGAAGAGCAGATATTGCTGCAGAATACTGGTAAGGTATATGCCAATCAGGGTATAGATATCAAAACCGCTGAGAATGCTGGTGTTTATGCTTCTGCAGATGGTATTGTAGCAGCGATTGAAGAGCATGAAAGCTATGGGCCGTCCATTTGGCTGGAGCATGGTAATAAGGTGTTTACCTTTTACGGCAGGTGCAGTGGAGTAGATGTTAAGTTAGGTCAAAAAGTTAATAAAGGACAGAAGCTGGGCACGGTACAATCACCTGTTGAAGGTGATCCAACCATGCATTTTCAAATTTGGATAGATGATAAACCAGCAGATCCCCTTAAACATATCGGCAAAGCCGGGCACACATCAGAAGGGCAAGGTGTATAAGGGGTATGCGAATTGGCAGGATATCCGATATTGATATCCACATTAGCAAATATCTGCTGCTATTAGTGGCTATATTATTGGTAACGGGAAACAGTGGCGATTTACCCGCTACTATTTTAATTCTAACCATTCATGAAATGTCTCATGTATTAGCTGCAAGGCTACTGAAACTGAAGGTAAATGAGATAGAACTATTACCCTTTGGTGGGGCTGTTAGGATACAAAGCATATTTGAGCTTAACCCAGTCCATGAGATTTTAGTTTCAATAGCAGGGCCATTGGCAAATATACTAATGCTATTGCTTTATTTTGGCGGTATGCAGGTGGAAAGTATAGCAGCTTCTTTACCTGGACCGGAATTTGTGAATATAAATATTATGCTGGCAGGTTTTAA
>CAYFSR010000112.1:0-7612 GCA_964345785.1 uncultured Eubacteriales bacterium | reverse complement strand
TATAACAATATTATTGACCAGTATGTATGCTATAACTACCGTCCTATAAACACTACACTATAATAATATTATTGACCAGTGCGCAAACCAACTACATAAAAATAATAAAACGAGGAGGAAGGAAAAAATGGTAGGTAAAATGGAAAGTATGAATGAGAAAGTACAAGACATCATCATTGAGAATGAACAGATGCGGCTGATTCTAGGCGGAGATTGTATAAGCAAAAGCCTGGTACATAAGCCCACAGGCGAGGAATGTCTGGTTGCAGATGAAGAAATTGCACTGTTTTCAGTCACCCAGGAAAGACCTTATAACAATGAGGTTAAGCTGGCCCACCCCAACAAACGTACTGTCTATCAAGCTGACCGAGTCCGCCAGGAAGGCAACAAACTTATTATAGGGTTTGAGATTATCCCTTATGAGGCAGTTATTGAGGTTAAGGAAGAGCCTATGTATATCAGTTTTCGTCTTGACAGCTTTATCTACGATCCAGCTGATTATCCCCTCAGGATGACTCCTCCTCCAGTAAAGGAATTGCGTTTGCTGCAATTGCCTGTACGCAACAGAGATAACTTTGGTGAATGGTTGAATGTAAGCTGGGACGACAAGGTAGCAATTAACGTGCTGGCGACATCACCGTATGCTCGTATCGACTCTGAGCGACGTAAGGGCTACCGCATAATGTATGCAGATGCGTTAAAGGATGTAAAGCTTAAAGGGGTAGAGGCAGCTCTGATAGTCAGTTCCTCTGAAAAACTCCTTGAAGGAATAGAGGTGCTCGAGGAAGATTATGATCTGCCACTTGGTGTTAAAAGTCGTAGAGACGATATGATAAATGCCTCAGCTTATTGGACAGCTACCATCAATCCAGGCAATGTTGACGAGCATATCAAATACGCCCAAATGGGCGGATTCAGATGCATGTTAATCTACTACACTGCCATGTTCGAAGAAACAGGTGGGTATATATTCAATGGAAACTATGATTACAGAGAAGAATACCCTAACGGAAAAGAAGACCTTCGTAAAATGCTTGATAAGATTAAAGCCGCCGGGATAACCCCTGGTCTACATTTCCTACATACCCATATCGGCCTGAAAAGCAGATATGTAACCCCTGTTGCCGACCATCGTCTTAACCTGACAAGGCACTTTACCCTTGCCAAGGCCTTAGGCAAAGATGATACAGTGGTATATGTGGAGCAAAACCCTGAAGGTACAGTAATGGATGAGCGTTGCCGAATATTGAAATTCGGTGGTGAGCTGATTTCCTATGAGGATTACACAACTGAACCCCCATACTGTTTCATTGGCTGTAAGCGTGGTGCTCATGAAACCAATGTTGTTAACCATCCGGTTGGACTTATTGGTGGCATTCTTGACATAAGCGAATTCGGTGGTACAAGTGTATATCTAGACCAAAACTCCGATATTCAAGATGAAATAGCAGACAAAATTGCCGATGCTTACAACACAGGATTTAGATATGTTTACTTTGACGGCTCGGAAGGTACAAATCCACCTTTTGAATTCCATGTACCTAACGCTCAATACCGGGTATTCAAAAAGCTTGAACCCGCTCCATTATACACGGAAGGTGCTGCCAAGGCTCATTTCAGCTGGCATTTCTTAAGTGGCGGTAATGCTTTCGATGTTTTTGCTCCCGAAATATTCAAGGAAAAAATAAGAGAGTTCCCCGCTGAAGAGGCACCTCGGATGAGACAGGACTTCACAAGGCTCAATTTCGGTTGGTGGGCTTATTGGGCACTAAGAACACAGCCAGATATGTTTGAGTACGGAACAAGCCGGGCTGCTGCATGGGATTGCCCCATCACAATGATGGAAAACGTAGAAGCTTTCAAATCCCATCCCCGCACTGATGATATTTTAGAGGTAATGCGGCGCTGGGAGGATGTTAGAGCAAAAAAATGGCTGACTGAAGACCAGAAGATGGCTCTAAGGAATCTTGAGCAGGAACATATTCTTTTAATCAACGAAGATAAGGAATACGAGCTCCTTCCATATGATCAGATACAAGGTGCAGCTCGACATAGCAAGGATATTCTCGCATTCGTTTTCGAGAGAAACGGTGAGAATTATGTGGTTTATTGGCATGCTAATGGCAGTGGAAGCCTTGACCTGCCTCTTGACATTAAGGATATAAGCCTGCAATATGAGCTAGGCGGTGAATTGATTCCTTTCACAGCTGAGGATAGTGGAATTTCCATACCGGTTGGTGGACGTTGTTACCTGAAGAGCAAATTGTCCAAGGAAAAGCTGATGGTAGCCTTCGAAAATGCGATACTGAGGTAAGAGTGCGTTAGGAATACGATTCGTAAATATGTGTAAATTATAGATAAATAAAACCTTTTTCTGTGGAAAATAAAAAGATTTTTCCATTTGGAAAAGGTTTTTGTTTAGATCATGTAGAAAAAGTTTATAAAAGATAAAAGTTTAAACTTTGGGAGGTAGGAATGGCGCTGAGAGCATTTCGACAGATCAATTGGGAAAAACTAATCGTACGGCTTGTATTTGCAACACTGGTTATATCTGCAGTATTTGTAATTGTAATGCTGATATCTGCCCCTATGGAAAGAGACTCCTCCATGGGAGAGGATGTTCGTATTAAGAGCGATTACATGTTAATGCTAGTCCAATGTATCCTTGGTATTTTCGCGTTATTTCTACCTGGCTTGCTTGAGCATAGAATTAATCTCATTATTCCTTCCCGAATGATGATAGCATATGCCTTATTCTTGTATGCAGCAATTTATTTAGGAGAATTTAGGGATTTTTATTACGTAATTCCTCACTGGGATAACATTCTTCATGGCTTTAGTGGGGGAATGCTGGGTACCCTAGGCTTTTCATTAATCGTATTATTAAATAAAACTGATAGAATACACCTAAGTCCTATTTTTGTAGCGTTGTTTGCTTTTTGCTTTGCCGTGTCTATGGGCGTTGTATGGGAAATTTACGAGTTTACCGTTGATGGTATACTAGGACTAAACATGCAAAAGTATGCTCTTCAATATGGCACTCCCCTTGTAGGTCGTGAGGCAGTTACTGATACTATGTATGATCTTATTATTGATACAATTGGCGCAGGAGTAATATCTGCTATTGGATACGTTTCTTTGAAATACAAGAAGGGTTGGCTGGAAGATTACATTTTGAAAAGAAGGCATACTTAACTAAAAAATTGCGAGCTAGGAACTTGTGAGTAAGGGGTCATAAAATGCAGTTTGTTGAATTTTTCTGGAAGTACGTTTTTTTTGGTATTCTCGAAAGTGTTACACTCTTGTTTTTGTTCCTTTATCTAACTGATAATTTAAGTTTTTTTCAGACTCATTGGAAGAGTTGTTTGCTTTATATCATTTTGTATTTGGTTTTAGCTTATTTCTCACTATATTACCAAGAAATACAATTTACTGTGCTATATCTTGTCTATAGTGTTCTCCTATTAGCCTATATAACAAATACAAACCTATACTTTTCTCTTACAGTCAATATATTATCTTTTCTGATCTATGGAATTACCGAAATAGCAGTTACTTTACCAGTACTCCACCTTATGGGTATGTCTCTTGATACAGTCAGGCAAAACATATCTCTTATGAGAAATGCACTATTCATTATTCGCCCTATTCAAATGGTGATTATATATCTTATCACTCGGTTACCCATAAAAAGGGAATTGCACCAAAATAGGAGTAATAGGGGCGAAAGGTCATCTGTAAACTATCTCTTGCTAACCATCTTTTTTATGAGTGTCTTTTTCATCAGTATAGCTAAATATGTGGAAAACACTGCAGTTTTGATTACCAGTGGTTTGCTTTTCTTTTCCACAGTGCAATTGGGGATAATGGAAATAAAAGAACGTATTAAGCTTATAGACATTAAAGGGCAATTTAAGCTGCAGGAGGAATACGCTCGAAATATGGAGCTGATAGTAGATGCGGTTAGGAAAGAAAAGCATGATTATAAAAATCATATTAGCACCCTAGTTGCACTGTGTACAATTCATGACACAGAATCAATTGATAAGATAAGAAGCTATGCTCTAAAGCTAACAAGCAATGAATATCAAGGTGGGCTTCACTTCTATGACACCGGCAACAAATACCTGGATGGACTATTAGCTATAAAGAGAAACATGGCTTCTAATAACAATATTCATTTTGATGTGGATGTAGAAGCGACATTAAGGAACATTCAAGTTGACGATGTCGACCTTACCACAATAGTAGGAAACATTGTGGATAACGCATTTGATGCTGTTGATATGAATTCTCCAGATAAAAAGAAAATTGTAGCTCTCTCCTTTTACGAGGAGGATGATAAAATACATATAGCTATTTCAAATAACGGCAGTGAAATTACTGAGCAACATAAGAAACGCATCTTCGAATATAAATACTCTACAAAAAATATAGCTGCTGGTGATCGAGGATATGGTTTGTTTATAGTGAAAGAACTGACAGAAAAAAACAAAGGAGAAATTAGTTTCCATAGTAATGATGTGGAAACGGAATTTTTGCTATCATTTAAAAAATTCACAAAAAGTAAAGATGGAGGAAAATCAAACAAAGATAAATCAAACGGGGTATACATACAACAAGAGGAAGTGTTATAATTCATTTTATAATTGGGTGCTCTTGGGAATAATAAAAACAACCAGAGTAGGCCTTAGTTAAATTATGTTTGGAGTGAACTATTTTTGAAGGAATTGCTGGATTATATAAGCGGCATATCAAACAAAGAGCTGACTGCGGCTCATGTGCGTATGATACACCCCCTGATACTGGCTTACATAGGAGATACCGTATACGATTTATTTGTACGCACATATCTCATTTACACCAATGATGTTCCGGTGCACCAATTGCACTTGATGTCCATATCCTTCGTCAAGGCACAATCCCAGTCTGAGGCTCTACATAAAATTGAAGAGCTGTTGACAGAGGATGAAAGGTATATAGTTAGGAGAGGGAGAAATGCCAAGTCGGGAACAATCCCCAAAAATGCAGATGTTACTGAATACCGGTGGGCTACTGGGTTTGAATCCTTGCTTGGCTATTTATATCTCACAGGTCGAGAGGAAAGGCTGTGTGAAATAGCGGGTAAAATTCTGCTGGCTGGACAAAAAAGTGAGTGAGTACTGCATAATAGGTTAAAAATTAGAAGAAGTTATATCCATGGATATATAAGAAAGAGGAAGAATATCAGATGAAAAACACTAATTACAATAGACGTGACAATAAAGGAAGGTCAGAAGGACAAAAATCTCGTTACAACCAAGGCTCACGAGGCAGGCAGGGTGGTCTAGAAGGACGAAATAGATATGATAGGCAGGACAGAGGGGATACACGGGTAACCCGAGATACACATGAGACAATGGAAGCACAGGAATTTATAGAAAATCGTGTTGAGGGTAGAAATCCAGTGTTGGAAGCAATTCGTTCCAACCGTACAATAGAAAAGCTCTTAGTTGCTCGAGGTTCAGGTGAAGGGTCCATTCGAGAAATATTAGGAAAGGCACGAGAGAAAGGAATTATAATCCAAGAGGTGGATCGTCAGAGACTGGATGAAATTTCTGATTCCAATTCCCATCAAGGAGTCATTGCCTATGTTACCCCATATGAATATGTGGATGTGGAAGACTTAATTAAACGAGGCGAGGATAAAGGGGAGCCCCCATTTATTGTTATTCTAGATGAAATCACCGATCCCCATAACCTGGGTGCCATCATCCGAACAGCCGAATGCTGCGGAGCCCACGGTATCATTATTCCAAAACGTAGAGCTGTAGGGCTCACCCCAGCGGCCATAAAAGCATCAGCTGGTGCAGTGGAATACCTTCCGGTAGCTAAGGTAACCAATCTTGTTAGTACCTTGGAGGACTTAAAACAACGAGGTTTTTGGATTGCTGGTGCAGACACTGAAGGCAACTCATATACCAAGCAGGATCTAACAGGTGCCCTTGCATTGGTTGTCGGCAGTGAAGGTAAAGGAATTGGCCGCCTTGTTAAGGAGAAGTGCGATTTTCTAGTAAGTATTCCAATAAAGGGTAACATAGATTCTTTAAATGCATCTGTAGCAGCAGGGATTTTAATGTACGAGGTGATCAGGCAGAGAGGTTAAGGTGAAAGGTATTGAAGGAGGTACTCTTAGTAGATGGATACAATATTATCCATGCCTGGCCTGAACTAAAAGAGATTTCAAAGGAAAGCCTGGAGGAGGCCAGGTACGCACTTGTAGAAATCATGCAGGATTTTCAGGGGTATAAAGCATGCCATATTATTGTGGTATTTGATGCATATATGATTTCAGGTGGACTTGAGAAAAAGGAAAGGTTTGGACAGGTTGAGGTTATATTTACCAAAGAGAATGAAACAGCAGACCATTATATTGAGCGCTGGGCAGATGAAGCTCCAAAAAACATACGAGTAATGGTGGCAACATCCGATCATTTGCAGCAAACCATTGTATTGTCCAGGGGTGCTAGTCGTGTTTCCGCCAGGGAGCTATGGAATGAAGTCAAGTCTTTTCGCAAAGAGATAGGCAAGATGTATCTAGATAAACCTCAAATTAAATCCAATCCCCTAGAAAATTGGGCAAGTCCTGAAATTATTGAGGTTTTAGAGCGCTGGAGAAGACAAAGATAGCTTGACTGAATCAGATTATGTAATGTATAATCATTATATTGTAAAGCTGTGCTCATTTATTGTATATGCAGCATAGCTGGCAAATTACAGTTTGTGACAATAAACACAAAACATTATACATTTTGGTATATTGTATATTGTGAATATGTTATGGAATTGCAATGGGGGAGAACGCTGGTGAAGCAAACAGCAATAGATGATTACTATAGCGATTACGATAATCTAACAGATGAAGAGATTGTGGCTTATGCCCGAACGGGTGACGATCAAGCACAGGAATATCTTATTTACAAGTATCGTAATTTTGTGAGAGCCAAAGCACGCTCCTATTTTTTAATAGGTGCCGATCGTGAGGATATTATCCAGGAAGGCATGATTGGTCTTTACAAGGCCATCCGTGATTTTCGGGCGGACAAGCTTTCCTCATTTCGAGCTTTTGCCGAGCTTTGTATCACCCGTCAAATCATCACTGCTATTAAAACAGCTACTCGTCAAAAGCATATTCCGCTTAATTCCTATATTTCACTAAATAAGCCCATATATGACGAAGATTCTGACCGAACCCTAATGGACGTCCTTTCTGGCACAAAGCTCTCCGACCCGGAAGATCTGGTCATAAGTCAGGAAGATTTTAATCATATAGAAGGGAAAATCGGCGAACTGCTTAGTGACTTGGAATGGGAAGTGTTAACCTCTTATTTACAAGGTAAGTCCTATCAGGAAATCGCCGTAGACTTGGATAGACACGTTAAATCCATAGACAATGCGTTGCAGCGTGTCAAACGTAAACTGGAACGTTACCTTCGCAGAAAAGATTAAAATAAATAGCCATTGACAAACCAAGGGATGAGGAATAAAATATTATATGGTTTTTGGATGATGTATACTTGCGGGTGTAACTCAATGGTAGAGTTCCAGCTTCCCAAGCTGGCTACGTGGGTTC
>CAYFSR010000111.1:0-7628 GCA_964345785.1 uncultured Eubacteriales bacterium | reverse complement strand
ACTATTAACAACGAAAAAAACGAAATTGCCGTTATGAAGAGCAGAGGTGCAAGCGGTCTGCAGGTCTTTTTCAGCTACCTGATAGAAAGTTTGATCTTAAGTCTCGTTGCTTTAGTGATTGGACCACCCCTGGGCTTGTTTCTATGTAAATTACTAGGGGCTTCAAATGGCTTCCTCGAATTCGTTCAACGAACTGCAATGCCACTTAGTCTATCTGTCAAGGCTTATCAATATTCTTTGCTGGCTGTTTTTTTATTTATGATAACCATGCTGGTACCAGCTTCAGCTGCATCCAGAACCACAATCGTACAGCATAAGCAGAAGAAAAACAGGTCAAAGAAAAGGCCTATTTGGAGAGTCTTGTTTTTAGATGTAATTTTACTGGGTATTTCCATTTATGGTTTGTACGGATACAATCAGCGAATGGAATTTGTCCAAAGTGGTAGCCTAGATGCAGCTTCAATATCGGTAGACCCATTACTGTTCCTTATATCTACCTTTTTCATAATAGGAGCAGGCTTGGCGTTTCTGAGGATTTATCCACTGATAACCAGGGCTGTTTTCTGGCTTGGGAAGAAGAAGTGGTCGCCGGTATTCTATGCCTCCTTTATAGAGGTCGGTAGGTCAGGCGGTCAAAATCAATTTTTAATGTTGTTTATCGTAGTAACCCTTTCCATAGGGATATTTAATGCAAATGCAGCAAGAACACTAAATACCAACTATGAGGAGCGCATCCGCTATGCTAATGGATCTGATATCATTGTCGAAGCATATTGGCCAAATACAGCTCCTGCTCCTGGAATGGATCCTTTTGCAGTTGAAGCATCCTCACCCTTAGGCAAGGAAGAACCCGTACAATATCAAGAACCTCCTTTTGGTCCCTTTGAAAACCTGGAAGGCGTTGAGAGTGTAACAAAGGTTTTTATGGAAAAAGATGTTTCGGTAACTATGTCAGGGTCACGGGCTAATCGTGTCGGACTTATGGGTATCATTCCTGATGAATTTGGCAGAACCACATGGTTCCGTAATGGTTTGCTGCCCCATCATATCAATGAATATTTGAACCTTATGTCTCAAGATCCCCGTGCAGTTCTTTTATCCTCCTCTTTCCAGGAAAAATATGAGCTTAAAACAGGAGACTCTATATTTATAACATGGGGAGATCAAGGTTATTTTGAAGCTGTTGTTTATGCATTCATTGACTATTGGCCAACATATAATCCCAATATAAAAAATAGAGAAAATGAAGCACCAGACTTCATAGTAGCAAATTACTCATATATCCGTGCTAAGATGGCGTTGGAGCCATATCAGGTATGGCTGTCTAAAGCACCAGAAGCCACCAGTGCAGAAATATATGATGATATTGGCGCAAAGGAAATTAGAGTTGAATCCTTAAATGACACTGACCAAACCATAATCAAAATGAAGAATGACCCCATGGTACAAGGAACTAATGGTGTTTTAAGCCTTGGATTTATCGTTTCCATGCTTATTTGTATGGCAGGTTTCCTTATTTATTGGATATTATCCATACAAAGAAGGGTTCTAAATTTTGGTATCTTTCGTGCTATTGGCCTGTCTAAGGGGAAGGTCATAGGTATACTGGCTGTTGAACAGGTATTGATATCTGGTTTTTCCATAGTGGTGGGAATTGTTACCGGTGTGATCGCCAGTAAGCTGTTTGTACCAATGCTGCAGATTGCCAGCAACGCTGAGGATCAGGTGCCGCCTTTCCATGTAGTCACCAGCCTTACCGATTTCCAAAGAATATCCGTAATGGTTTTCTTGATGCTGGCTATAGGCATATCAGTGCTTGGATTCCTGATTTCCAAGATAAAAATAGCACAGGTAATCAAGCTTGGAGAAGATTAAGGGGGATTGTTGATGATTAGAACAGAAAACATAACCCGGCAGTTTCAATCCGGGCGAGAAGTCGTATATGCACTGCGGGATATCAATATAGAAATACAGTCTGGAACCCTTACCATCTTAAGAGGTCGCTCCGGGTCTGGAAAGACGACTTTGATTAACTTGATGGGGGCTTTGGATGCGCCAACGGAAGGTAAAATTTTTATTGATGAAAAAGAAATTACCTTATTATCAGAGGTTAAAAAAGATAATTTGAGAAGAGTTAATATGGGATTTATCTTTCAATCAATTGCCTTGATGCCGCTAATGACAGCTTATGAAAATGTGGATTTTGGTCTTAGGGTTGCTGGTTATGAGGCTGGAGAGAGAAAAAAAAGGGCCGAGGATTGTTTAGCAATGGTAGGTCTGCAAAAGAGAATGCATCATTTACCACAGGAGTTATCTGGGGGAGAGCAGCAAAGAGTTGCTATTGCTAGGGCAATAGCACATAAGCCCAAGGTGGTTTTTGCTGATGAGCCCACTGCTGAGCTTGATACCAATATGGGATTACAGGTCGTAAAAGTTCTGAAAGATTTAGTGCATGAAGAGGGGCTGACAGTTATTATGACCACCCATGATCCAAGTATGGTTGATATTGCAGACTGTGTATATACCTTGGAAGACGGTATGATAGTGGACATGGGAGAATAGGCAAAGGGGGTAGCCTCAGATGATAATATGTGATAATCTAGTTAAGATATATAAAACCACTGATTTGGAAGTTGTAGCCCTGCAGGGGCTGGACTTAACTGTGGAAGATGGGGAATTAATGGCCATCATTGGCAACAGTGGCAGCGGAAAATCTACTTTGCTAAATATGCTGGGAGGTTTGGATCGGCCTTCTGCTGGCACCTTACTTGTTGATGACAAGGACCTGTTAAAATTTGATGATCAGGCTTTAGTAAAGTACAAGCGGGAGACCGTAGGCTTTGTGTGGCAAAACAATGCCCGAAACTTAATTCCTTATCTAACAGCTCAGGAAAACGTGGAGATGCCAATGGTTTTCACTGGCCGGGCTAAAAGAGAACATGCGATAGAATTGCTGGATATGGTTGGCTTATCACAAAGGAGAAATAATAAGCTGGGACAACTATCTGGCGGCGAGCAGCAGAGAGTAGCTATTGCAATTGCCTTAGCCAACAATCCCAAATTACTTTTAGCTGACGAACCAACGGGAGCAGTGGATACAAAAACTGCACAGCAAATTTTGGATGTTTTCCGTGAGTTTAACAGAACATACGGGGTAACCATTGTAATAGTTACTCATGACAGGCAGCTTTCACGTAAGGTAGACCGGGTGGTAGCCATCCGGGATGGCAGAACCAGCAGCGAATTCATTCGAAGAAGATATGCCGACGAAATAGCTGAACTAAACAGGCCAATGGAAGAAGAACCATTGGATATGGAAACCCATGATGAGCTGGCCGTTTTAGACCGCAGTGGTAGATTACAGATACCCAGAGAATATCTAAATGCATTGGGGTTAAAAGAGAAGAATAAAATTAAGGTTGAACTGGACGGAAAGCGAATTATCCTAATGCCTCCCGAAGAGGCTTCCGGCAACTGAAAGGAAGACATAAAATGAATCTTTTTGATATAATAGGTCCTGTAATGACAGGGCCTTCAAGTTCGCATACAGCAGGAGCTGTGCGGATAGGAAATGCCACACTTAATCTATTTGGTAGAAAGCCGGACAAGGCTGTCATTCGGCTTTATAACTCCTTTTCTAAAACTGGGCAAGGCCATGGTACGGACAAAGCTCTGATTGCAGGTCTGTTAGACTTTGCACCAGATGACAATCGGATTATCCATGCACCTGAGGAAGCAGAAAAAATGGGATTAGATTTTCAGATAGAATTTATGGGGGATGACCCTTCACATCATCCTAATACAGCTGAGATTACTGTATACCAGGGGGATGATAAGATGGATATCGTTGGGAAATCTATTGGTGGAGGCAGGGTAATTATTTCCCGAGTAAATGGTTATGAGACCTTTTATACCGGAGAATATCATGGTTTAATGACCATTCACAATGACGTGCCTGGTATAGTTTCCGATGTTACTGGCAGCCTGGCTAAAATGAAGGTTAACATAGCCTACATGCGGATGTACCGAAAAAGAAAAGGGTCTAAGGTTATGATGATAGTTGATACGGATAATCCCATACCGTTGGAAGTAAAGGATATGCTGAATGACCACCCTAATATTGAAAAGACAGTTATATTGAATCAGAAAAGAGGATAGCAAATGAATCTAAGCAGCCTTGAAGAGATAGTGAAGCAGGCAGAACAGGAAAATCGCAGTTTGCCTGAATTAATTAAGGAAAGAGAGTCTTTGGAAACAGGGCTCTCTATAGAAGAAATTACCAAGACTATGGATCAGATGTATGATGTTATGCTGGAAGGATATCATCAAGGCGTAGAATCAGATAATCGTTCCGTCAGTGGGTTGACTGGTGGAGAAGGCTGGCGCCTAATGAACTATGTCAAAGACAAGAATACTACTGGATTATATGCGAAGGCTGCTGCTCGAGCGATGGGGGTATCCAATATAAATGCGTCTATGGGACGTATTGTGGCAACACCTACTGCTGGATCATGCGGCATACTTCCTGGAAGCCTTATCACTCTTGCGGAAGAATATAACTTTAGCCGTGAACAGGTAGTTGACAGCCTTTTTATCTCTGCTTATATAGGTAAGGTGATTGCAGATAACGCAAGTATTTCTGGCGCTGAAGGTGGATGCCAGGCTGAGTGTGGCAGTGCAGCTGCCATGGCAGCTGGTGCAGGTGTTTACCTACGTGGAGGTAACGCAAATCAAGTTAGCCAATCCGTAGCCTTTGCTTTAAAGGCAGTTATGGGTTTGGTATGCGACCCTGTGGCTGGTTTGGTGGAAAGTCCTTGTATTAAACGGAACGGTTTTGGAGCCGTCCAAGCGCTTCTGGCAATGGATATGGCCCTTGCTGGAATTGAAAGTGTTATTCCCACAGACGAAGTTATATCAGCTATGGACAGCGTAGGCCGTGCGATGCCTGCTTCCCTAAGGGAAACAGCTGAAGGTGGAATCGCAGCCACACCGACAGGCAAAAAGCTAGAAGAATACTTGACGAATTCAGGTGCTTATTGCCCGAAATAAACGGAAGCAGGGGCGGAAGCAGGGGGACGGTTCTCGTGCTTCATCTGAGCTTCTTCTTAAAATATTGTTACATAACAGCAGTCTGGGGTTAGGAAAGTACTGATTAGCAGTACTATTCACTAAACCCAGACCTTTTCTCCTTAAACGAGGCAAGGAACATTCATATAGCTAAAAAAATCTTAGTTGATATGAAACGGTATATGTACTAGAAGGCTCTAGTTGAATTAAACCTGGTTGAGTTTCTAGATGCTCTATTACCCCGCTTCTAGATGGCAACGATGACCAGGGTTCCAAACAAACAAAAGGTGCATCGCTTTTTGTGGTATGCCATATACCAAGCATAGGATAGTCTGGAAACAGCATGGTAACTCCGTGCTTTCCTTTTTTACTTGCCAGGGTGGCGCCGGGTGCAATTTGTTTTAATATAATCGCATCACGATCAAAAAGGTTATGCTGTAGTGGTAGTTCACGATCATTAACTAGAGGGAACTCCTTATCATCTTCTAATACATAGGCGTCATCAGATAAGCTTACACGTAAAGGATTGCAAGGTTCACTAAATGTCAGGCTGTAATCTTCAAAAGTGAGTTCTGGTTCCAGAGGAATATTGAAACCAGGATGGCCGCCCAGCCCAAAATACATAGTTTTATCATCCCTATTTTCTACTATGTATGTGACAATAAGTGTGTCATCGTGCAACTCATAGCGAGTCTTAAAGCAAAACCTAAAGGGATATTTTTGGCGGATTTGCTCAGAGTCCTCGATACTTAGCGTCATGCTGTTGGATGTCTTTTCGGAAAGACTAAATTGTTGTGTTGGTGCAAAGCCGTGAATAGGCAACTCGTAGCGCTTATTTTGAAAATAATAGGAACCTTCTGTTAAGCGTCCTACATAGGGAAATATTGTAGGTGCTCGACCTGACCAATAAGCAGGATCACCCTGCCATAGGTATTCAACTTGATCTTTGCTGAGAATAGACTGAAGCTCGGAACCATATTCAGATACTACAACTCGCAAGTTATCATTTGAAATGTGATGATTCATAAATTAGTTGACCTCCTCAAAAATAAAATATTTTATTATATGTAGAATTACTACTTACTTTAACCCACCAAACATACTTTTCTTCAAATCAAGATAATATAGATAATCTTCCGGCTTCACATTTGGGGGACAGCGATGATCGCAGAAGGGAATATAACCGCCTCGTTCAACATAAGGTACCAAAGTTTCCATGTACGCCTTAATGGCTTCTGGCCCTTTTCCCAGTTGAATTTTATCTACACCGCCCATTATTCGAAGCTGCCCATCATATTGGTCCAGCAATTCCCCGGGATGAGAACATCCATTGACTTCAAAGGGAAACAAACAATTGATGCCGCCTTCTAACAAATAAGGTAAAATAGGCCGAACATCACCATCACAATCAGTGTACCATAAATCAATACCGTGAGCTTTCAATCTCTTGCTGATTCGTTTATAGCGAGGCATTACAACATCACGGAAAAAGGGAACGGATACAATAGGTCCATTCTTAAAGCAGATATCCTCCCAACCTGAAGCGTAATCGAAATTTATGTAAGGCAGCACCTGGTCAAGGAAGTTCTCTACCAACTGACAACAGGTTTCAACCATGTCTTCCACCATGTCCGGGTAATCATAGCAAGCATAAGCCAGGCCTTCAAAGGTTAACATGTCTCGAATCTTGCCAATCATAGAACCACAATTAACTCCAAGAGGGTAGGTGCGATCGGTAGGGTGCTTCTTTTGTAAAGACTGTACATCAATAATTCTATCGGGGTCATCCAGACGGAATCGTTCTTCTTTACAACGCTTCCAGTCATCTGGTGTAACAACTGTTGCTTTTACATAATGAGGAATGGTATCATGGCCATCTTTTGGTACCTCTGCCAGGAGTCCATCTGAATTCATGGTAATTAGTGTGGTTTCAGTTTCTTCAACTACTTTATGAGGAAAATATGGATTTAACCAGGTAACACCGCTTACAACTTCTATACGGTCAAAATTAAAAAAGAAGTCGGCTTCTTCATTATTAGTGATATTGTTTTCATAGAACAGCGGCCATTCCTTAAAATTTTCGTTCCAATAACCAAATTCCATATTGAAACAGCGATCTACTGATTGATAATGCATTTGACGGTTAAAACGCTCTCGATCTGTCATAGTCCCTTTCCACTTTTCAAGATATGGTGCTATAGTCAATTCCTTTTTCCCCCTTCTATTTCTCTTGATATAATATGATTATAATGGCTGTACTACCAAAAGTCATCAGTAAACACATTAATTAACACGTTATAGTTTGGAGATCGGTATTTATATGGTATTATAGAACTAGCAAAAATATTAATTATCCATAAAGTAAAAACCACAATAACTATGGAGGGGAAACATGGATATTGGAGTGACTAGCACATCTTCGATGCATCATATGACTCCGCAGAAAAGAGTTATGGCGGTTTTAAATCGTGAAAAGCGGGACAAAGTCCCCTTTACGGTTTACGAAACAAAGCTTTGTTATTTCTTTTGAAAGATGCTGTCATTACGCCAAATTACGATCA
>CAYFSR010000110.1:0-7723 GCA_964345785.1 uncultured Eubacteriales bacterium | reverse complement strand
TGCTGTATAATATTATATCCTTTTTTAGACAGATGTACCATCTGTCTATTAGTCATGCCCTGATTTATGTATTTTCTCTTAGTTTTCGAATAATCAATCCGCTAGAACCATATATTCACCAAATCCACCTCTTTCCTTTGTTTAATACCTATACGAACTACGTTATTGTTTTCTTAACTAAATGACATTGGGTTACTCTTGATATATTGATAGAAAATATGTGTTGCTTAACTAAATGACATTGAATGTGAACACTAAAAAGTGCCAATAATCAGCTATACCCAAGCTTTATTTTTCTTTACAATTTATACTTGCCGTAATACAATATTAATGAGAAAGTAATTCACAAGTATATTAAATATGTTATAATAAATGCTAAAGATAGAGCAAGAACTATAGTTCTTGCCTCGATGAATTTATTGAAACGGTGTGACATAAATCGATTCACGACTTACACTTATGTTTTCAATAACCACAAATTACAAAGCAAAGGCAGATCCTTTGCATATTAAACATGAATTCTACGGAGGTTCTATGAATACTAAGAATGCTGAAAAAGAAAAGGGCAAAAAGAAAAGCAAAGGTTTTTTTAACGCCTTTACCCAGAGGAAGAAAGCACCTAACTTCTTTCTGGCGGTATTTGTTACCTGCATAAAGTTCTTTATTATTGCTCTGTTAATTATCGGATTCGCTGGATTCGGCGCTGTCCTTGGTGTAGCCAAAGCATATGTAGACGGTACACCTGAGTTGGATATAGCGCGGATAGAAGATCAAGACCTGGCTTCCTTTATATACGATAAAAACGGCGATCTTATTACAGAATATCAAGGGTTAGAGTATCGGATATGGGCGCCTTTAGATGAAATACCCATCACTGTTCAGAATGCACTAATTGCAACTGAAGATATTCGCTTTTACACCCATGAAGGATTGGATTACAAGCGGTTGATAGGTGCATTTGTAAATAACCTGAGAAATGAGTCTGTTCAAGGTGGCAGCACCATTACCCAGCAGCTGATAAAAAACACCCTTCTCAGCCCGGAGCAAACCTACAAACGAAAAATTCAGGAAGCTTATCTTTCTATTCAGCTTGAACAGGAATATGATAAAGAAGAAATTTTAGAAGCTTATCTCAATACCATTTATCTTGGCGGAGGTAACTATGGTATTAAAGCTGCTGCCGAAAACTACTTTGGTAAGGAGTTACATGAGCTTACCTTGAGGGAAAGTGCATCAATTATTGGAATTACCAAAAACCCTTATCGTTTTGATCTTAGGCTTAATTTCTACAATAGAGAATCCCCTGAGATAAGTTACGCAAGAACCAATTTGGTTCTAAGACTCATGTATGAAAATGGTTTTATAAGTAAGTCAGAATATGAAAATGCTAAGTTCGATGATAAGAATCCTGACAGCCCTAAAAACGCAGGATTTGTTGTATTGGAACAATCCAACCATCAGCAGCTTTATAAGCATCCTTACTTTGTAGAGTATGCCATTAATGATCTTAGAGGAGAATTAATGACTCTTTATGGCTGGGAAGGCTCAGAAGGAAGAAAGCAGGCTGATAAATTAATTCAGTCAGGTGGTCTTCGTATTTATACGACTCTTGATCCCAAAATTCAAACGACTTTAGAGGATACCATATATAATTATGACCATTATCCAAAAACAAGAAAAAGCAAGGATAATGTAAAAAGGGAAACAATTGGAGGCCGAATTGTTGATATAGAACAACCCCAAGCAGCAGCTGTTATTTTTGACCACAATACAGGTGAACTAAAAGCATTAGGAGGTGGTAGAACTGAGCCAGAAGCACGTTTTTGGAAAAACAGAGCAGAGATGGCTTGGGCCGCCCCTGGTTCTTCCATCAAGCCATTGTCCGTGTATGCTCCATTTATTGAAGCAGGTTATCCAGGTGGATATATTATTGAAGATGTTCCAGTACCAATAAAAGGATGGAATGATAAGGGTGGAAAAGGATATCCTTCTAATTACGATTCTAAAAAATTCAATGGCCCAATTACTGCTAAATGGGCAGTAACGAAGTCATACAATGTTTCTTCCGCAAGAACTCTGCTAGAGCGTGTAGGTTTGGAAAATTCTATGAATAAGCTAAAAGAGTTGGGCATAACAGAAGAACGTTATATAGAATCTGGTTTTGCCTCCAATCTATCTTTGGGCAGCGATGACATTAATATGATTGAGATCACTGCTGCTTTTGGCGCCCTAGCTAACAAAGGTGTCTATACAGAGCCTACCTCCATCAGTAAGGTTTATGATAAAGACAACAAGTTGATACTTGATAATTCTACCAGGCCGACTATGACTGCATTTAAGGAAAGCACTGCCTTCATCATGACAGATTGGCTGGAAGATGTTGTTGGTACATCTGCTGGAACGGGAGATGCAGCCAGCTTTAAGGGCATGTCCATTGCAGGCAAAACAGGAACCAACGAAGATCATAAAGGAGTCTTCTTCGCAGGTTATACCCCTTACTATACCGCTTCAGTAGTTATTGCCCATGACTACCATGCAGAATTAGCAGATAAAACTACGGGCGGTAGAACAGCTGCACCTTTGTGGAAGGCATTTATGGAAAAGATACATGAGGATTTGGAAAACAAACCTTTCTACGAAAGTGTCCCGGAAGGTGTTAAGTCCGTGAAGTTTTGTCCGATTTCCGGATTGCTACCAAGTGAAGAATGCACAGAAACACTTACAGAGTATTTTCCTGCAAATGCAGTGCCAAAAGAGAAGTGTAATATGCATCAAAAGGTTACTATCTGTGGATATTCAGGTAAGCTCCCGTCTCCTTACTGTCCAGAAGACCATCTTGTAACCAAATCTGTTATGATTGTCCCTGAGGATTCCGTTTATCAGAAACTAGACGATAAGGAGCTACAGAAGCATATTCCTGGCGCATTCCGTTCCCTGACTGATTTAGATAAATTGGATTATAATAATCCAGATCACAAGGATCAGTTCTGCCAATTGCACAACGAGTCCTGGAAGGCAGGCGAAGATCAAAGAAGAGGATTGATAGAACAGGCTAATCAGTTAATTTCACAAATAACTGATAATATGAGTCGATATAACACCTTCCTGACTCAACAACAGAAAGACGCTCTGAACAAGGCTATCAAGAGCTTGAAAGATGTTCTGGCTGAGGCACCTTTAGATCTTCCAAAACCAGGTGATTCCTATTACACTGAAGTTCCACCATTTAAGCCAGATGCTATTCAAGCTCAAATGGATAATTTGCGAAAAACATATGAAAATGTGTTCAATGCAGAATTATGGAATTTGATAAACAGCGGTGGAAACTCAGGCGGTGGTACCAATAACGGAAATGAAGGGAATAATGGTAATAACGGTAACGACAACAATGGGAATAGCGGAAACAGTGAAAACAACGGTAATAACCGCAGTGGTTCCCGAAGAGATGGATAGTTAATACTAAATACTAGATACTAGAAATTCGATTCTAAAATACTAACCAACAAAGACACCCAGACTAATCTGGGTGTCTTTTTGTTTACATCAGTGAATAAACAATTACGTTTTGTATAAGTAATCTGCTTTTCTCTATTCCATTTTAGATCGCGCATAAGAATAAGTCGATATGATTTGCGTTACTTTAACTGAAAACATATAAGTAACAACGATAAACTATGCTGAGACTAAAATTCTGGTACCAAGAAAAATACAAGTGAACCTACTACCTTACCTAGGAGAACTACAATTACAATAAGATAAATCCAATTTGCAATCTTCAACTTATTAGCCGCTATAGAAATAATATCCAAGGTCTCAGTTAGTGCAGCTGCAATCATTCCTATAAAAATACCAAAGAGAAATCCTAATGGTATAGTCAAAAATTCTAAATATTTTATAGTTATATCAGAAAAGTAGATCCAGCAAGAAAATAAGGCACCTAGCATAAAACAAATTTCATATACCAAAATGAAATCCTTTGACTTACTCCATTTAACGATGTGTCCTGTTACTCCTAACACAGTAAAGAAGGCAGTAACACTAGCACCAACAGCTAATCCACCTGCAAAGCCTACTAATAACGTTAGAATGACAGTCTTCAATTTCCCTTTCCACCTTCCTGATCCTTGAGATAATCATACAGCTCCTTTTCAGCCTGATGCATCTCTAATTCTAGTGGCCCAGGATTATTCTTGTTCTTAAGCTTTTCAAATATTTCAAAGTAAATGGCAATACCCGCCCCGATGCCAACAGAGTACGCTATGGAATTAAGAAATCTGCACCCTTGCTGCTATCTTCACTATACACTTCAACATTTCTCTAGACTTATAGCACCTACTTATTACTTCTTATTTCTTACATCATTTCTCTCATTTTTGTTAGTACCTTTTTTTCGATTCTGGAAACCTGTACCTGGGATATTCCCAGCAAATCAGCAATTTCACTTTGGGTTCTGTCACGAAAATAACGCATAATGATGATGGTTCTTTCCCTTTTATCCAATTTGGATAGGAGGTCCTTAATAGTGACGCGATCCATAACCTCCTCTGTCTCTGAGCTTTCTTCTGAAATCTTATCTATGAGTAAAATGGGACTGTCTTCATCCTCATATATTACATCATAAATTGAAGCAGGAGTGCGTACAGCATCCATTGCATACACAATTTCTTCAGGGGTGGTCCCTATCTCTTCAGCGATTTCCTGAATCGATGGGTCTCTACCCAGACTGGCCTTCAGCTGTTCTCTGGCCACAGCCGTTTTATTCACCAGCTCCTTTAGCGAGCGACTGACTTTAATCATTCCATCATCTCTTAGGAAGCGCTTTATCTTTCCCATAATCATAGGGACCGCATAGGTGGAAAATCGGACATTATAAGAAGGATCATAATTTTGAATAGCCTTAATTAGACCAATGCTGCCTAGTTGCAGCAAATCCTCATAATCATGACCTCGATTTAGAAATTTCTTAACCAGACTTTTTACTAGGGCAATATTCTTCTGAACCAGTATTTCCTTAGCTTCTGCATCTCCATACTGTGCTTTCTGAATGAGTGTCATGGTTTCTTCATGAGAAAGAAGCCGCCTGTCGTCTTCTTGATATTCCGGCATGCTGCTCACTCATCTCTCCCCGTTTCGTCTACCTCATGGTTAAAGTATTTTACCATTCTGACCTTGGTACCCTGGCCTGGAGCTGAATTCACCTCCACCTCATCCATGAACGTCTCCATAACCGTAAAGCCCATACCTGAACGTTCCAACTCTGGCTTAGAGGTATAAAGAGGTTGCCTTGCCAAGTCAACATCCTCCATGCCCTTGCCATGATCTATGACTTCGATGATTACACTGTTATCATAAATCTGAGTCTTAACCTGAACCATTTCATTTGGGTTGTCGTAGCCATGTATAATTGCATTTGTCACCGCCTCTGAAACAGCAGTTTTGATATCCGCTATTTCTTCCAGAGTAGGATCCAATTGAGCTGCAAACGCAGCAACCGCAACCCTTGCAAAGGCTTCATTCTGGGATCGGCTCAAAAATTCCAGCTTCATTTCGTTTTTTATGTTCATGCTGATTCCCCCCTAATGCCATCTATAGCTTGTTCAACTGTAGCATATACTTTTAAAATTCGATAAAGGCCAGACATTTCCAGAATTCTAGCCAGCTGTGAATTAATATTGGTGATGCAAACCGACAATTAAAATATCTCCTTGTCTCTTGTTGTCTATCAGCAAATCTTCTGCCTCCTCTATCTAATGGATTCCAATATTTGTATCATTTACATATTCTTCATCGCTGAATAATATCCTTCCACGAATAAAGGAGGTTTTTAGCCACCTTTGCCGATAAATACAAAAAACCCCACGATTATTGTCGTTAGGGTTTATTGAAACGCTTAAAACTATAATAGATACTTATACTTCTACTTCTTGGATCTCGACGCGGATTTCCTGACGTTTGTTCAGATCCTTTAGTATTTTGCTTTCATCAGGCCAACTTGAGTATTTTTTTCTTTCATCCTCTGTTAGAATGACCTTGTCCAAAATTTCTCTGCCAGTTAATTGAGTTGGGCTTACAAGAGTTTGCATAATAGGCTTGTTCTCTAAAACGGTAAGTACCGCATAAACATATTTCATAATTTTCTAGCTCCCTTAAATAGATGATGACATCTATTAGTTTACAACAAAATTACATAAATTACAATTGAAAAAGCCAAAAAACGACTCAAGTCTATAAGCTTATGCCCAGCCTCTCAGCTTTGTTGCATTGGCTACCCGATTAATAGCAATTATATAAGCAGCATCTCGCATATATAACTGTTTTTCTTGAGAAAGCTGGTAAACAGCTCGGAACGCATTTGTCATATTGCGTTCCAACCTTTCAAGAACATCAGCCTTATCCCAAAAATAGTTCATATTACATTGAACCTGCTCAAAATAGCTACAGGTTACGCCCCCTGCATTGCACAGGAAGTCAGGCAATAATGTGATGCCTCGCTGGCGAATTAGTTTGTCGCAATCAGGAGTCGTCGGTCCATTTGCAGCTTCACAAATGATCTTCACCTTTGTAGAGATTCCCGGGAAAACTGCAGGGGTTATCTGATTTTCCAGGGCAGCAGGTATTAGAATGTCAACATCCTGTCTAATCCAATCATCACCAGGCAACAATTCATATCCTAATTCAAGAGCTTTTCCCTTATCGATGCTACCATATGAATCCTTGATGCTGGCAAGCTCTTCTATATCACATCCTTCTTTTTTCTTAAATGTGAAGGACTTGGATTCAGCTTGATTCCAACAGGATACCGCTAGAACTTTACCGCCACGCTGGGTATACGCGCGCGCTGCATACTCTGCTACATTTCCAAAACCTTGAACGCTGGCAGTAGTGGTTTCAATTGGTATATTATTCTGTCGCAGATAATCATTCAGAACATAGATAACACCGAAGCCCGTTGCTTCTGTGCGACCTAAGGATCCGCCCATTCCTACCGGTTTACCTGTAATCATTCCTGGAAAACGCCCTCCTGATATGACCTCATATTCATCAAGCATCCAAAGCATATGCTGACCGTTTGTCATAACGTCTGGTGCAGGTACATCCAAGTTTGGACCTAGTTGGCTTGCCAACTGTCTGATGTATCCGCGGCATAATCTTTCCTGCTCGGAAGGTGAGAGGTTGTGAGGATCACATATTACTCCACCCTTTGCACCACCTAAGGGGATATCCACTACAGCGCATTTCCATGTCATCCACATGGATAATGCCCGTACTGTATCAACGGTTTCGTGAGGATGAAAACGGATTCCGCCTTTTCCAGGCCCTCTTGCATCATTGTGTTTAATGCGGAAAGCCTTAAAGACTTTTGTTGTACCGTCATCCATCTTTACGGGTATGGTAAAATGAAATTCTTTCATAGGCTGGCGCAGTAATTCTCGTAGACCTTCATCTAATTCAAGAACAGATGCTACATTGTCAAATTGTTCTTGTGCAATTTCAAATGGGTTATAAGTTATCGTAGACATAATAAGCCTCCTATTATCTTAGATTACATAGAGCTAGTCTGAAAACATATGATACCCAATAGATATCTCATCTACCCGATTTGTTAACTCAGTGGCTCTTTATCGTATAATTATAACCTCATCAATATCTTAAGTCAATTATTTTGCAGCTATCTCTTTTAAATATTCCTATTAATTATATATTCTGAAAATTTGAATTAAAT
>CAYFSR010000109.1:0-7872 GCA_964345785.1 uncultured Eubacteriales bacterium | reverse complement strand
CCGAGACTCCGCATGTTAAAAAATAACATTTAGTTTTTTAGTGTAAACATCAGGTTCAAACCCAATCCATTTAAGTAGCTTAAATATGATTGGCGAGGTAGCATCCGGTAAAATAAGATCGCCCTCGAAATGATAGACAAGCACCGTTTCAAGCAACTCTAAGATAGTTTTTGTTGAAGGGCGGCGAGCTTTCTGCCCTCCTGGCTGAGGCAGGTATTCATCATTATCACTAAGTGATTTTCTCACCCGGTACTCGAGGTATGATGCGATGAGCAACACAAGAATAAATACATAGCCCAATGCTTCCACTCTTTCTACGGTCTTTAGATAAACCGGTCCCAGATATACCGGACTTTTGAGAAACCTGAATGCTTGCTCGATAGAATTTTGTTGCTTATACTCAGTGAGGATAAATTCATTCGAATAAAGGCTCTCATTTAAGAGTGAGGTTATCAGGACAAAGGTAGATGCCATAAAAAGATCCTTTTCGCAGTACATGGAATCCCGATCTCCAATAACATGAGAAACATGATAGCTGATGGTTTCCTGATAAATATCGCCTTTTTTAGGCTTTCCTCGTTTGCTGTAACTTCTTTTTACTCGTTCTTCCAATTGTGCTTCAATAGGGTAATGTCCTTCCTCTACCTTTTCCACAAATGAAGCGCTTTCGCGCAGGGCATCCTCGGCACAGGCAAAACCCTTCTTAAGCAGTCGGTCTGATTCCTTCAATAAAGCTTGTTTCTCCTTGTCCCATCGTTTTTGCAATGTCTTTTCCTTCTGCTTCCTGAGAGCAGTGGAATGTACCAGGATAAAACGGTGCATATTTTCTTCAATGGGTTCCCGGAAGCTGCAGACTCTGTAATGGGCCGTATTTTCTCGGGGAGAAATGCTTATTTGTCCAACATCCTGCCAGTTGGCTCCATGCCAGGCTTCTTCCTTCCATTGGGTAACGCAGGCAAATGTTTCTGGAAAGCGAGATATATACTGGATACCCTTTAGTTGTTGAAGAGCTTCATAGGATGAAACGGTAGCAGAATCCCCTATAAAGATAATATCCTTGTATTGTTGCTTATCGAAAAATTCTTTTGCTTCTACGACTGCCTCAGGGTTCCATTCCTTATCAGAGGTGTTCCCGGACAGCAGTTGCCCCATCATTGGCAACCCATTCTGCTGTACAGCAGCACCGATTTTAAACTGCTTCAGATCCGGGCGATGGTCCTTGCTATGTCCAAGGTTAATTGAAAATTCACCCTCGGTTTCTTGTTCATACATCCCTTCCACTGATATGGATGTGGTATCAAAATGTAAAATCTCTATCGGTAGATCATGGGCCTGCAGCATCGTCAGACAAACACGGCTGATCATCTCCTTCATATTTACTTTTGTCAGCTTGTCCAAGGCTCGGCCATATGCATCATCGTTTAATTGTTCTGCTGTTATATCGCTGTCAGATAGCATAAACTCAAGCTTTTGTTTGCTCCAATACTCCTCAAGCTTCCATAATGGCTTTCTTGCATGTATAATACTTACGATGAGGGTTTCAATCAAAAACCCCGGTGATATCTTGGAATTATCTGCTCTCCAGGTTACCATGTCATTTACCGTTTCTGCTATCTTTGCGATCCGGCACATCTCAAAAAGAATCGGTATGCTTGATGCGTTGTAGCCTTCGATTTTCCCTATGCTGCTTTTATCCAAGATAATCCACTCCCATTATCATTATGCTGGATATATTCGGCATATATTACGGAAATCCTTTTGGTAATTATTGTAAATATTGATGGTTATTTTTGACATGCGGAGACGGAGATAAATATTTACCTGGATTCGATTATGGATTCGGCTGGATTTTGCCAGCTCTGGCGGGCTTTGTACTAGGAGTTATTATATGGAGAATTCGTGTAATAACCAAGCCCAGTGTATCATGAAAATTTTAGAGAATTTTTGGTTTACGATTATACCTTTACAGGCAAATATTTCAATGTTATGATATTTAGTATACCGACCGACCGTTCGGTCAGAATCTTAATCTTAATCTAGTATATAAGTGTAAATAGATATATTTAGGAGGACATTCAATGCTTGCTCAGTATAGTGTGAGGAAACCGTATACAGTTGTTGTTGCAGTAATTTTGATTATAGTATTAGGTGTGATTTCTTACAACAATATGACGACGGATTTACTTCCAGCCATGGAACTGCCCTACGTTGTGGTTATAACATCTTACCCCGGGGCCAGCCCCGAGAAAGTGGAACAAACAGTTACCAGGCCCTTGGAAGCTGTTTTAGGTACTTCCAGCGGCCTTAAAAACATAAGCTCTATATCCAGCGAAAATTCCAGCACAATCATACTTGAATACATACAGGACACCAACATGGACAGCGCTATGATTGAATTATCAGGAAGTATAGATACCGTTTCTGCAATGTTCGCTGATGAAGTGGGAACGCCAATCTTATTACAAATCAGCCCTGATATGCTGCCCATAGTTGTTGCCAGTGTAGATATGGAAGGTGTGGATATAAGTGAATTATCCGAGTTCGCCGAAGACACTGTAGTACCTGCCTTTGAAAGAATGGATGGGGTTGCCTCCGTTGGTGCCAGTGGTCTTGTAGAAAAGCAATTGGAGATTGTACTAAATGAAGAGAAAATAGCTGACTTAAACAGTCGGGTGCAAGCTGATATAGAAAAGCAACTGGATGAAAAGCGCGAGGCTTTAGTAGATGCACAGCAGGAAATTGCCAAAGGCCGTGAAGCACTTGACCAGGAGTCACCGAGTCAAAGAGATCAAATCGCTAAATCCAGTGCGGAGCTAGATAATGCCATTGCCAATCTAAATGCACTATTGGCGGAGGAGGCTAAACTGGAGGCGCAAAAGCTAGCCTTTGAGAATGAAAAGGCAGCTCTTGAACAGTTTGCAGATTCTAGTCAGTATTTTGAAGACTTTTTTTCAGGTGATTTGAAAGACTTACCCTCTGAAATATATTATGCTGTATTGCAGGAAATAAAAAACAGTTTACCTTTCGATTTACCGGATCTTTCTCAAAGGGAAATGTACGAACTGTATCAGCTTTTTGTAGGGTTTTTCCCTGCAGATATTAATGATTTATCCCCTGAGCTGTTCCAGTCAATTATAGAGCAAATAAAAGATAGATTGCCATCAGGAGTGCAGGACCTTTCTCAGACTGATATGGCGGAATTTAACAAGGTCTTAAAACAGTTTTTCCCTATTGATCTGGCCAACTTGCCCTCTGAAATTTTTCAGATAATTATCCAGCAAATAGAAAACAGGTTGCCTGAAGAATTGTTGGATCTTTCTCAGGAAGAAATGTCGGAATTATTGGGCAACGCAGCAAAATTGCAGACAAGAATGATAGCCATTGATATGGAACTTCAAAATATAAATATACGCCAGATGACATTAGCGGCTATGAAGCCCCAATTAGAAAGCGGTCTAAAGCAGGCACGGTCGGCCTTGGAAAAGCTGGAATCAGGAAAAATCACCATGGCAATTGAGCTGGCTAAAGCACAAGTGCAGCTGGAACAGGGAGAAGCTGAGCTTGAGAAGGGTATGGAAGAGTTCGATAAAGCCAGGGAGCAAGCTTTGGCAGGTGCAGACCTGAATAATATACTAACAAAAGACCTGATTTCTAACATTATTATGGCTCAAAACTTTAATATGCCTGCTGGTTATATAATGGAAGGCAATCATCAACACCTAGTAAAAGTTGGTGATTCCTTTGGTTCCAGTGAAGAAATTGAGAATATGCTTATTCTAAGCATGGATCCAATAGGTGACATTATACTTAAGGATATCGCAGATATTGAACTTTCAGATAATACATCAGAAATGTACACAAAGGTTAATGGGAATGTAGGTATATTACTGACTTTCCAAAAACAAAGCACTGCATCAACTGCAGTTGTATCAGATGCAATCAGTCATCAAATTAGCATGCTGGAGGAACAGTATGAGGGTCTTAGTATCCGTCAGATGATGGACCAGGGTGATTACATCTATATGGTAACAGACAGTGTTATGGAGAATCTGATTCTGGGCGGTTTGTTGGCTATTGCTGTTTTGATTTTATTTCTGAGGGATATAAGGCCCACAATTGTTATTGCCTTTAGTATTCCAATCAGCCTAATGTTTGCTGTTACCCTGATGTATTTCAGTAATGTAACTCTTAACGTAATCTCTTTAGCCGGTCTCGCCTTGGGCGTAGGTATGCTGGTAGATAATAGTATTGTTGTAATTGAAAACATTTATCGGTTGCGAAATGAAGGCCTATCTTCAGTGAAGGCTGCGGTAGAGGGTGCCAAGCAAGTTTCCGGGGCTATTATGGCTTCTACTCTTACCACAGTTTGCGTGTTTTTGCCCATTGTGTTTACACAGGGGTTATCCCGCCAGCTTTTCGCAGATATGGGGCTGACCATTGGATATAGTCTTTTTGCCAGCTTACTGGTGGCTCTTACCCTGGTGCCCGTTATGGGGTCCAGCCTGCTGACTAAAACGAAGGAAAATGACCACCGTATCTTCAATAAGATACTCTCAGTGTACGAAAAAGTATTAAGGTTTGTATTACGTAGAAAATCGGCTATTTTATTACCTGTGATACTTTTACTGGCTGTTAGCATTTACGGTACCACTATTATGGGAACGGCATTCATGCCAGAGGTAGATTCCCCTCAGATGAGCGCAACGCTTACAGCCCCGGACGGGACCAGCAAGGAAGAATTGTATACCTTGAATGATGAGGTAATGAACCGCATTTTGGAAATTGATGCTGTAGAAACCGTAGGCGCTATGAGTGGCAGTGGGGGAAGCAGAGGAATGGTAATGCTTGGGGGAGGTTCTGATAATCAAACCTCATTTTATATACTGCTGAAAGAACAAAGAAGCCAAACCAATAGAGATGTTGAGCGGCTTATTTATGAAAAGACTGAGGATTTGGAAGTAGAAATTAATGTTAGTGCTTCCAATATGGATATTTCAGTATTAGGTGGGAGTGGTATACGAGTAAATATAAGAGGACAGAATTTAGATACCCTGATGGATATTTCTAATGAGATTGCCGGCATATTAAGCGAGGTTGAGGGAATTGCAAATGTTGAAACCGGGCTTGAGGACGTAGACAGGGAAACAAGAATACAGGTAGATAAGGACAAGGCAATGCGGGAAGGCTTAACGGTAGCCCAGGTGTATTCAGAAATCAGTTCAGCCCTTCAATCCCGCAAACAAGCTACTATTCTGACCATGGATAATGACAGCTATCCAGTATTACTGGTGCAAGAATATCAAAAAGGAATCACGCGACAAAACATTGCTGACTATACTTTTACTGTTACTCAAAAGGATGGGGTAGAAAAGGAAGTTGTTCTCAAGGATATTGCCAGCATTCAGGAGGTAGACAGCTTACGTTCTATTCAAAGAGAGAATCAGTCCAGATATCTAACCGTTACTGCAGAAATCGCCGATGGGTATAATGTGGGATTGGTGAGTCGCGATATGGAAGCCGTAATGGCTGATTTCGAAGCTCCTCTGGGATATGAAGTCAGTTTTGATGGCGAAAATGAAATGATCAATGAAACTATGGGAGACTTAGTATTAATGATTGCCCTGGCCATAGTTTTCATATACCTGATTATGGTGGCTCAGTTCCAAAATATATTGTCTCCGTTTATCGTGTTGTTTACCCTGCCCCTGGCGTTTACTGGAGGACTTCTGCTTTTATGGATTAGCGATATGGAACTTTCTATAGTAGCTATGCTTGGTTTCCTCGTATTATCAGGTGTAGTTGTAAATAATGGAATTGTCTTTGTGGATTATGTGAACCAGCTTAGAGAAGGCGGCCTGGAAAAGGAAGAAGCCATTGTAGAGGCTGGTGTAACCAGGATGAGACCTATACTAATGACTGCATTAACCACTATACTTGCTATGACAACTATGGCTTTGGGTTACGGAAGCGGAGCAGAGATGATGCAGCCTATGGCTGTGGTTTCCATAGGTGGTCTTTCTTATGCAACACTTTTAACCTTGCTTGTTGTACCGGTTATGTATGATGTGTTTGTTAGGAGCAAAAGCAAAAAGGTGGAAATGGGGAGGATAGAGAGTGAGACAAGTCAAGGAGTATTCTGAAAAGGAAAAATCCATATTTAAGGGAATTATGAACCTATTAAACCAAGGCTATGGAATACATGAGCTGAAAGTTTCTGATATTGCAGTTGCAGCCGGCATAGGGAAAGGTACTGTATATGAGTATTTTTCGACTAAAGAGGAAATCATCCGGAAGGCTGTAAGTTATTATGTATACAAAGAATATGAAGCATTCACTGCCTTGATATCGAACCAGCATAAATTTGAAGATATGATTGACAGAATACTAAATCATATGATAGATATGCTAAAATCCAAATTTTCCAGCCTGCTGTTTATGGTAGTAAGCTCGGGGGAGTCAGACATAAAACAACTTATTCATGAGGATCGTGTTCTTATTGCCGAGATACGATCCGGTATGAATGAATTTACTGCGGAGTTATTTGAAATAGGTAGGAAACAAAAACTGATAGGTGAAAGTGTTACTGTTGAAGAATGCAGATTGGTTCTTAATGGGATTTTATCTTCTTGTACAAATGAAGTGATTTTTATGAGAAATGAGTGCCTGAATAAAGAAGATGAATACTCAACTGAGTTGGCATTTCAAGGTGATTTTTGCTTGGAGCCTCTCATTGATGAGGGCGGCTTGACAGAGCTTAAGGAAAGGGCTGTTAGATTGATTCTTAAAGCTTTAAGATGAAAGGATAGATATAGCCATTTCAGCCCTCCATTCTTGAATACTACATCTTAATTATGAAATAGTACTTGTGCGCGATATGTAGTGCAAGTACTATTTTTTGCTACTTGTACTAATATTGACAGAAATGATGGTGTACAATAGAAGCTAGTATAGAAAATATAAATAGGGGTGTTTTTGTATGGAAAAGAAGAAAGGCCGGTTTCAATTTATCTATGTGCTGAAACCGATACCGCGCTTGCTCAAAGAAGAAAATTGGACAGAAAAAGAGGAAAGCATCACAAATAGACATTTTGCCTATCTTCAAAAAAAGCTTGCAGAGGGCAATTTAATTCTGGCAGGAAAAACAGGCGGAATGGATGAAAAAACGTTCGGAATTGTAATTATTGAAGTAGACTCGGAAGAAGAGGCCTACACAATGATGAACAACGACCCCGGTATATCTGAAGGAATTATGACAGCTGAATTGTATCCATATAAGGTTGCCTTAATGAGGCAATAGGATTGTACAAACCGACCAACTATTATTGTAATGATAAGTGTTAGAGTCATTTTGGGGTGTATTGGCAATTTAGTCATGTGGATGAATGGTATATCGTTTAAGATATTCGTAATAATTACTCAAGGTTGATTTTAGGAATTTATTACCAATTGCTAAACTTAATATTTATGGCTTAAAAAAGGGATGATAATTACGAATAAGTTAATCAGGAGGTAAAATATGGACTACATGAAATTGTTTACAACTTTCAATATTGGTAAAATGGTAGTGAAAAACAGGATAGTAATGTCTCCCATGGAACTTAATGCTGCTCATCCAGATGGAAGAATTGATGAGGATGAAATTCACTACTTCGAAGAGCGTGCACGTGGTGGTACAGGGCTTATTATTATAGGCTGTCAGTTTTCTTACCAAGGAGCTTGCACAAGGATCTCTTGAAGGCTACCTGGATAGTACACATGTAATTCCTCAGCTTACCAACCTCTGCGAAGCAGTTCAGAAATATGGTACAAAAATTTCTGCTCAATTAAGCTGCGGGACAGGCAAGAATGCATTTAGTAACATGTTGGATGATA
>CAYFSR010000108.1:0-8019 GCA_964345785.1 uncultured Eubacteriales bacterium | reverse complement strand
TCCAAGTAAATCGGTTATAATATACTCATGAATACGATATTAACAACACTAAACGCAAAATATATACACAGCAGCCTTGCCTTGAGAGACTTAAAAGCTTACAGCCAGGCAAGTTATCCAGAATTAACTTTGCTCGAATTCACGATTAATGATTCGCTGGATTCTATTATCTCAAACTTGGTTGCCCAACAACCTGATTTACTGGGCTTTTCCTGTTACATCTGGAACATTCGTCCTACCCTGGACGTTGTTGATTCTATAAAAAAGGTTCTTCCCGACTGCAAAATTTTGCTTGGTGGTCCAGAGGTCTCTTATGATGGAGCTGAGATTATGGAAGCTAATCCTTTAATTGATTTTATAGTAGTAGGCGAAGGTGAGGAGACCTTCAAAGAACTTATGGATAGTTTAACTCAAGACCTAGATATGGCAGCAGTAGATGGTTTAATATGGCGTAAAGGTGATAAGGTGATTCAAAATCCTTCACGGAATCCAATCTCTTTGGATTCAGTTCCCTTTGCATATGAGAAAGGCATACAATCTTTGGAGAACAAGATCATTTACTATGAAACCAGCAGAGGCTGCCCATATAAATGTCAATACTGTTTGTCTTCTACAACAGGTAGGGTGCGCTTCCTAAATTTGGATAGGGTAAAGAAAGAATTGGCTTGGTTTGTACAGTCAGGTGTTAAGCAGGTAAAGCTGGTAGATCGCACTTTTAATTGCAATCCGGCTAGAACAAAGGAGATTTTTCGGTATCTTATTCAACTAGGAGGAAAGACTAACTTCCATTTCGAAATGGCGGGGGACCTCATAGATGAGGAAATGCTGGATATTATAAAAACAGCTCCTGTGGGAATGTTTCAGTTTGAAATTGGGATTCAATCTACAAAGGAAGACACTCTTAACGCTATCCAAAGAAGGACTAATATCAGCAAAATTGAGTATGCGGTTTCTCAGCTGATAAAAATGGACAATATACATATTCATCTGGACTTAATTGCAGGGCTGCCTGAAGAGGATCTTTATTCATTAGCCCAATCTATCAATCAGGTGTTGTCATTAAAACCTCACAAGCTACAATTAGGTTTTCTTAAATTGCTGAAAGGCTCTGGATTAAGATTGAATGCTGAAAAATACAACTATCGTTACACGACATACCCTCCATATGAAGTATTAAGCAGCCATGTACTTTCCTTCTCAGAATTGAGTCTAATTAAGAAAATAGAGGAATTAATAGATTTGTACTATAATTCCCATCGATTTCAGCAATCTATTGGATGTCTATCCAAGCTAAAAGATGATGATTATTTCACAATCTTTATGGGATTCGCTGAATACTGGGATAAGAATCAGTATTTTAAGTATTCCCATAGCAATATAAGCTTGTATGAATATCTGTTTGATTATGCAAGCACTTTAGATCATGTAGATAAGGAATTGTTTCGCCAATTATTATGTTTTGACTTTGTACGTCATGAAAAACCGGGTAAGTTTCCCAAGGGCCTGGAAGTATCGCCTGAAACAAGGAAAAAATATAATTCTCAATTATTTGATTTTCTTAGTTTAGAAGAAAATTTGGAGAGGTATTTACCGGATTGGAAAGGATACACTGCAAAACAGATAATGAGATGGGTATATGTAGAGGTGTTTGATTATCCGCTGCATCAAACCAAGTACCATAGGGAGCGGACTGTCATTTTATTTGATTACTTGCACCGGATAGGTGTAAAGAACCAGTCCAAAATTACTGCCATAAATATATAAACCGCCTGATGGCGGAATATATAAGGACCTTTAGTTTGTACAGGAGCAGGGCAAGTATTGACTTGAAGTAGACTTAAGAAGGTTTATGACAAACATTGCAAGTCCAGGAACATTCCTTGTTTTTACATATGCATTCACTACCAAGGTAATAGAGGTCTACGCCACAAATGGGGCAGAAAGCATGACAGGCAGTGTTTTTAACTGGCTTTACGACGGTTTCTTTTTTTTGTATAGCGTTCACAGGGATCTCCTCCAATTGATCTTTTGTAACTCTATTATACTATAAAACATGAGATATGTTAATGATTTAACATGAAATATTTGAATTATTTTTAGCTGTCGGTGAAGGAGGACATAAGACCCATGGACAAACCCATGAAAAAGCGCATTATTATAATTGCCTCATTGGTACTCATCCTTGGATTAGGGGTATTTGCAGGCATAACCTGGCATCAAATTAACAATCCTGAGGATTTATTTAAGACACCCCCTGTAAGTGGTCAAAAACCAAGCCCTGGCCCATCATCTAGCGCTGAGCCCGGCCAGAATGAACCTACAGAAGAGCCATATAAGTTTTCGGAAAGCAAGCTGAACATACTCCTGTTAGGTCTCGATGCAGATGAACATCGGTATCAAACCATGGGTGCTTTTCGTACAGACACCATAATGCTGGCATCTATAGATTTTTCAGAAAACAGGACAGACTTGATCTCCATTCCACGGGACAGCTATGTGAAAATACCAGGCAGAAAGGCCAGGGGAAGAGTTAATGCTGCATTTGTTTATGGTGGAGGGTTTAAGAAAGAGGGCTTTCAAACAACCTTGCTAACAGTAAGTGATCTTCTCAACGGTGTACCTATTCACTATTACGCGGCAGTAGACATGAATGCTTTTATTGAAATTATAGATGGTTTGGGTGGAATCATCTATGATGTGGATGTTCCTGTTCCCGGCACTGGAATAGAACCGGGCGTACAAAAGCTGGACGGTGCACAAGCCTTAAATTATGCTCGACACAGATATACGGCAGGGGGGGATATAGACAGGGTAAAGCGCCAGCAAAGACTTTTAACCAGTATATTGGCTCAATTAAAATCCTCGGAGTCTCTGACAAAGCTACCAGCTGTATATGACTCCATTAAGGACGATATCTGGACTAATCTTAATATAAAGCAGGTTGCAGCACTGGCTTTGTTTGCTTCAAAAATGGACATGGACAATCTTCAACCATATATGATGCCAGGAAATTACTTGGACATGGATAATATATCTTATTGGGGTATAGATCAAAAGAAAAAGAATGAAATGGTCAATGAGCTCTTTGGAATCAATGTAACCACTTATGACAAGGAAGATGATATACACTATATCAAGCAACAATTACGTAAAAGGATTGATGAGCTTAAAAAATTGGCTAATGATTGGATAGATAAGGGAACTAAATTTCTAAACGAAAACAGAACTGTTCTGTTTGCCGATGAAATTATTAGGGTGGAAAATAGTGTACAGCTTCTAGCTAAAGGGATTGCAGAAGGTGAATTGGATGATGTTGAGACCGATGTCTATATGCTGGAGGAGGATATGGCAAATATTCAGCCTCAATTAGATAAGAGAAAAACTAATCTAAATAAAGCTAAGTCCATATTGTTAAAAATAGAGGGTGAGTATACTGCCCTTCAGTGTAAAATGTTAGATGAAGAAAAGGCACAGATAAGTAACAGAATAACAGCCTTCAAACGAAATATAGAGCAGAAAGCATTTACTGAGCTTCCTTCTGCAGCTGAAGAACTAAGCAGTTACTGGGATCATGTTAAGAAATGCTTGAATGATAAACCAGAGCCAACAGCAACGAATAGTCCAGAACCTACTTCGACACCAGCTGCAAGCGAGTCGCCGGAACCAACACTAACACCATCGCCGACACCTGCAGCTAGTATTGAACCGACAGAGACTGCGACCCCGATACCCGATCCGACTTCAACACCAATGTCAGATAACACAGGTGAGAGTGCAGACGCAGAAGATGACACAAATACTTGATTAGGAAAGAGTACCTATAGCGCAGAATAATATAAAAGTTACATATTAAGCATCTACATTCCGTAGGTGCTTTTGTTATATGCATGAAGTGGCAAAACATGGGAATAATTAAGAGATGAATGTCAAATAAGGGAGTATTGTTTAGTGAAACATAAAAGATCGTTCATCCTTGTATTATTACTGCTTCTATCTCTGCTCATATTTGGGCTATCTGGTTTAGAAATTTCTGGGACAGGTAGTTATCTAAATGCATATATAAGTTTGGATCCCTATAGTCCGAATAATTTTAGTACGGATTCTGCATATAAGAATAATTTTGTTACGAATTCCTCTGTAACTCGAGGAAAAGTGTTGTTCGTTTCCATAGATCGTATTGTTTTATCAGACTTATATAGCTCTGATACCCCGAATCTGGATTTGCTAGCCCAACAAGGCGGTATCGGGTTGATGACAACCAACACAGGTGGCAGCCGTTCCCAGCGCGACGCTTATCTTACTATGGGTGCAGGAATTCGAGTTTCAGCTTCTGATAAATCACCCCTAGGACTTCATATAAATGAGATTCATCAGGGAGTACCTGCTGGAGACTTATACAAGCAAATAACTGGCAATGCAGCTCAAGAAGATGCAATAGTTAACCTAGGGTTTGCACAGGCTATTCGAAACAATAAAAATCGGCCATATACTGTAAATATTGGTGCTCTGGGTACTGGTCTAAAGAAAGCAGGGCTTCGCTCTGCCGTTATTGGTAATAGCGATACAAGTGGAGAACATAAGCGTTATTTAGTATCTTTTATGATGGATAATGAAGGCGTAGTGCCAACTGGGGAAGTGAGGCCAAGCATCCTAAAGGAAGACCATTTCCGGCCTTTCGGAGTCCGAACTGACTATGAAAGAGTAATGAAATCCGTAGAGGACTTATGGGATACTGTAGATATATTTGCTATTGAATTGGGAGACACATCAAGGGCAGAGGATTTCCGCTATGAAGCTACAGATGACATGAATCAATGGTATAAGAAAGCAGCTATCGAAGAAAGCGATGCCTTTATAGGAGAGTTGATCCAAAAGATTGATATCAATCAGGATTTGCTAGTTATAACATCTGCATTAGGGTCAGCCAATGATCTGGCTGAAAACAATAGGCTTACACCAGTTATGATAATGGGAAAAGGTTTTAGCAAAGGATTGCTGGTATCTGCTTCTACTAAACGACCAGGTATTTTAACAAATTTAGATATTAGCACTACGATTTTGAGCCATTATGGAATTGGTCGCCAAGGTGGTCAGCTAGGAAACAGGATTCACTCTTCAGGAGAGGAAATGGAAATAGAAGCGCTTGTTAAATATAATGGACTGCTTAAGGAAGTTAACAATCAGCGCGCACCTCTACTGCGAACTTATGTGACTGTAATGATTATTCTGCTGATTGGGGCTTTAATATGTGTATTTTTTCTGAGAAAATATCTAGTCTATGCAGAAGTCTTTCTTCAATTTATAATGGCTATTCCCATATCCTACTTGCTCTTGCCAATATTCCATCGCTCAACTCTGGCAGGAAGCTTAAGTCTTTCCTGGCTGCTGGCATTAGCTATTACAGGCCTTATATGGATATTCACTAAAGACCATAGCATGATGGCAAAGAGCGGTATATATTGCATTATTATTACCGTATTGCTGATAGTTGACCAACTTAATGGTGCCACTTTAATTTCGACTTCCCCCTTGGGCTACGATATTATAAGTGGAGCTCGTTTCTACGGGATTGGCAATGAGTACATGGGTGTCTTGCTGGGTGCAAGTTGTACAGGTATTGGAGTGATTAGCCAATACTCCATACAAGAGGGGAGAAGGTTGTCCTTATGGCTGCTCTTACCATTCTTTGCATTAATACTTCTTGCACTTGCCCATCCAGGTATTGGAGCTAATGTAGGAGGTACAATTTCTGCTCTTATGGCTTTTTCCTTCTTTATAATTCTTCAATGGAAAGATCAAATCCGCCTTCATCATGTGGTTTCCATAGGCGTTGCTACAGCAGCTTTTCTAGTGGTTCTTTTTCTATTAGATAGTTTACGGGCTGTTGACAGCCAGTCGCATATGGGACAAACAGTTTCATTGATAAAGGAAAATGGACTTTTAGAGCTGGTGCTTATTGCTAAGCGCAAGATTGAGATGAATATCAAACTTTTTCGTTATACCATATGGACCAGGGTGTTCTTACTTTCTCTGTTCAGTATGGCAATGCTCTTGTTTCGGCCTGTAGGCATTTTCCGTGTTATTAAGAAGGAACGACCCTACTTTATTAAGGGAATAGTCTCAGGTGTAATTGGATGCATTACTGCTTTGCTAGTAAATGATTCAGGCATAGTTGCGGCGGGTACTTCTATGATTTACCTGGCTCCTCCTGTTTTGCTGGCGGTAATGGAGCACTTACCAGATCGAAGTAACAGGTTCTCATGGAAGAAGGCTGAATCATGAGAATTATGGAGATTATTGGGGACGTGGAAGGCGGTATGAAAGGACATTACATAACTCTATCTAAAGGTTTGGTTGGTGAAGGAGCAGAGGTTATTTCGGTCTGCAATTTTCCTAAAGATGACATAGAAGGCATGAAGTCTGCTGGCATACATGTCATAAGCCTTCCTTTTTCCAAGACAATTCGGCCTTTGCTAAATATATGGATGCTCACGAAGCTTATGTATTTTATAAGGAAGACAAAGCCAAATGTTATTCATTGTCATGGTTTTAAGGCGGGGTTTTTAGGAAGAATGGCAGGATGGTTAGATGGAAATCAAATACCCTTAGCATATACAGTACATAATTTTATCACTTATGGGAGAGGAAGAATCCTAAGGCGCTATATACAACATTTTGAGAAATGGATGGGTAAGAAAACCCAGAAAATCTTTGCTGTTTCCAAGGCCTTAAAAGCATCTATGAATAGAGATATGGGAATCCCAGAAGAAAAAATCCATGTAATATATAATGCGCTGCAAGCTTTTCCTGCAGGTGATGGCAATTCTATCAGGAAGAACTATAGTATTGGGGATAATGAATGGATAGTTGGGACTGTGGCCAGATTAATTCCATCCAAGGGTATACAAGTTTTAATAACAGCAATGTCTGGAATCCTTTTTAAGTACCCATATGTAAAGCTGCTAATAGTAGGTTCAGGTCCAGATGAGAATCATTTAAAAAAGCTAGCAGAGTCTCTTGGGGTTTCAAAGCAGACTATCTTTGCCGGCAAGGTTTCTAATGTACAGGATTATTATGCTTCATTTAATATCTTCGCATTGCCTACTTTGTCAGAAGGGCTTGGAATAACTGTTCTGGAGGCTATGTATTCTGAATTGCCTATTATTGCAAGCTCTGTAGGTGGGATACCAGAATGGTTGACTCATGAAAAGAATGGGATTCTAGTACCGCCTGACAATGTCTTTGCCCTTAGAACAGCCTTACAATATCTAATGGAAAATCCAGAGCTTGCTGAAAAATATGGCCGACAAGCCAAGCGGGATATACAGGAAAAGGGTTTGACAAAAGAGGATATGATAAAACAGACATGGATGATATTAAGTGGAATGTAAATATTAAAAATGGAGGTTACCACATTAGCAATTAAGATGAGATTGCATATTTGGAGTGTAGGCATAAAAAAGCCAGGTAGTATGAATTTTTCCTGGCTGCATGATTAATCATCTATTAGATAATATATTCTCTTTACGGCTAGAGAATAAAAAATTATATGTAACGAGCCTTTGCGGGAACGACTAGCATTCTTAGCGAAGATCAGCAGAAAATCCGTTAAGCAACTTCCGCCTGTTTGAACGTAGTGAGTTCGGAAGGTGTAGGATTTTCTGCTGAGATGAGCTATAGAATGATTCGTGATCGGGAACAGCGAGTGGAATAAATTTATTATAATGTTAAGCTAACTGTAAATAGCAACTTACTAGTTCCCAAGCGCATCGAAATACTCTCTTACCATATCTTGAATATTTGGAGGCAACACCCTACGGTCCATGCTGTTCATGGCCTCATTGCGATATTCCTGATAAACCTCCTGATATGGGATGTACCCTGCAAGATTGCCTACGCCTCTGCCATCTTCTTCCGATATGGTGTCACCCTGGCCTGAATTTTGACCGGGTACGTTAGTTATATCGCCACCGTCTCCAAGGCGTTCCGGATCATAGATCTGTTCATATACAGTCTGTG
>CAYFSR010000107.1:0-8051 GCA_964345785.1 uncultured Eubacteriales bacterium | reverse complement strand
TCGCCACCGTCTCCAAGGCGTTCCGGATCATAGATCTGTTCATATACAGTCTGTGCATTTGGGTCACCTTGTTGGTTATTGCCATTTTGTCCAGTAGTACCACTACCACCTTGACCAGATCCCTGGTTGGTAGTACCGCTGCCGACGCCAGAGCCTGTTCCATTGCCAGTTCCCTGTCCTTGTCCCTGTCCATTTCCTTGACCTTGACCTTGTCCTTGACCTTCTCCACTTCCTTGACCTTCGCCAGAGCCCTGGCCGTTACCAGAATTATTCTCTCCTGAATTACCATTAGAAGAGCTCCCGTTTTGACCAGATGTATTACCGGCGCTCTGAGCATATCGGTACTCCCCTGCAGCTTTAGCAATGCTGCTGCGCATCTGCTGTAATGCATACCTTGCGTCGCCCATGGCATTACTTGAATCTATAGCCTGCTTCATGGCCTCCCCCAGTTGGTCTGTAGCAGCACCTGTTTGACCACTGCTTAGGCTGTTTGAAGCAGAAGCAAGGCTGTTCTTTATTTCTCCATCTGACATCTGTTCCATGGCTCTCTCTAGGGCTTCCTGCAAGTTTTCTGCCAGCTCTTCTTTGTTCTCAGCTTGTTGTAATTGCTCCTTTAATTGCTCCAGAGCATTTTCCAAATCAGCAGGACTTCTATCTGACAAGGCTTTAGCTAGAGCCTGAGTATCTTCCAAGGAACCCAGTTGCTCTGCTAATTTACCTATACTTTCCTCTCTTATTTTATCAGTCAAAGCAGCTAAACCATCCTCGGCTTTGGAGATTTCCTTCAACGCTTCTTTATAATCACTTGTCTTCTTTAATTGCTCTGCCAGCTCATCAACCAGCTTTGCGAGCTCTTGACGATGCTCCTCAGTGATGCCTTCTTCTGCTGCAAGCTCCTCCGACCTCTCCTTTAGCTCTTCCAACTGCTCCTCAATTTCTGCCCGTAATTCCTTCTTTTCTTGAATTACCCGATCCATGGGATTTGGAATAAAGTTAGTTAATATGAGAGCTAAAACCAGCGACAGGAAAACAACTCCATGTGATTTAGGAATCCGCAGAGATATGCGCTTCTTATCAAATTTAGATAGAGTTTCTATCGCATCAGCTCTTTGCATTCGAGCCATGGTATCATCTCTATCATCAAGTTCACAAGCAGTGAGCACTTTCTCATCTAAGCCGAATTTATCAGCTATACGAGCTGCTTCGTAGACAGTTGGGCGTTTTATCCATCCAATTACAAGAACAAATATTACAGTAAGCAAACTAGAGACCAGGGAATATTGCAACAATTTTTCTATAGGGATTAAAAATGATAACCCGATTACAAGCAAAATTACACCCATAGCTGACAGTACCCCAAGTGTTAGGTATTTGAGCATATGCGCCATGTCAACTCTTCGCCTTATTGGCGTAAAAGCGTCCTTCCAATCTGAATGCTTCCAATTTACCTTCTTGCTATCGAGCTTTCTTCTTGGCTTTTCCGGCTTTCTATTTACTTGGGAATTCTGCTTGCTTAAGAGTCTCATTGGATTTCCTTCCTTTTTCTCCTACCTAAATGTCTGATTGGATTAATTTTATAAACACTTACCAATAGAAGAATCACAGCAATAGCTATCATAGTTAGAGAATTTAAAATCCAAAAGTCTATCCCCGTTTGAGTAGCGCCTCCATAACCAAACATCGAAAGTAGTCCGCCAGAATTCCTTGACAAAATATCTGCCAAGCCTACAGCAGGATTGATATATAAGACAAATGGAACGCTCGGATTGGCAGGCGGGGATGGTGATGTCATTTGGACAGCCACCATATAAGTGCCTAAAATTACAGTTACCAAACCTAAAAAGAAAATTGTCAGGTATGTTACAACGGTTGCTGTTACAGTTCGTTTGAATAAGGTTGAGTAAGACATACCAAAACTTCCAACTGCAAAGGCTGTGACAATATAAAACAGAAAGAGCTTTATCATGTCTCCCGGGGTAACCCCTCCAAATAAGAAGACAAGGCTGAATAAGGGAATGGAGGTCACTATCAAAAGAAGGATAAAGGACATGGCGGAAAACAACTTCCCAAATATAATGCCAAAGGAAGACATTTTCGTGGAAAGCAGCAGGTCCAAGGTTTGTTTTTCCCGCTCACTGCTTATAGTGCCAGCAGTTTGAGCCGGGGTGATCAGCAAAATTAAGCTGAATTGAAGCACCGCCAAAACAGAGTAAATCTCCATACCGGCCTGTTGTCTGGCGTTTATTGAGTTATTATAGTACATAGAATTTTGCACAAAGGCCAAATAATACAAGAACCCGATAAGCAGTAATACTCCTAAATATGCAGTAATGCTGAGGGCTGTTCTCCAGCCCCGCATTTTAATCTTCATCTCACTTACTATAACTGGATTGCTTTTATTAAATATATCCATTTTCATGCTGCTTTGTCACCTCCATAAACACTTCTTCCAAGCTTCCCTCTTCCTTGCTGAAGCTAATAACGGGGATATCCTGATTTATTAACATCTTAAGAAGTTTCACCATATCTTCATCGCTGCCAGAATAACTGACCTCCAAGGTATTATCCTCCCCGGTAATATCATCTACCAGGGGTTGTTCTCTTAATAGGCTGACTGCTTTATCCACATCTGAAAGCACTGTAATTTCTAAAATGGTTTTTCCAGTAAGCCTCAACATAATATCCTTGACTTCACCAGAATAAACCAGCTTTCCTCTTTCTATAATGCCAATGCTTGAACAAAGTTCAGCCAGCTCATGCAAGATATGGGAACTGATTAATATAGTTTTGTTCATATCTTTTAGAGCTTTTAAGATGCCCTTCATCTCTATTCTAGCACGGGGGTCCATACCAGAGGCAGGTTCATCTAATATCAGAAGTTCAGGATTATGAATAAGACTGCGGGCCAGGCACAGCCTTTGCTTCATGCCCCTGGAAAGGGTATCTACGTAATTCTCTTTTTTGTCCTGTAAATTCACCAGCTCTAAAAGCTCATCACTTCTCTTGTTTCTTTCTGTCTTGGATATGCCATAGCAGCTACCATAGAAATCCATATATTCATCAACTTTGAGATTATCATATACACCGAAGAAATCAGGCATATAGCCTATTTTTCCCCTCACCTTGACGGGATGATGTGCCACATTGATTCCATCTACCAGAACAGTCCCCGAAGTTGCATCCATAAGGGTTGCAACCACTCGCATAGTAGTGGTTTTACCAGCACCATTCGGCCCTACAAATCCATATATATCGCCTTTTCCAAGTTCCAGGTTCAAGTTGTCAACTGCAGTAAAGTTACCATATTTTTTTACCAGGTTTTCTATTTTAAGCATTAGGGCTCCCTCCCTTCAAGTGCGATAGTAGGCGGGCCAACTTCTGCATAATCAGAGCTGGGAACTTCTTTTATATAAATCATATTATCCTCATCCACATACATACTTAAATTACTAGAATCTATCTCAAATACATCGTATCCCGCATCCACATAGTCCTCGTGGAAAAGATTTAAAACCTTCATTATGCTGTTGCCATACCTGTTGCCAGATCCAATCATGACCTTTAAGTCCTGAAGGTGAATATAAGGAGACAAATCAATGGAAAAGATTGCATAACCTTTCGGATCATTGATAAAATACATTTCTCCAACATCTTCTACTGATTGAGACATGCTATTCTCGAATCTGCCCATTACCATCCCGGGTGGAATACTTACTATTCCAGACTTCTCTACATTCAAATTCATTGAACCAATGATTATGCCGTCACCCATCACCGTATCAGGTTCCTTACCATTGATTAGGAGATCGGTTTCCGGTTCTCCCGCAAAAAATGCAAAATAGGAAATTTCCATAAACTGGGTTCCCTGGTTTCCCGGTTTGCTTGGAGCTTGCGTTGGGACAGGACGTGAATAAGGACCTCTATTGTAATCATCTCTGATTGTTTGCAAAAGTATATTTCTGCGAGACATTAACTTTTGATTTTGTTTATTGTTAATTCCTGTTATTGAATGCCAGGGAAATACACTTTCTATGATGTCATAATAACCTTGCCTATTCACCGTAAAGGGCATTTCCATTACCACATTTTTAGTTTCTCCTGCTGCAATATTACCTACTTCCACAAAAGCATTTGAATCAGAAGTGTATAACACCAAGTGTTCTAATGGATAAGCTGTATCGTTTCTGATTGTTCCCTTCACCTTACCTATTTCATAATAGAGATCCGCTTGAATGGTGCCCATATCTATCTGACGGGTATCGGTTTGAAAGGTTTCCATTGTCCATATATTAGCATTCTTGTATTGTATTTTCGAAGGGTTTCCCTGTATGACCTTTGCCGCACTGACAGGCCCTTCATCTCCATAGCCTGGATTATTTGAGTTAAGAGAGAGTAAAGCAAAACGTCCAACCTCAACCTCATAATCTCCCCTCCGAGGTATAAAAATGCCTACTTGATTGGTCAGGCTGGCTTTAGAGGAACCTGCATCCATTTTGACAAGGGAAATCGTGTTGGTGATAAGTTCACCGCCTTTAGTATTGTAACCAAGGCCGAAAATTAAGGCAGCAAATAGAACGGATAAGGCAGGTATCGTGACCCAGGACCATTCTCGCTTGTCGATTTTTTTGAGAAACAGATAATTGAAAGGGCCAGCTAATGCCAGATAGAAAAGAAAAAGAAATAGTATGAGAGTAATCGATGGCATTGCCATTGCCTCTATACTTCCCAATACCTGACTCAATCCATTTGAAAAAGAAATCTTGTTAGCTGGATAACGAAGTAATGATAAATCGACAGAAGTAAGGCTTTGGCTTATTAGGTTTTCCCAGAAGTGTTTGTTTCCTGTCCAGCTGATGATTGGTTCAGTTCCTAAATCAAAGCCTGCCAGGTAAATACTGCCTTTTTCTTTTTTAAGCAACCAAACTAAGCTTCCTTGTTCATCCTCTATTAAGGCTCTGGCTTCCTCTGTATGAAAATCTAATACTTGTAGTGGAGTATCTCCTAAAATCGGTGACATTCCCATTTCTTCAAATGTATCGAGAGATTCCCAAGCAGTCAACTCTGCTGGAGTTGCTGAAATAATACTTCCGGATAAACCCGACAAGGTTCGTTTACCATTGACACCAGTACCTACAATTAAGATGCCGCCATCCTTTAGCCATGCTTCAAGAGCATTTAGCTGTTCAGGACGAAAGCTGGATGTATCAATATTATTAAAAATTAAGACTGAAAAAGCTGCCAGGGTTTCACTGCGATTGGGGAAATTCCCAGCGTCCAGAGAAATCGGTTCATAATTGGACAAATAGCTGCTTGCCGCTAATTTTTCCCTCCAATAGCCCAAGGAAGGCTGGTCATCGGTAACTAGGCCTAAGAAATAATTATCAGAAGAGACGGGGTTAAGGCTGTCAACTTTTAATGTTTTTACATGCTTTCCTTTCCCATCGATAAGGTCAATATTTAAGCTGCGTTCTACCTCATTCATTCGAGCGTAGATGATATATTCCTTTTCTGAAGTGTTAGGAAGACTGACAGGAGTCGAATAAACTAATGAGCTTTCCCGCCCGGTTTTCACACGGACCTCAATGCTGCCCTCCAGATTGCTGCCTGAGTTTTCAAGTTGAACCCGGATAGGGGTCCAATATCCTAACAAATAATTACCATCAAAGCCAACTTCAGCTTCCATGGTAAGCCCCTCTGCTCTAACAATTGTAGGAAAGATAAACAATAGCGTGATTAAGCAAGTAATGGTTGTAATCCAAACCCTTTTCATGTAGAACTCCTTTCAAACTCATCAATATGTATTTCAAATGATAATTTATATGGTATTGAAAGCATCGTAACTAAATATTAAGGCTATTATCGATTTTGTCCCTGTAATGAGTATACCATTTATATTCCATCGTAGAAACATAAAATGCTTACGAATTTGTGACATTATTGTCACAGAGTTACAGTTAACAGCAATGGCTGCTTACATATGATTTATTATTTTGGTATGACAGTAAAAACGTCACAGAAAAACCCCCATATAGGGGGTTCGGTCAAACAAATCAATTGTGCACTTTACCGTGTGCGTTTACCAGCTTTAATTTCCTCAATCCGATCATCCATCTTTTTTACTATATCCTTATGTAACTGGGCAACATTCTCCCTCTGTCCTATATCATATTCCATATTATATAGCTGCGAATCTTTGGATGAACCTAATTCGGTATCCGTAAAATAGTTCATGGCATTCCCTTCACATGGCTGTAAATATGTCCATTTGCCCTGCCTTAAGAAATGACTCTTGTTTACCGCTTCTCCCAGAATTTCGTTCCTTCCCAGATGGGATTTCCCCAGTAAAGCATCAAGCATATCAAAACTGTCAGGAGCCCCGTTCTCTAAATCAATATCGAGCATTTTGGCAAATGAGGCCATGAAATCTACCTGACTTACAAGGGCTGAAGATGTTTGAGGTTTTATATGGGATGACCAGGAAACTATGAAAGGAACCCTGGTTCCGCCATCGAATTTGCTGTACTTACCTCCTCGCAGCGGTCCGGCGGGTTTATGCATAGACATTTTGTTCATCCTCTGTGCATCGTCAAGATAGCCGTCATCGAGTACGGGACCATTATCACTTGAGAATATTATAATGGTATCCTTAAGCAGCCCCTCTTTCTCAAGATGTCCTGTGAGTTCTCCAACGCACCAATCCAGCTCTGCAATCACATCGCCTCGCGGTCCAAGTCCGCTGGCACCTATAAATCTAGGATTTGGAACTCTTGGTACATGAGGTTGATGCAGTGAGTAGAACATGAAAAACGGATTATCCTTATTTGTGCTTACATAATTCTTTGCTTCATTTAAAAAGTCTTCTGCTAAATCCTCGTCTCTCCAAAGAGCCTTCTCACCACCACGCATATAACCAATTCTGCCCACTCCATTAATTATGCTATGATTGTGTCCATTACTATGCACCATTCTCAATAGCTCTGGATTTTTGGTTGCCGTAACGATGTCTTCATAGGGTGATTCGTCCTCATAGGATACCTCTATGGGGTCATCTGGGTCTAGATTTACTACTTTTCTATTTTTCACATATACACAAGGAACACGATCATTAGTGGCAGGGAATATAAACGAATAATCAAAGCCCACATCGTTGGGAGTATGAGTAATTTCCTGATTCCAATCCAAATTATCCTCCCCGAGACCGAGGTGCCATTTTCCAATGATAGCAGTATTGTAACCAGCTTTTTTAAATACCTTTGGTAAAGTTAGTTTATCTTTGCTGATTATAAAAGAAGCATTACCCGGCAAGATGTGAGTCCTAGGGTTTCTAAAAGGATACTCACCCGTCAGGAGGCTGTATCTTGCCGGTGTGCACACAGCTGATGTGGAATACCCATTTGTGAATTTCACACCATTTTCTAAAAGTCTATCTACATTTGGGGTATTAACCCCTACACCTCCATAAGATGATAGGTCGCCATAACCTAAATCATCTGCATATATAATAATCACATTAGGTTTCTCATTTGTCATGTGTTTGCCTCCTTAAAAAGTTCACCGAAGCATGGGGACGGTTCTTCTGCTTCCCTACGGAATCTTAGTATACAATTAGCTTCTTCTAGTTACTATTTAATATACGATTAACAATCTCAACATTTTCAGCAAGCTGGTTCTTATTTTCTTGGAAAACACCAACAACAGCTGCATCATTCGGTTTAATATTATTATAAGTTTCACGAAATGCTTCTTCAATATGTTCTTTTGTATCGCACAAATGACCTCCAGACAAGATTTTGAATGCAATACATGGTTTACTAGTCTTTCTAATTGTATCAAACATAAGAGCTCTGTCTTCTGGATAAAACTCAAAAACTGATTTTTTACCTGTAATAAAAGAGCTGACATGCTTCGGGTGATGCTTTCTCATGTTATGAACACAAGCCATATAGAAATCAAGACCCCAATCCTCTTCTTCTGCACGCATAATTACTTCAGGTACATGGGTGCTTATCCCAGTCGGCTTCCCATAGTCTTTCATAATTTTAATATTTTCA
>CAYFSR010000106.1:0-8073 GCA_964345785.1 uncultured Eubacteriales bacterium | reverse complement strand
GTGATATTGAATTCAGAGCCATCGCATGCCACGAGCTGGTACTTCCCCTTGTATTTCTGAAAGGAGAAATGTGAGTTGAACTGGAAGAGCAGATACTGGAAAGCATCCAAAAGCAGCTTTTTCCTCTGTTGGTAGAAAGCCGAGCTAGAAGGGATATCATGGGCATAGTCAAAATACTTGAGGAGTTCATGCCCAGTCGTGCCACTTTCCATGGTAATGAGGAAACGCATGAGATTTTCGTAGTCAAGCTTGCGCTTCCTTGAGAAATCAGAATCCGGGTTTTTAGCGAATAGCCCCGGGTTTTCCGACATCTCATGAATGTCGTGCCAGAGAAAGGATTTTACCTGTTCTGGGTAAGTCATTGGAAATACCTCCTTGTAATTAGGGTCAAAATACAACTCTAAATACAAGTGCCGCTTTCGCGTTAGCGAAAGCGGCTGCACAAAATTTGGAATATGTCAAGTACTTTTTTAAGTGTTTTTGAAATATTTTTATTTTTTGTTAGGGGTTACTCTTGATATATTGATAGAAAATATGTGTTGCTTAACTAAATGACATTGATTCACAGCTAGTCAATTTAGATAATTAATATATTATTTATTATTTTTAGGATGTTCAAAGTAACTTGAAAATAACAATGTAAAGGGATTGTTAATTTCTAGTATTCGATTATAATAAAAAGTAACAGGTAAGAGAGTAATAACAATAAAAAATGAATAAATAAGAAATGAGGTAAATCATGTCTACTTTAACATTTACCAAGTATGTAATGCCTTCAGCATCACTAGGTAAGCTAAATCCTCTTCCAGATTTACGAAAAACAGCAGATGCTCATGCCTCTATTCCTATTGACGAAGCTACCGTCACCCGAGAAGAAGCTCAATATATGGGCTGGGGGAAGGTTAACGGCATTTTGCCCTATCTGCTTCAGGATGGATATGATAGAAAAAAAGAGCCGCGAGGCTGGAATGCAGCTGTACTGGAAAATGAATTTATTCGTGGAACCTTTCTACCGGAGCTTGGAGGGCGCCTTTGGTCTTTGGTAGATAAAACTACAGGCAAGGAGCTGCTTCATGTAAATCCGGTTTTTCAACCTTGTAATTTAGCCCTGCGTAATGCCTGGATTTCAGGAGGAGTAGAGTGGAATATAGGTATCATCGGACATACTCCCTTTACTGTAGACCCAATGTTTACAGAAGAGCTTGAGATGGAGGATGGCACCCCGGTCCTGCGCATGTTCCAATATGAGCGAGTACGAGGTCTGGTCTATCGAGTAGAAGCTATGCTTCCTGATGATTCCAGACATTTATATGTAAGAGTACGTATTGATAATGCCTCAGAAAAAGACACTGCAGTGTATTGGTGGAGTAACATGGCAGTAGATGAACGAGAAGACGTGCGAGTGCTGGTTCCTGCAGATAAGTCCTATCGCTGGGGCTATGGCGGGAAATTAAGTAAAGTGCCCATTCCATATATGACTGTACAAGCAAATCAGTTGAAAGGCAGATCTAATGAGTCGGGTACACTCAATTGGGATATCAGTCGAACTACCCAATTACCTCAGGCAATGGATTTCTTTTTCGATTTGCCAAAGAGTCAAAGACGTTGGATTTCTGCTGTTGGTGGAGATGGATACGGATTTGTGCAGACATCCACCGATATTTTGCAGGGACGTAAGTTATTTGTATGGGGAATGGGAGCTGGAGGTCGAAACTGGCAGAGCTTCCTGGCTCAACCTGGAAGTGCTTATTTAGAGATTCAAGCAGGTTTGGCGCATACACAATTGGAGCATCTCCCCATGAAAGGCGGGGCTACTATCAGCTGGATGGAAGCATATGGACCAGTAAAGGCCGATGCTGAAATAGTTCAAGGAAAGGATTGGAATGCCGCGACTGCAGCAATAAATCAAGCTCTAGAGGATGTCTGCCCTCGTGCAAGGGTGGAAGAAATGCACCAAAGATCACAAGAAGAGCTGGATGGAAAAGTAGGCAGATCTGAGAGTGTAGGAGCTGGTTGGGCTCTAGTGCAAAAAGAGCTTTTGGGAGCAAACTTTCGAGATGGTGGTTTACACTTTCCCGATAACAGCTTAGGCAGAAGGGAAGAACCGTGGCTAAAGCTTATTCGTGATGGATCTCTACCCTGTCCTGATGTAGTGGAAGAACCAGGAAGCTATCAGATCGGTGATGAATGGGAACAGCTTCAGGAGAAGGCCATTCAGCAAGGTGGAAGCCGTCATTGGTATGGATACTATCAGTATGGGGTTACCCTAGCTTATGCAGGTAAAATGAAGGAGGCAGAAGATGCCTTTGATAATTCTATTAAATTAGAAGTAAACCCTTGGGCATTACGCTGCAAAGCGGTAATTCGAGATTTTGATGGGGACAAAAACGAATCAGCAGATTTATTAATAAAAGCAGTAAATATGCTGCCAGAGAGGAATCTTGCCAAGGAAGCTCTTCAAGCTCTGAATAAAGCAGGAAGGCCTCAGGAGCTGATTGAATTATATGATAAATTGCCCAAAGAGATACAGGAACTGGGCAGACTGAAGGTGTTGTTAATAGAAGCCTTGCTAGATGTAGGTAATGCCGCTAAAGCTAAGGGAATGCTAGATGAAAAAATTGAGCTGACCGATGTAAGAGAAGGGGAAGTGAAGTTAACGGACTTATGGTTCCGCATGATGGCAATGATCAAGGCACAGGAAAGTGGTTCTAAGTTGGATGATGCCTTGCTTGACCAGGTAAAAAAGGAATGCATTCCACCTATTCATTTAGATTTTAGAATGCATTAGATAAAAGTTTTACAGGATAGATATCATGTGATATCATTATAAAAACAAATGTCTTTGTAGGAGGTATACCATGGCTGGCCATTCTAAGTGGGCAAATATTAAAAATAAAAAAGAAAAAACCGATGCGCAAAGGGGTAAAATCTTTACAAAAATTGGCAGAGAGATTGCGGTAGCTGTTAAAGAAGGTGGCGGAAGCGATCCCAGCACAAATTCCCGTCTAAGGGATGTCATTGCTAAGGCTAAGGCAAACAATATGCCTAATGACAATATATCACGCAGCATTAAAAAAGCAGCTGGTGAAGGAGAAAACATCAACTACGAAAATGTTACATACGAAGGTTATGGTCCCAACGGGGTTGCCATTATCGTTGATGTACTTACTGACAATCGAAATCGTACTGCCAGTGAAATTAGATATATATTTGACCGCAATGAGGGCAGCCTTGGAGCAACTGGCTGTGTTGCCTGGATGTTTGATCGCAAAGGTATTATTGTAGTGGAAAATACTGATGCAATTGACGAAGATGAGTTGATGATGTCTGCCATTGAAGCAGGTGCGGAAGATGTTTTAGAAGAAGGCGAAGCTTTCGAGATTTACACCAGTCCAACGGAATATTCTGAAGTACTAAGTGCACTTGAAGAAGCCGGATACAGCTTTGCGTCTGCAGATATCGAAATGATCCCTCAGAATACTGTACAGCTAAATGAAGAACAAGCTGAAACAGTAGTGAAACTTATAGATATGATGGAAGACAACGACGATGTCCAGAATATATATCACAATGCTGAAATGCCAGAAGGTGTTCAGGCCTAGTAAATAGAAACTTGTTCCCGACCAGCAATCCTCTGCATATAATGACTGTAAAATATGTGGAGGATTATTTATGTCTAAGAGTGATGTTTCGATGCGGACACTATTACCTTACAATAAAGACAAGGCATTAGAATATGCTTATACATGGGCTATGTCTAGAAACCCCCGATATTTTGACTACTCAAATCTTGGTGGGGATTGTACCAATTATACTTCACAATGCATTCTCGCTGGAGGCGGTGTGATGAATTACACAAGAAATTTGGGATGGTACTATAACAATGCTAATGATAAGGCTCCTGCTTGGACAGGTGTTCCTTATTTTTTCAATTTTGTTACCCGAACAACTGGAGGTCCAGGCCCAGTAGGAAGAGAGATTGGCATATGGGAGATTGAACCGGGTGATGTTATTCAGCTGGCATTTCAGGAAACGGGCAGGTTCAGCCATTCTCTTATAGTTGTAAAATGCGGCAATCCACCAACTGTCGACAATATTTTAATCAATACACATACCTATGATAGGTTGGAATACCCTCTGTCTAAATATTTTTGGAGTAAGATTCGTTTTATAAAAATTTTAGGTTCCAATTAGCTTTCTATATTAGATAGCTGTATATGTATAACATCATTAAAAATTGGAAACACTATACCCTGAAAGAATGTTTATTTTGGAGGGATCATAGTGTTTTTTCGACGAAATAGAAAATGGCTTATATGGGTGCCGGGCATGATTCTGCTATTGGCAATTGCCGTGTTTTCTTATGGATACATAAAAAAATTTCCAGAGATATATGGTAGAATTCATCAGAATGCTTACCGGGGGGAAGAAACAAGTGACCTCTATATAAGTAATAAATCTGATAAGGATAAAGCCCATCAGCTAAGTGTTGAGACTAATAAAACACTTTTGGAAGCGACCATGAAGCTGGAGCGATTTTATTCAAAATGCGGGCACACACTTTATGAGGAAGACTCCATGGAAAGGCGCTATATAGGGAAAACAGAGGATGAACTAACTGCACTGTTTCCAAATTGGCAACTAAAAAGATTTGATCCTGAGCAGGTAGTCCTGCATATGGAACTTGATGCTTACTGCCCAGACCACTATCTTATTAAGGAAGAGGATGGCTATCTTGTAATTTTCCGATCTGATAAGGATACTGGATTACCACTTATAGTAGAAGCCATGGAAGTCTCATTGGAGCATCTGAATCAGGAGACCCTTGATGAAATCAAGGAAGGTGTTATAGTAGATAGTATAGAAGGTGTAGAGCCGCTGCTAGAAAACTGGGGAAGTTGAGCAATTTATTATTTTGGTGTGAACTGTAAACACCGTACCTCGTACTGACAAATTAAATTGCTAATCGCTGCAAAAAATAGTACAATAGAATCAGATTGGGTACAGGGGGTACGATTTGATTGACTGAATTAATGAGCAGAATACAAGCTGCTGAAACAATAGTGGTGAAAGTAGGAACCTCTACCATCATCCGCCCTAACGGGAAGATGAATCTTATGATAATTGAGAAGATGGTAAGGGTTCTTTCTGATTTAAAAAACCAGGGTAAAAATGTAATATTGGTATCCTCCGGAGCAATTGGGGTGGCTCGGGCAAAAATGGGTTTGACCAAGGAAGCTATTTCTATTCCCGAAAAGCAGGCACTGGCTGCCTTAGGTCAGGTTAATTTAATGTTTGTTTACTCAAAAATATTTGGTGAATATGGACAAGAAGCTTCTCAGGTACTGTTAACAAAGGATGTTTTGGACGGAGGAGAGCGCGAACAGAATGCTCGGAACACCTTCCACACTTTATTTAAATATGACAGCATACCGATTGTTAATGAAAATGATACCATTTCCGTAGATCAAATTCGATTTGGTGACAATGATACATTATCTGCTATAGTTGCCGTACTGGTGAAGGCCGATTTGTTAATTTTATTGTCCGATATAGATGGGCTTTATGATAAGGATCCCAATAATCATGATGATGCAGAATTGATTCATGTGGTACACGGCATAACGGAAGATATACTAAGGGCTTCTGGAAGCAGTCATAGCGATTTAGGCACTGGCGGGATGAAAACTAAGATAGCAGCTGCACAAATATGCCACGAACATGATATTCCCATGGTTATCACAAATGGTGATAATCCATACAATATAAACAAGGTACTGGAAGGGGAAGATGTGGGTACACTTTTTGTGCCTTGTAGAAAGGGTGTAATCAATGAGTGAAGTACGCATTAAATCCACAGAAGCTAAAAGAGCATCTGTGAAATTGGCGTCTGTTTCCTCCAGCATAAAGGATTTAGCTCTTGAAGCTATGGCAAAAGCCTTGGAAAACAGTATTGATTTCATATTGGAAGAAAACCACAAGGACATAGATGCTGCTATTGAAGGTGGAAGGCCGAAAGCTTTTGTGGACAGATTATTGCTAAATGACAAACGTATTGCAGATATGGCAGAAGGACTTCGTCAGATAAAAGCATTGCCGGATCCAATCGGTGAGACTATATCCGGCTGGACCAGACCTAATGGTTTGGAAATAGCACAACGCAGGGTGCCTATGGGTGTGGTTAGTATTATTTATGAGTCTCGTCCTAACGTAACTGCTGATGCTATCGGTTTGTGTATTAAAACTGCAAATTCTGTGGTGCTTAAGGGTGGTTCGGATGCCCTCTATTCCAACCAGGCTATAGCTGATACTTTATCCGTTGCTGCCTATAAAGCCGGTATACCTGAAGGCGCTATTCAGTTAATCTGCGATACAGATCGAAATAGTGTTATAGAATTGATGCATCAACGAGGTGTAATAGATGTTCTTATACCTCGAGGGGGAGCTGGCTTGATAAAGACCGTAGTGGAGAACTCAAAGGTGCCTGTTATCGAGACTGGCGCAGGAAATTGTCATGTATATGTAGATGAAGAATGTGATCCAGAAATGGCAGTTTCTATTGTAGTAAATGCAAAAACTCATAGACCTGGCGTATGTAATGCAGCCGAAAAGCTGTTAATACATCGAAAAGTTGCTCCTAAATTGCTTCCTGTAATTGCAGAACAATTACAGTGCAAGGGTGTTGAGTTACTTGCTTGTCCAGAAACTTTGGAAATAGTTAATGGATTGACCCTTGCCAGCGAAGAAGACTGGCATGAGGAATACCTTGACTTAATTATGGCTATTAAGATAGTAGATGGAGTAGATGAAGCTATATCTCACATAGCAAAATATAGCACTGGACATTCCGAAGCAATTGTCACCTCCAACATTTTAAATGCTCAGAAATTTACTCGTGAAGTAGATTCTGCTGCTGTCTATGTCAATGCATCTACACGGTTCACCGATGGCTTTGAATATGGTTTTGGAGCTGAAATCGGAATAAGCACACAGAAGCTGCATGCTCGCGGTCCTATGGGCTTAGAAGCACTGACCACTGTTAAATATGTGGTCACTGGTACAGGGCAAATCAGATAGAACTAAAAAAAATCCAAGTATTCATAGCCTGTATTTAACTAAGCTATGGATATTTGGATTTTGTATTGTCCATTGACATGATTCCGCAAAAAGCATAGTATTACTATGGGTTCGATATGTATATAGATAAAGGGTGATTTAGTGATCATTTTGGGGATAGATCCAGGAATGGCGATAATGGGCTATGGAGTAATCAAGTCGGACAATTATGATATGAAGCTTATAGATTACGGTACGGTAACCACACCTTCTACTATGGATACTCCTCAGCGTTTGTTAATAATATATAATTCAGTAGAAGATTTAATTCAAAAATATTCTCCTGATGCCATAGCTTATGAAGAGTTGTTTTTCAATCAGAATGTAAAAACAGCATTAATTGTCGGTCATGCCAGAGGCGCTGCTGTAGTGGCCGGTGCTAAACAAGGCATTGATTTATTTGAATATACACCACTGCAGGTAAAACAGGCTGTAGTTGGATATGGTCGTGCAGATAAGCATCAAGTACAAAGCATGGTGAAATTACTTTTACACTTAAAAGAAATTCCAAAACCAGATGATGCAGCCGATGCCTTGGCAGTTGCCATCTGTCATTGCAACAGTGGCCGATATGGAAGAATATTGGGTACCAATAGATAATTATTAAAGAAACATTTTAGGAGAGACGTAAATGTATGCATACATATCTGGAATATTGGAGGAACTGGAAACCCAACATGTAATTGTCGAAACAAACGGAGTGGGCTATCGTATATTTGTTCCTGGTTCCATTTTACAAAGGTTACCCTCAGTGGGAGAAAGAACGAAATTATATACATATCTTAATATACGTGATGATGCTCAGGAGCTATATGGCTTTCTGGAAAAAGAGGAAAAACAGTTTTTTGAAAAGCTTATAACTGTAACCGGAATCGGACCAAAGGTAGCTTTGGGTATGTTATCGGTGCATTCTGTTCAACAGTTGGCTATTGCTATAGCCACCGGTGACAGGCAGAC
>CAYFSR010000105.1:0-8390 GCA_964345785.1 uncultured Eubacteriales bacterium | reverse complement strand
CTAGGTACTCTTGTTTAGTCAGGTTCTTCAACTGTTGTTTCTGCGTTCCGAAAAGCTTACCTTTGGATGCTGTTTCCAACGTTTGCACCCCCCTTTAAGCATCGTAAATTCTATACTAATTATACCACTAATTGCCTAAGAGAACAAATGTTCTGATGGCTTTTTTGGGGACTTTTTTAAACTTTAAATTTCTTTGCCGATTCACCTCACGAATAAATTCACGAGTGTTCTCGGCAATGTAACAAATATATCCTTCAGATTATACTCGACCTTTACGTAGGTTGTATTGTCATTTAATGCACGGTTAGGCAACCTCCTTTGGAACATACGTAATCTAGGTTCATTAACAGGTAAAATGGCTGACAATAACGTTGATATATACATAGCTAATAAGAACAGCCCCCTGCTTCCTAAGAGCCTACGGATATAGAAACAGAAAATACACCATTTTCGTCAGGGACGATGATAAACTCTCGTGCTTCAAAACCACCTGGCAAGAAGAAAATTGGTTTTGCCTCCCCTTCAAGGCGAGATGCAGTAATATTGATACGAGCATTTTCTTTTTGAATAATGGCAACATTTCCATCTAGTGAACATTCCTCTTGATGTTTAGATATAATAGGCAAAACAAAGCGAGTTATATCCACTTTATCTCCTGATACCTTGCCCTTAATGTGAACAGCCTTTGTATCAAAGATATAGTCAATATGACAAGTAGTAGAATAAGTAGGTTTATTCTGATTTATATCAACTAGATCTGCATTGACGGTTATGGTGGTAGATTCACCTTCTTCTTTTGCATATACAGAAGAATTGTAGTCATAACACTGGGCATATTGCTTTCCATTACTCTCATACATAATTCTAGATGTTAATGGTCTATGCTGAGCTTTTTTCAGTGTAAGCTGCATGTTAGTTGGTTCTGCCATAGTATAGTTAGTAACTGATGATGCTATGAGTGGGCCAGCATCCTTATGCCAAAGCATAGTTAAGGTGCCGCCTGATGCATGTCCGCCTGCTATAAAAGGAAAATCATAGCCTGTAATAGTCCCTCTATAGTCGCCCTTGGCAATTTTATATGTATCTGCTTCTTTATAATAGACCAAGGAAGGAGGAGTATCAGATGGAATTGATACATTCTCTGTACTCGTTATTCCCACATCAAGAGCCATGGCGAGTACCTTGGCATGGCAGAAAGTATGATGCACACAAGGTGCTTCACCATGCTCATGGTAATGAGGACCACCGTGTAATAGGCCGTTATGAGTACATTTTTCATAAAGTCCTAGATTTCTATGTGCTGCTTCTGCAAATACAGGATCATCTTTCCCTAAAAGAGCAAAGGCTCCTTGGCAACCGTCTGAGGTGCGGCTTCCCCAATAAGTCCATTTGAAATTACGTGTACCAAAACTATTATCCCAAGCGCCGTCAGGCAGCATAAAGGAAAGCAGTTTCATAAAGCCAGTCTTTATTTTATTCAATATTTCATAATCTTTCATTGCAATAGCATATATCACTAGAGAAGGCATAGATTCTTCTGCATTATATCCAATATCAATTGGATAGCAACCACGCGGTGTTACTGCATCTATTGGCTTCCCTTCACCTCTTAAAAGCCCATTTTCAGTAAGATATTCTATACAAGCATGAGCCAGCATTTTTGCCCGTTTCTTATATGCATCATTTTCAAAATAAATCCCTAATAGGGCCATAGCAGCAGAGCATGCAGAAGGATAATTTATTACAGCTCCAAAATCCATAGTAAGATTTTCATATAGCCATTCTCCCATCAAGAAAAGCCGATCTTCCCATAGCTGTTTGGTTTTATTATCTAAAAGACTTCCGTGTTTAACTAAAGCATCACATAGCCCTATGGCGGAAAATACTGTTATAGCGTTCCAGGAACTTAGATTGTCATTATAGTAGCTGCCGTCATCACAAAATACATTTTGCCCCCAATCAAATAAAGCCTTAGCAGCGTTCAAGTATTTATCGTCACCAGTTTCATCAGCCATATACATAAAGGGATAAATTGCATCATGACACCTGCCATGTATACGAGCGCAGGCGGGGCACATGATTCCCCCATTAAATTCCTTCATGGCGCTGTCTTTTATTTGAAGTTCAATCAGCCTGTCACACCATATTTTCAGCAAATCATAATATTGTTTTTTCAAACTAAACATCCTTTCATACCATTACCTTTTTTACTTTCTCACCCATAAGTCATTAGTGCGAATCAACCAACCATTCAGCCTTCTATTCATTCCTTCAACTATATGGGGCAACTCTTCCGCAATATTCCTCATTTGGTAGGGATCATTTTCAAGATCATACAGGATGTGGGTTTCGTCATCGTGTTTATCCCTAAGAACAACATAATAGTATTTTTTATTCTGAACTCCACGTGCATCAACTTGGGGATTTATATAATAGCCTTCATCAATTTCGGGCACGTAGTCGGAAAACATTGACTTTGCACGACTTTCCCCTTCTACGCCTTCTGGAAGTTGATCTGAAAGACCTAAAATATCCAATAAGGTTGGCATGATATCCGGGGGATTAAGGAAAAAACCCTTCTTTCCAGGCTTAATTTTATTTGGATATCTTATAATAAAGGGGACCTTGAAACTCTCATCATACCAAAGTCCTTTGTACATCAGCAGATGGCTTCCCATCATTTCACCATGGTCAGAAGTAAATATCACTATGGTGTCATCTTTTAATCCAGAACGATCAAGGGATTCTAATATCCGTCCAAACTGGTCATCTATGCCAGTAACTGCAGCGAAGTAATTTGCTATATTATCCTTAGCTGTTTGCCTAAAAGCATCTGCATTTTTAAACTGACCTTCAGGTATTTCTTCTGGAGCTTTTGAAATAAGAGCATTTGGTCTCACCAGAAGCTCTTCTGGAGTCTTACCTTTATACATATCCTTGTATTTTTCCGGGACCACATCAAAAGGCATATGGGGCGGATTCGGTGCCCAAAACAAAATAAATGGTTTTTCAGGATCTCTAACCGAACCATCTTTATTCTCTATGTATTCAATCGCAATATCGGCCTCATGCTGGGCTGACCATCCATTAATATGGCGCACATTCTCCACAGGGTCATCATTATGCCAATAATGGGGAGTAAAATGTTCATCATGACAACCATAAGAATACCAGAAATTAATATTATGACGCCTATGTTTAGGGGTGAATGCATCCCAAATCTTACCGTCTTCACGCCTTGCCCCAATATAAGGAAGATCTCCGGGCTCAGGTGTATCAAGATGCCATTTCCCAATATAACCACAATCATAACCATTCTGGCTTAGTATGTCAGTTAGGCATGTTTTATTAGGATGCAGGTATACACCAAATTGAGCTGTTGAGGTATTGCAATTGCCAATTAAACCGTTTGACCAAGGATACTGCCCTGTTAAGAGTTGCCCCCTGTAAGGACTGCAAACTGGATAACTGGAAACTGCATTTTGTAAGACCAGACCTTCACTAGCCAGTTTATCTATATTGGGGGTAATTACCGGGTCTTCATTTTGGAAGCCCATTGCGCTTTGGCGCAATTCATCGGGCATAACAAAAAGTATGTTAGGTTTTTTCATCCCGCACCTCCTTATGTGAGCATGTATGTTGCTAGATGAGAGTATGAACCGACAATAAATCCTGTATACAGTATAGCATTAAAAGTCCATGCGGGATAGCAGCTCCTACATGGACTTCCATGGACTTCTTCATATTATTTACTTGGGGCAGACAGAGTCGAATTGAAACATGAGAACCATCCCCCTGCTTCGCTCACTGCTTCGGTTCTACCAGTATCTAGTATCCAATATCCAGTATCATTCTACTCTATCTCATTCTCCAATATATAAGTAAGCAGCGTTACAGCATTATCCAAGTCATTCTTATCTACCATCTCATGGGCTGAATGAACATAACGGCAGGGTATGGATATAACACCAGAAGGAATGCCTCCCCGTGTGAGATGTATAGCACCAGAGTCTGTTCCACCAAACTCCAATACTTCCAACTGGAATGGTATCTTAGCTTCTTCTGCTCGTTTTATCATTAAATCCTTAACCTTGGGATGGCTGATTACAGAAGAATCCTTAATCTTCACCGCAGGTCCATCACCTAGATTAATTGCCATTGGTCTGCATTTTGGTGTGTCGCCATTTATAGTTACATCAACTGATATTCCAATGTCTGGGTTAAGGGCATATGCTGAGGTTCTAGCTCCTCGTAGACCAACCTCTTCCTGAGTGGTAAACACAAAAATCAGTTCATTTGGTGAATCCTTAATAGCTTTAATGGTTTCGACTAAAACAGCGCAACCTGCCCGGTCATCCATAGCGCAACCAAAGTATTTGTCACCACTTTCGGCCATGGGAGCATGATAGACTGCTACATCACCAATGCTAACCAGCTTCTTTGCTTCTTCACGGTTGGAAACACCTATATCAATAAACATTTTGTTTAACTTCAGGCCCTTCATATCTTCCAGTTCTGTTTCATAAGCTACTACGCCTGTTACACCATTTTCAAAGACGACCCTGCGATGCATTACATTGAATGGATTTATACCACCTACATTTGAAAAACGTAAAAATCCGTTCTCATCGATGTTGGTTACTATTAGCCCGATTTGGTCCATATGAGCTGCCAGCATGACTTTCTTAGGATTGGAAGCGCTGCTCTTTTTCACTGCAATGAGATTTCCCATGACATCTTCACTAATCTCATCTACATAATCTTTAATTTCCTCCCTGATTGCTTGACTAATGGTTTCCTCTTTACCTGAAGGTCCATATATTCCTGTTAATTTCTCTAATAAGCTTTTCAACGGGATTCACATCCTTTCAAAAATTCCTTAATTAATCGTATGGTATTATAATAATCCTCCAGGTCCAACATGGAAGATGGTGAATGTATGTAACGACAAGGAGTTGAGACTACTACTGTGGCTACACCACTACGCACTGTCTGAATTGTGCCTGCATCGTTACCACCTGCAATATTCTCTTTAATTTGGCAGGGTATTCCATGGGCTTCTGCTGTTTCAACCATCTGCTTAAATAGACTGGGATTGGCAATGGAACTATTGTCCATAAAGGATATAGCTGGTCCCCTACCCATTCTTGTTGTCATCATATGCTCTGGTACATCTGGTATATCAGCACAAGTTGTACCTTCAAGCACAACAGCCATATCTGGCTCAAGATGGTATGCTGCTACTGTGGCTCCTCGAAGCCCTACTTCTTCTTGAGTAGTAAAGCAGGCAATTAGTTCAAAATCATAATCTTCCTTTAATATCTCAAGGAGAACAGAACAACCGACACGATCGTCCAATGACTTAGCTTTTACTTTGTTATCACCAAAGGGAATAAAAGAGCTGTCAAAGGATGCATAATCTCCCAGCTGAACCACCCTCTGGGCCTCTTCTTTTGAGTTGGCTCCAATATCAATGAACATTTGCTTCTGCTTGATAACCTGATTGCGCTCATCCGGCTGCTGGAGATGAATGGCCTTGACACCAATAACTCCAGGTACAGCATTTTTTCCAATTAGAACACGTTTGGACAGCAAAAGTCTCTGGTCTATAGAGCCAATGGTTTGAAACTTTAACATCCCATTTTCAGAAATAGAGGATATTATAAAGCCCACTTCGTCCATATGAGCAGCCAACATGACCTTTTTTGCGCCTTCTTTTCCTGGTTTTCTGGCAATTACATTACCCATTCGATCAACAGAAACCTCAGCTCCTGTTTTACTTGCCAATTCTATAACAATTTCTCTGACTTCATTTTCGTTTCCAGAGACTCCTCTAGCTTCTGTCAGCCTTTTTAATACTTCAACCATTCCTGCCACCCCTCCTTTAGTGATGCAATGAATAATGCAATGAGTCTGGCACCAGCTTTGATATGGTCCATATTCATGGTTTCCACTGTGGTATGCATATATCGAAGAGGAATGGATAACAAAATAGTAGGTACTCCACTTCGGGAAATTTGTATAGAACGAGCATCAGTCCCTGTAGGACGAGGCTCTATTTCAATAAGACATTCCATACCGAATTCTTTTGCAATCTCCAGGAACTTATCAGTTAATCCAGGATGCATATTTGGCCCCTTACATACAACAACACCTTTGTTCATAGGCTGAGTATCCTCTTTGGAAGCATCTGGTGTCTCACCATGGGTAACATCAATGGCGATTCCGATATCAGGTTCCGTGGAATATGCACTGATAATAGCACCTCTGGTACCTACTTCTTCCTGAACAGTAGCTACAAAAACTGCTTCTGCGTGATGCTGCAAACGATCCAACTCTCTCATGGTCTCTGCTAATAGAACTACACTGGCACGATCATCCAAGGACTTGCCATTAACCATGGAGCCTTCCATGGATACTAGGGGGCTGATAAAGGTAATCAAATCCCCTACTCGAACCAGTTCTTTCACCTTATCGACGGGCATTCCCAGATCAATACACATGTCCTTCATTTTCATAACTTTTTGTGATTCCCCTGCTGCCTGAAGATGAGGAGGCAAGGTGCAAATGATGCCGTGTAGAAGCTCTCGTCCATGAACAGTTACTTCCTGTGCAGGCAAGATCCTTTGATCGACACCGCCAATATTGGTGAACCTCAAAAAACCTTTTTCATCAATGTCTCGAACCATTAGGGCGATTTCATCCATATGCGCGGCCATCATGACCTTAGGCATGACGAAGTTCTCATTAGGTGCTGTGCCTCTTTTGATTCCATAAACATTGAAAAATGAATCCGTGTGAACTTCGTCGCAAAAACGGGAAAATTCATCTGATACTCTTTTTGCTATCTTCTCTTCATAACCAGATACACCCGGCATTTCGATTAGTTCTGCTAAAAACTCTCTCAAGCTTTCATCCTCCTTAATTTATTATCTTTAACTTGCTTTTCTTAAACTATTTTCTTTCTAAATTTAAACCTTTTTTCAGTTTAGCACATTTTTGTTTCACTTAATTTAGAGTACGTCATCTTTCTCCCTATCCAGCAAAGTGACTCCATGCAATCTGGACAACTCTGCACCTACTGTATTTTTATCTATCCCAGGGGGAAGTACCAGATTGAAAAAAGCATGGGTTTGGTCTCCTTCTCCAGAATCAACCTTGATATCTCTTACACGTACATGTAAATCAGCAAGTATGCTGGTGATTTTAGCTATCTGCCCAGGAGAGTTTGGGATTTCCAGGTAAACATAATAGTCCTTTTGTCCTGGAACAAAACCTTCAAATTTCTTTAAAAATACTAGAGTGATGTAGGACAACAAAGTTACGATTAATGCTCCCCAATAGAAGCCTATACCTACAGCCACGCCTATACACGCAACAACCCACAAGCTGGCTGCTGTAGTTAGACCCCGGACTCGGGAACCATCTTTAAGTATGGTACCTGCTCCTAGAAAACCTATACCACTGATAACCTGTGCTCCCAGACGAGCCGGATCAACAAAGTCCGAATAGATACCCATCATAAATTCTGAGGTCATCATTACCAATGCGGATCCCATGCATACCAAGGTATGGGTTCGAAACCCTGCAGGTCGATTACCTATCTCCCGCTCAAGTCCAATGAGTCCTCCGAAAACCACAGCCAACACCAGTCTCAAAATCATTTTCCAAGTCATTGTTCCCCCGCCTCCTCAATATTAACATTATTATATAGTTTTACAAACATACTAATTAATACGTTGGTTTTGGTTTTCTAATGCCCCAATTATACGTTGGCTTTGTTTATTGATACCACTTGTACGTTGGCTTCGCTTTCTTTTACCTTAACCGACTATTGACATTGTTTTTCTTATACCCAAAACCAGCGAACACCAATCAGTTTCCAAAATAACATTTGCATCTCTGTATCAAGTACCTAACAATCTCAAAATCATGTATTTAAGGTTTCCATAATATAGTGAATAGTATACTCTGTTTATCGCTATTTTTCAACCATCGCCCGGGTTATACACCTATTAGTTATTCCTAATACAACCTTACTTAAATTGCTACGTCACTCTATGAAAATGTTGCACCCCGATGACTGGGCACTTTGAACACTTTACAACAGCTATGCCCAATGTGCCGGACGGCAAAAATCATAAACCCCGGAAAATGGACAATTGAAAAGTTTACCATGCTCTAAACCCTTTGTACTGGACGGTAGAAATTCTAAATCCCTAAGCATGGACAGTAAGTTTTGATATTAAAGTAAAAGCAAACCAAAGCTAAGCCTTATTTTGATATGTTTTGGGTAAAAATGAGCAGATTTTCAACTAATGTGTACTTTTTGGCTGCTTTTAAGGGAATTCTGTGCAATTTTTCAATTAATGTGTGGTTTTTCCAAGATA
>CAYFSR010000104.1:0-8411 GCA_964345785.1 uncultured Eubacteriales bacterium | reverse complement strand
GATGATGGAATGCAAGGATTTGAAAAGCTATTTGGAGGCATTGTTCAAGCTAATAGGGATATTTCTAAAAAATTAGGTTTGCCTCTAATTGATCAATATAGTAAGCTTGAGCCTTTTTACAGAAAATATCCAGAGGATTATAAAAAGATTATGCGTGATTGGATTCACGTTAACTATCTAGGTAATTTTCTCATGGCTTTGAACGCTTCAGAAGTTCTAGGCTTACCTGAACTTGAAATCCCTGAAGATATTGAGCAGGATGTAAGGTTTTTATTAACTAAAATGTACAAGTAAGATGTGGTTCCGTTCAATGATGACAAGGGGGTTTTGAGTTGAATGAAGAAGAATCTGGTTGACTATGCCATGTATTCTATTAATCTATCAGGAAAGTCAATAGTCATACCGTCTACGCCAGCGTTGTATGCATTTTTCATCAGCTCTTCATCAGCCACACCCCAGGCTCTGACAAACAAACCATTTCTATGAGCATATTCGACGTCATATGCAGTTAGATCAGCAGCGCGAGGGCAAATAGCGTCTATTCCATTGTCTAAACAGGTATGAACCGTATCCTTTTTGCAGTCTGCTGCCAAATACCCTAATGGTACTGTTTGATGTAGCTTTCTCATCTGTATTAGAGAAGTGAGTTCAAAGGCAGTTACCATATAGTCATCCTTAATCAGGCGTGCTCTTTTAATTTCATCTACCAACTGCTCTTCTATACCTGTGGCCTTGATTTCGAGGCTTAGGTGAACTCTACCACCATAAAGAGTTAGAAACTCATCCAGTCGAAGGATATGTTCACCGGAAAATGCTCGTGAGAACCAGTTGCCGAAATCCGCCTTTTTCAGTTCATTATAAGCATAATCCTGGATTGCACCTGTAAGATTGGACTTATTATCTATGGTATTATCATGAAAGAGTACCAGTATTCCATCCTTTGTCCTACGGATGTCAGTCTCCACCCCGTCAACACCTAATGATATGGCCTTGTCAAAAGAAGACTTAGTGTTTTCAGGGGCATAGGCGCAAGCTCCTCTGTGACCGATTACATAAAATTTCTTTTTCATTATAACTTTATCCCCCATTGATGCTATGGTATATTTTTGCCTTATTATACCCTATTATCCGTCCTTATGACCTACTGTTATCACTATTTTGACCAGTATCAAGTATCAGGCTGATCTAGGAAGTATTTTTCTTCCCATAGTTTATGGTTTTCAACTGCATATTCACTATATTTTATCAGCTTCATTTCCAGATCATCGTTATTATCATATAGTTCTGGAGTAAGATCCAACCAGGAATATCTCTCAAAGAATGGTCCGGCTGATGCAGGTCCATAGTAATATTCGCCTCCTTCAGTGCTTAAAAGAAAGAGCAAATCTGATTAATGAATTGGAAATGGAAAATCAAATCATCACAATGAAGGCAAATCTGGAGAGCTGGTTTATAAAATATGTAGACCCTGCATTTGATGGAACCCATGAACCAGTAACCGGTGATGGACAACTGGCTATGGCTGGTCCTGCCGGTGAGGGGAGACGTGCCTTTGCAGGCCATTCTACTGTGACATTTACTAACGATGATAGGTGATTAGTGATGGATGTAGAAAATTGCAGCGACTACCTGATGTAAAAAATAGATTAGAGCTGTGAGTAAACTATGTGCTAAAATGAAAATATAATTGCAATTGTAAGTGTTGAAAAGGAGAAACTTTCATGAACCAACCAAACATAATCTTTATTATGTCAGACGACCATGCTTCACAAGCTATAAGCAGCTATTCAGGCAGAATTAATCAAACGCCGAATATAGATAGGATAGCCCAGGAGGGAGTCAGGTTTGATAATTGTTTTTGTACAAACTCAATTTGTACTCCCAGTAGAGCGGTAATTTTGACAGGCAAGCACAGTCATTTAAATGGTGTAAAAACATTAAGAGATGACTTTGATGGAAGGCAGCCTCATGTAGCTAAAGAATTACAGCAAGGAGGCTATCAGACTGCAATAATTGGAAAATGGCATTTGGGTCGCGGTGGTAACAGCGATCCAACAGGATTTGATCACTGGTGTATATTACCCGGTCAGGGAGAATACAATAATCCTACTTTCTATGACAAGGATGGTGAAACCAAAATTGATGGATATGCAACTGACATAATTACCGATTTGTCCCTGGAATGGTTGCATAAGCGTGATGAGAACCGACCTTTCTTTTTGATGTGTCATCACAAAGCACCCCATCGCCCTTGGGAACCTTCCGAGAAATATATGAATCTTTATGAGGATGTTGATATCCCAGAACCTGAAACTTTGTTTGATCACTATGATACCAGAAGCGATGCTGCTAGGTTGGCAGAGATGAGAATCAGCAGTCATCTAACTAAGACTGATGTCAAACAAGATCCTCCAGCACATCTTGAGGGCAAGAATCTAACTAGATGGTATTACCAAAGATACATAAAGGATTATTTAAGGTGTATTGCATCTATCGATGAAAATGTTGGTCGATTACTTGACTATATGGACGAGGAAGGGATAGCTGATAACACCATAGTTATATATACCTCAGATCAAGGATTTTTTCTGGGGGAACATGGTTGGTATGACAAGCGCTTTATGTACGAAGAATCTCTACGTATGCCTTTCCTAGTACGTTATCCAAAGGAAATAAAACCCGGAACTGTGAACAAGGATATGATAGTTAATACCGATTTTGCGCCTACCTTCCTGGATTATGCGGGACTAGAGGTGCCTGAAGATATGCAAGGCTGTAGCTTACGCCCTATATTTCGGGGAGAGAGTGTCGGTGACTGGAGACAATCCATGTATTATAGGTACTGGATGGATAAGGATGATCATTGTGTAGCAGCCCACTATGGAGTACGTACTCATAAGTATAAATTAATCTGCTATTATGCTCCTGGAGGTTTCCCGAACGGAGAATTCCCAGAAGGCACAGAGAATACTGAATGGCCGCAGTGGGAACTCTTTGATTTAGAGGTAGATAAATATGAGCTTAACAATGTATATGAAGATCCTGGCTATGCTAATGTAGTAGAGGAGCTAAAAGGAGAGCTCAGTAGATTGCAGAGGGAATTGAAAGATTTATAAATTATATAAGCAAACCAGAGCTGGACGATTAGAAAAACTCACAGAGTAATTACAGAAATTTAGCATAATCTCTTCATTTATACGTATAAGTGTGCTATAATAATTCTGTATTGTTAAGGCAGGTCAATTTCATGGCCTGCCTTGAAATACGATTAAAGTACATTGTTCAATTCAAAAATCTTGTAGGGTAAATGTGGGGGTTTTATGAAAAAAAAGATTATACCCGAATTTTTTAGAAGATATGGGATCAACTATATCTGGGGTGCTATTTTTCTACTAATCAACGTATACATAGCGACCCTGTCTCCGAAATATCTAGGTATTATTATTGACTTGTTGGATACTCCAGCCATTAATCGGCAAGAGGTATTTAAGTATATTGCTTTAATGATTCTGGTAGCTCTAGGAGTTTTTGTTACTAGATTCATCTGGCGTTATTTTATTATGGGTAACTCTCGTAACATGGAATGCTTTTTACGTATGGAAATGCTTAAGCATCTGCAGAAAATGTCTGCAAATTTCTATAATAATCGAAAAACCGGCGACTTAATGGCCTATGCTGTAAATGATATCGGAGCAATGCGGCAGAGCTTTGGCCCAGGTGTAGCCCTTATCTTAAATGGAGTAACTATGAGCCTGCTTTCTGTATCTTCCATGGTTCAGGTGGTTCATCCAAAACTCACGCTTTTTGCCCTTCTCCCAGTACCTATCATTATGATTGTCATCATCTATATGGGAACTAATATCAGACAAAGATTTCGACAAGTGCAGGCAAATTTTGCATCCATTTCTGACAGGATAAATGAAAATATATCAGGTATTCGTGTTATTAAGACTTATGTACAGGAAGAGGATGAAGTCAGCCGATTTGAGGTTTTGAATCAGGAAATGAAACAATCAAACATAGATCTGGTTCGAGTTTCCGCGCTTATGGGTCCCTTAATTCAGCTATTTTTCGGTATCAGCTTTACGATCAATCTAATATATGGAAGCTCACTTGTTAAAACGGGCCAAATCTCTATAGGTGACTTTGTTGCCTTCAACGGCTATTTAACCATGCTTATGATGCCGATTGTCTCTATAGGACGTATTATTAACGTCTTTCAAAGGGGGATGGCATCTTTTAACAGGTTGGAGGAGATTTTTAGCATAGAGCCCGAAATCATAGATGAAGGTTTGCTTACAGCTGAAGGAAAAACAGAAAAGCTGGAAGGACAGATAGAGTTCAATAACCTATCTTTTGCTTATTCTGGATATAAAGAATATGCATTACAGAATATATCTTTTAAGCTGCAAAAGGGCCAGGTATTAGGTGTTATAGGTCGTACTGGAAGTGGAAAAACTACGTTAGTTAATTTGCTGTTGAAGCTTCATAATATAAAACCCGGACAAATTCTGATTGATGGTCGAGACATAAACGATTATTCCATAGAATACCTGAGGGAGAATATTGGATATGTTCCCCAGGATAACTTTCTGTTCTCTGCTACCATAAATGAAAATATTCGTTATTTTAACGATGAATATAATGATGATGATATAGAAGAAGCCTCTAAAGTCAGTATGGTTTATGACAATATTATGGAGTTCCCCGACAAGTTCGAAACCCGAATTGGAGAGAGGGGAGTAAATCTTTCTGGAGGCCAGAAACAGCGGATTTCTATTGCTAGAGCGATTATTAAACGACCAGCAATCTATATCCTGGATGATGCTTTGTCCGCTGTAGATACTCAAACCGAAGAAGCTATTCTGACCAACCTCAAAAAGGAAATGAGTGGTCATACTGGTATTATCATTTCCCATAGAATTTCTGCCCTTAAGCATGCTGATGAAATCATCGTACTAGATCACGGACGTATTGCTGAGAGAGGGTCTCATGATGAACTAATCCAACAGGGAGGTATTTATCATGAACTATACGAGGAGCAGTATGAAGACGAGAAGGGGGATGCTTTATCATGAAGGACAATAATCTGTGGCGTTTGCTAAAACGAGCTGCCCCCTATTGGAAAGTTATCTTATTTTGCATCATAAGTGTAATTATTGTCAATGTAGCCGAGCTAATTAAGCCACTTATAATACAAGTTGTGATAGACGACTTTCTAATCGGTAAAAAGCTGGAATATGGTCTTTATTCTATTCCATCAATGGGCATTATTTATATGCTTTTAGTGGTGATTAGCTCAGGGTTTACAGTTGCACAGGTCAGCGCTATGAACCATGTTGCTCAGAACATCATTACTAATTTGCGAAACGAGGTATTTACCCATATTCAGAATATGTCTCTTTCCATTTTGGATAAGCATTCTTCCGGCCGTTTGATTACCAGAGCAACCAATGATGTAGAGGCGCTAAGTGAAATGTTTACCGATGTATTTATTAACTTATTTAAAGATATCTTTCTTTTGGTTGGCATTGTGATTATCATGATCACTCTGGATTTTAAGCTGGCAATGATAGGGTTTACTGTTATACCCTTTATTGTAATCATTACTAATGTGATGAAAAAGAAGATGAAGGCAAATTTTGTAACAATCAAAAGCCTCACTGGTCGCATTAATGGTTTTTTTGCTGAAAACATCGCCGGGATGAAGCTGGTGCAGATATTTAATATGCAAAAGGAAAAAGAAGGAGAATTTCAGGTTCTTAACGATGAGTACTATGATGCTTCTCTAACCCGCTTGAAATTACACAGTCTTCTTCGACCTGTCATAGAAATTTTCAACACCTTAGCTATTGCTCTTTTAGTCTGGTATGGTATGGGACGAATTATGAATAATACTTTGCAGCTAGGAGTATTATATGCATTTACAAATTATATCAAGCAGTTTTTTGCTCCTATTAATGATTTGGCAGAAATGTATAATACCATCCAGTCAGCAGTTGTTTCTGCTGACCGGGTTTATGAATTGCTAGATGAGAAAGACAGCTTGGAGGATTACGAATCCGGCATTGAGGTAGGGCGCTTGGAAGGCAAAATTGAGTTTAAGAATGTATGGTTTGCCTATAATGAAGGAGAATGGGTATTAAAGGACGTAAGCTTCCGAATAGAAAAGGGGCAGACAGCTGCTTTTGTAGGTGCTACTGGATCCGGGAAAACCACTATTATTAACCTTATTTCTCGATTTTATGAAGTGCAGAAGGGGCAGATTTTGATAGATGATATACCTATCAATGATATTAATCTGAAAAGCTTAAGACGGAATATTTCTGTTGTTTTGCAGGATGTATTTCTATTCTCTGGCAGCATTAAGAATAATATTACCCTGCATACCCCTATATCTGATGAAGAGGTGCAAAAAGCTCTGGAGCTGTCATGTGCAGATACCTTCATCAATGAGCTTCCTCGTAAGATGAGGGAGCCGGTGACGGAACGAGGCAGTACTTTTTCAGCAGGGCAGCGACAATTACTGGCATTTGCTCGTACCATTGCCCATGATCCCTCAATCTTTGTATTGGATGAGGCTACTGCTAATATTGACACTAAGACGGAAAAGCTTATACAGAAATCCATAGAAAATGTATCTACTGGACGTACAACTGTAATTATTGCTCATCGACTATCCACGATACGGCATTCTGATGTGATTTTTATTATCGATGATGGTCGAATTGTCGAGAGAGGTAACCATGAAGCTCTTATGGATCTAGAAGGACACTACTATCAGCTGAATGCTGTATAACGCATAATAGAAAAGAATCTATATTAGGATTGCTGTTGTATGTTCATCCCGCAGCAGTCCTTTTTTTACTCTTCACAGCTGACATAATAAATTTATTATTCTGGTGACAAGTATGTTTTAACAATTAGATCCTGTCATTCCGACTTTACCAAGTAATCCTAAGGAAAGACCCTTCGCAAGCTCATGATGACATCAGAAAGATATTTTTAAGTGGTTAAGATACCAAAAGGTACTAGCTTTATACAGAATTTGATATTATTATAGAACTAGAATAAGAAGTGGAGGCAAATCAATGAATATTCTTGTAACATTATCGGATAAAGTAAAGGAGACATTTCTTACACCGGAAATTACTAAAAGAATTGAAAAAATAGGGAATGTAACCTGGGTTAGTGGAAACCCCCCGGATTTTACTGAGGAAGTATTGAGAGAACATATAAAAGGAATAGACATCTGTATAACAGGCTGGGGCATACCTAGGTTTAGTGCCAGGGTTTTGGAAAATGCCGATCGTTTGAAGCTTGTTGCGCATACTGCTGGTTCTGTTGCAAATCTAGTATCGGATGAATTATTCGAAAAAGGAATTCATGTAGTTAGTGCCAATAAGGTATTTGCTGAATCCGTTGCAGAAAGTGTTATAGCATATCTGCTATCTGCTCTCAGGGATATACCTTACTTTGTGAATGATATGAAGCAAGGTGGCTGGAAATCGGTAGATTATTACAACAGGGGGCTTCTTGACCAAACAATCGGCCTTGTAGGTTTTGGCGAGATCCCCAGGTATCTGGCACCTATGCTGAAACCATTTAGAGTAAAGCTAAAGGCCTTTGATGAATATGTAGATGCAGAAACAATGGCTGAATATGGTGTAGAGAAAGTCGAGCTGGATGAACTTTTTACAAGCTGTCCAATTATCTCCGTACACCTGCCTAGAACAGACGAAACTTACCATATGATTGGTAAACGATTACTTGGGATGATGCATGATGATGGAATCCTAATAAACACAGCTCGAGGCAGCGTAATTGATGAAGAAGCACTGGTTGAGGAACTTAAGACGAACCGTATTAAGGCTGTATTAGATGTATTCGAGGAAGAGCCGTTATCAGATCAAAGTCCTCTAAGAAAATTGGACAATGCACTCCTGATTCCTCATATGGCAGGTCCAACAGTAGATAGAAGGAAGTACTCGACTATGGCAGTGCTTGATGATATTGATAATTTTATCAATAACAGGCCGCTTGTACACGAAATATCAGCAATACGTGCATCAAGGATGACACGATAATATAAGTTAGTTTATAGAATTAAATTTCTCTTTTTCTATATGTTTTGATTTTTCTACACAGTTGAAAGCCTTGAAACTCAAGGCTTTCTTGCTTATTTTCAGCTCTTGGATACAGTGTTAATGGAGTAGCCTAATTGTCTATATCATTACATTGTATTACTTATCTGGTACACCTATTTCGAAAAATCAGACCTCATCCCACATCTCGCTAATTAGATCAAACACTTTTTTAAAGGATAGATTGCTATCTTTAGCAGTTTGAATAAATTCCCTAACCAGGGTTTCTGTCAATTCCGATTCTATGTTGGCAAGAATGGTATCGTC
>CAYFSR010000103.1:0-8493 GCA_964345785.1 uncultured Eubacteriales bacterium | reverse complement strand
GAGCTGTAGAAGACAATGCTGTCAGCTTGATTGAATTTAATAATAAGGCTATTGCCATAGCTGAAACCGGATTTGTTTCCACAAACAGTCCGTCCACAATGGAGTTATATGGTACGGAGGGCAGTCTTTTCATCGGTGGACCAGACAATACAGTGAAAATCTCTTCGAAAAAGTATGCACCGGATTCAAACGGATTTGTAACACCGGATGAGTTGCCGGATGCATTGCCATCAGCTATGAGGCAGTGGGTTAATGCCATACGAAGTAACGGCAAGATTCACTTTGGCTTGGAAGACGCAATTCAGCTGACAGAACTAATGGAAGCCGCTTACAAGTCTCATGAATCTGGTTGTAGAGTAAGCTTCTAAGTTTTTCACACCCTTATACGTTGAATATACCATCCAATGCTTTGCCGTCGCAAGGATAAAAATCCATCCCAAGGATTCGTGATATGGTAGGTGCTATATCCACCATTTCAACGGGTCCTATTGGATGGTTTTTCTTTATATTTGGTCCAGATACTAGCAAAATACATTGGTATCCTGGCTTGTCTGGTGAAAAGCCATGGGTTGCATACTTTTTCCCAATCTCAACGTAATTCTCTACAGTTGTCTCATGGATATCGTTATCAAAATGATAGCCTGGCTTTGCTTCCACAACATAATTCAATACTACAGGCGCATGGAGGTCGTCCAATCTTTTTCTGTCATATATTGCTTCAATGCCGTAGCTGCCATCATGCATGGCTTTTTCTAGCACTCCCAGTGCAACTTTCTCTACCTCCTTATCATCATCTTTTATATGTAAATAAGCATTACCTCCAGTAGTTTGCAGGTAAGCTTTCCAGTTCCAATTTCCATTATCATCATAGATAAGACCTACATCTCTAAGCAGGTTATTCAAATGTACATTGTAATCCACATTGAATTGCCCGTGGTCTCCAAGGACTATAAATATTGTATCGTCTTGTATCCCTGCGTTCTTCACTGATTGAATGATATCACCAATTCGCCTATCGGAACGACTAAAGGCATTCTTCACTTCCTGACTGTCTATGCGATTGTTATGCTTTGCATTATCTACATCACATAAATGGATCAACATAAGATTTGGTTTCTTAGTTTTGATGGTATCCATGGCGCAGAGGGTTATAAAGTCATCCAAATAGGGCTGTTTCGTACTTTCGCGTTTTTTCCCAAACTTTAATTCCAATTCAATGCAGTAGGAGAGCGTACCGTTTTTGAGTATTTTTATTGCTTGGTTTTCTCCTCTTATAGCCATTAACTCGGGCATATTATATCTAATGGAGGATTTAGCAGAAACAGGCCACATAAGTCCCGCCGTTTTCATGTGATTTGCTTTTGCCAGATCATAAATTGTAGGTGATTTGATCTCACTTTGATACCAGTACCAGGTTTGATCTTTCTCTGGAACAAAGGGCTGAAGCTGATGATTATGGATAACGCCGTGCTTATCCGGGTACACTCCAGTTACTATTGAGGTGTGCACAACATAAGTATGTGTAGGAAAAACACTTTTTAAAGATGAAGTGTATGAACCTGATGTAATCATCTTTGACAAATTCGGAAGCTTACTGACGGTATCCCAGTCACTTTCTGACATAGCGTCCAGTGAAATAACAACTACATGCTTTGCCAGTTCCTCACCACTGAATTTAGGCTTATTAAACATAATTTTCTCCCTCTTAACTCATTTCAGCAAATACTGTAGTACGTAGAAAATTAATAATTGTTATTTTTCTATTGTGTTAATTCCAATTAGTTATATCAATTAACTAGATTGTTTTGGTGAGATCCAATATTGAGTTAGTATAGGGACAACAGGAAATCGACAATAATAGTCTGCCGAATTATCCCAGCCTGTTACAATTCTTAAATAATTTTCTCCGGATCTATACTGTCTCCAGCCAACAACCACCACCCAATGCCAATGTAATGGTGAAGCACTCAACAAAAGAGTACAAGGTCTATTGTTTGAAATTGCTTTTTGTAACTCACTGAAAGTTAGAACACGGGAATGATTTAATGTATAACCTCTAGTTGAAATATATTTCTCAAGATTGCTGGCTATGGTCATTACAGGACCGTTACCTATTAAATCATGCAAGTCAATAAAGATGTCTCTCAAGCTATTATTTCTAATAAGTGAAGGATTACCTGTATAAGTCAGCTGCCTGGTTATATTCGCAGCAGCTGTCGCACCGCAATGGTTGCGTGCAATCTCATTGAAGCTTCTCATGACAGCCCAATTTCTTTCTGAATAGGGGATAGTTTCAGAAGTATATCTATCCTTTGGCATATGTTTTCTACTTATGAAACCGTAGCGTTCATACTGAGACTTCTTTTTCATAATAATCACTTCCTTAAAATCATTTTACTGCACATTTCCACTATTGTACATAGAAAACATGCAGGTAACTTTAGCTAATAGCAAAGCATTATATAATACGTGCTGAGTGGTAGAAACATCACTGGACAAAGGTCACACTGGATAGTAATAAATATAAAAATATACACTAAGCACACGAAGTGATTAAAACATTGTTGATTAATGGGGCAATATATAATATAATTTTTTCATATTTACTCATTTTTAAGCTTTATCAAAATCCTTTTAAGAAGAATGGTAAAACGGTTAAGGAGGTAAAAAGATGAAAAAAAGAGAAAAGTTTGGGTCTCGTCTGGGGTTTATTCTAATCGCTGCGGGTTGCTCAATTGGGTTGGGTGATGTCTGGCGTTTTCCTTACATCACAGGGCAGTATGGTGGAGCAATATTTGTTTTTATCTACCTTATATTTATTTTTGCACTTGGTTTGCCAATCATCACTATGGAGCTTTCAGTAGGTCGTGCAAGCCAGAAAAGTATTGCAACTTCGTTTCAAGTTTTGCAGAAAAAGGGACAGAAGTGGCACTGGTTAGGTTACTCTGGAATTGCCGGTAATTATCTGCTAATGATGTTCTATACTACTGTCGCAGGTTGGATGATTGCCTATTTTTATAGGTTTGCAATAGGCCAATTCAATGGCCTAGATGCCGCTCAAGTAGGTCAGGTGTTTTCAAACTTAACGGCAAATCCTTTGGAAATGACTATTTGGATGGTCATCACTACTGTAGTTTGTTTTGGGATATGTTCCCTTGGTTTACAAGATGGTGTAGAAAGGGTAACCAAAGTAATGATGGTATTACTTCTGGCTATTATCGTTGTACTTGCTGTGAAATCCATTTCACTGCCAAATGCCAGCGAAGGCTTAAAATTTTACCTGTCACCAGATTTTAATCGGATGAAGGAAATAGGCGTCTGGGAAACAATCTATGCGGCAATGAGTCAGGCATTATTTTCTTTGAGTCTTGGAATTGGTTCCTTAGCGATATTTGGCAGCTATATTGATAAAGAGCGTAGCCTTCTAGGGGAATCCATAAATATCGCTTCTATTGATACATCTATTTCTATAATCGCAGGATTAATCATTTTTCCAGCTAGCTTCTCCTTTGGGGTTGACCCTGGAGGAGGACCAGGGCTTGTTTTTGTTACTTTACCTAACATATTCAATGCAATGAGTGGTGGAAGGATATGGGGTTCATTATTTTTTATCTTTATGACTTTTGCAGCCTTTTCCACGGTTATCGCTGTTTTTGAAAATATAATTTCCTTTGGAATGGATCTCTGGGGCTGGAGTCGTAAAAAAGCAGCTATAATTAATACGATTTTGCTTATTATTCTTTCCATGCCTGTAATTCTAGGTTTTAATGTGCTTAGTGGAATACAGCCTTTTGGACCGGGTACCAATATACTAGATCTAGAAGATTTCATAGTCAGTTATAATCTACTTCCCTTAGGTTCCTTAGGGTATTTACTATTCTGTGTTACTCGATATGGTTGGGGATTTGATAATTTCATGAAGGAAGCCAACACAGGCAAGGGAATTAAAATGCCTCGTGCACTGAAAGGATACCTGCAATGGGTAATGCCCGCTATTATTATATTAGTATTGATTGCAGGGTATATTAACTTCTTTGGATAGAAGAGAAATCATCTATATGTATGCGAGAAATCTCAAACTAAAACTTTAGTTTGAGATTTTTTGTAGGGTGATTTATATTATAGTAGAAGAATAACGGTAGTAAAACAGAGTGATACTAAGAACAGTGAGACAGTAAAACTATGGGCAATTTAAGAGAAAGGTAAGCCGAAAATGCGATTGTTTATTGCTATTAACTTTGATGATGATACAAGAAAAAATCTAATTAATTTGCAGAACCGACTTAGAAAAATAAGTACAGGCAGCTTTTCTCACCCAGAAAATCTGCATTTAACGCTAGCCTTTCTAGGAGAGGTTAACCCCGAGCGCGTAGTAATCATTCAAAAAATTATGGATCAGCTGACTTTTTCTACCCTACATCTTTCGTTTGACCATGCAGGTAGATTCAAACGTAGAGATGGGGATTTGTGGTGGGTCGGTCTTGCTCAGAATGAAGTGCTATCTATTATGCAAAGAGACCTATGTGATCAGCTTAGTAAGGCAGGTTTTCCCCTTGAGGAGCGGCCATTTTCACCTCATATTACATTGGCTAGAAGGGTGAAGTTGAACAAAGACAGCAAAGACAGCAAGGATAACAATGGCCTCAAAGATATAAACATGCTCCTAGAAACACCTTTTCCCACCAAAATCGACCAAGTCAGTCTAATGCTTTCAGAGCATATTAATGGAAAACTAACGTATACAGAGCAATATAAAGTTCGTTCACAGAATTTGTAAGCATATGAAGTTCACCAAAAAGCTTCTCATTAGAACTAATGAGGAGCTTTTTCTTTGTTATCGGTTGTACTAATGAATAGTATATATCAATTTACATGTTTATGATGTATATGACAATGCTATATATGCATATAGCATAAATTACCTTTAAGGGGTGGAACTTAATGAGTGATTTTTACGGTGGATTTGGCAGCCTATTCAAAGGACTTTCTGGTTTTATGCCCCAGGATGATCCAGATGTAAAAATAATGACAGCGCAGTCTGATCTCAGTGATTTACGAAAAAAAGAACTGGAACTTTACGCTGAGATAGGGAAGAAAGCTCTTGCAGCAGGGGGACAATTCCCTGAGCTGGAAAACAAATTGAAACTAGTAGAGACAAACATAGCAGAAGCTGAACAGAAGCTAAGCGGTGCCCAGGCAGAAAAAGATGCCAAGGATTCAGCAAAATTAGCTGAAGAGGAAGCTCTTACCTGTCCTTCTTGCGGAAATATAAATCCAGAAGGGGTAAAGTTTTGCCAAGAATGTGGTACTAAGCTCGGTGTTTTAAAATGCTCTAAATGCAGCGCTATCTTAACGCCTGGTACAAGGTTCTGTGGCGAATGCGGAACAAAACAGGAGGCGTGACATGGCAGGTTATAAGCATCCTTGCATACACTGCGGTGTATATATAGATCAGAATTCACGCTTCTGCCCCACTTGCCAGATCGGCAGTCCTTTCGGGTATCTGTGTCCTAGCTGCCTGCGACCTATAGAAAAAGGGCAATCTGTTTGCTCTGGTTGTGGCCGTTCATTGTATGTTACTTGTCCTGTTTGTGGTGTGCCAACCTTTGTGCAGGAGAAATGTGAACGCTGCAACGGGGCTCTAATGATACGTTGTAATAATCCACGTTGTGGAGTTATGCAGTTTTTTGAGAATACAATATGTACTGCTTGCGGTAAAAAAATCAAGAATAATAGGAAATGAGGCGAGGGTATGTTGCAATCCTTTACAAGAAATTATGAAGATAACTCCACCGAGGCTGGATTTCAGTTTACCTTTTATTGTGATCTTTGCGAGGATGGACATAAAAGCAGCTTTATAGAATCAGAAACTTATAAAAGAGGCCGTGGCTTAAGAGGTTTGGCCCAAGGTGCAGGTGTTCTGGGCAGTCTTTTAGGTGGGAGAGTAGGTAATCTCGGATATTCCCTGGAACGGGGTGGTAATGTTTTGTCCGACAGGTTTGCAGGTATGAGCCCTGAATGGCATAAGGAGCATGAGAATGCCTTTGACCGTGCAAAAAATGAGGCTCAAAGATTTTTTAATAGATGCAATGGATGTCGCAAATGGGTATGTGAATCTTGTTTTAATGAGGATGAGGGTTTATGTACTGAATGCGCACCCAGGCAGGAAATCACTGTTGCAAGAGCGCGTGCCGATGCTATGAGACGTAACATTGAAGAAGCCGCCGAAAGTGCTACCGTTTGGAAAGGCAAGATTGAGAGCAAAACTACCATTTGCCCTAACTGCAACAAACCATCTGGAACAGGTAAGTTCTGTAACAATTGCGGATCATCACTTGCCTTAGCTGTTTGTCCCAGTTGTAAGAAAGAAAATGCTAAAACAGTACGCTTCTGCAATCACTGCGGTGCATCCATGAGTGGGCCTGTGGTCAGTAACTGCCCTGGTTGCGGGGAAGAATACTCACCTGGTACGAAATTCTGTGGAGGTTGTGGAACTAAACTGTAGCACAATTTTACAATAAAATATATGACGTTGGTGAGGGGAATAAATTATGTTCTTCTTAAATAGGCTTATGAATAAATTTAATAGACCTAAGGATGATGAGAATGACAAAATTATACTATCAAAAAGATTATCAACCCTTACCACTCAGGAAGTTTTAGTTTTTATGTTGTTACGTGAAGGCTTCTCAAGGGATGAATGTTCTCAGAGGCTAGGTGTGAAAAGGGGGGATATAAACAAGCATATAAAACATATATATATAAAACTTGATGTTAGAACTAATGCCGAATTGATTATTAAATACAAGGAAGCAGAATATGGTCAAATATGAGTAGAATCTATTCATTATAAAAAAATAACAGGAGGTATTATTATGCATTGTAACAATTGTGGGCAAGAAATAACCGGTAATGTGAAATTCTGCGATGGATGCGGATCTCCCGTTGCTCAGGCACAAGGTAATCATGCTGCAGCGCAAGCTGTTCCAGCAGCCAAAGAGGACCAGGATAACAAAGTAATATTTATTCTCTCCTACATTTTATTCTTTTTGCCATTGATATCATGTCCTGAGTCAAAGGTCGGACGATTCCACGCAAACCAGGGACTGGTGCTATTAATTACATCCGTAGCTGGCCATATTGCATTATCAATTGTTAATTCAATTATTTTGGCTATTTCATGGAGATTATGGGCTTTCACTTCCTTATTGACATGGGCATGGACAATTGCTATAAGTGCTTTAGCGATTATAGGTATGATAAATGCCAATAAAGGTGAACAAAGACCTCTTCCCATTATCGGAGGAATTACAATTTTGAAGTAAGTAGAAATATCATGGTGAGTCATTCGGACATAATCAAAGAAGTCAGAGATCAGGAATCGTAAAATATTATAACAGCAAAGAAGCCACCTAAAAGTAGTACAGGCGGCTTCTTTTTTGCTGTTAAATAAATGTTTAGTTCTTTCTCCCATCTTCACAATATAAGTATATAAACAGAGTGTTCACTAAAAAATATATACTAGTTATTTTTGGTGGTAAGGTTTATAATAATTATGATGTATAGATACTTATTTTTAACTAAATGCTCTGAATTAACGTTGGTATATTGTTCGGATAGAGGAGTTTGCTTGTAATTTTATTTAGGAGGTACTGGTATGTCCCAACCAAATATGCCAATAGGGAACCCTGGTCCTAATCATTCCAGTACGTCTAACGATAATGTTATTAGCATGCGAGGAATTCGAGAGCAAAATATACCTTATCTTATTGTATGGGTTATCTTTTGTGCATGGACCATTGTTTTCGCGGATTTGGTGGACAGAATCCCCTATAATAGATCCTATATTTAGATCAGAGATACGAAATGTAACTCACTTTGTATTCCTTATTTCATCTGTATTGTTTATTTTTTTAATACGTAAGGAATGGTTTATTACATTAGCCCGCATTGGGGCTATATCAGTCATTCTAAGCATGTTGACTTTTCTAATTTCAAAGAATGCTAATATTCAAATGGCTTCAGCAATTGTTATGGCTATTGCTTTAGGCTCTGTATTTATTGGCATATTTATACCCTATGTTTTCGCACTAAATAATACTGAAAAGATTTTTGCCGTGGTTGGCAGCAACATTTTAATTAACCTACTGTTATTTTTACAGGTGGGAGGCGCTGCCATAAATTTAACCCATCAATAGGTATTAATTATTTCCTTCGCAATATTGATTCTTGCCCTAAGCTTCATTCTTTTTTTTAAGAAGGATAGCATAACTATAGAGTCGACTTTAAGCCCGGAAGAGCCTATTGAGATTCCCTTTAGAATATATCTTACTGCATTTTTTAATTTCTTAATAATTGTTTTGACCAAGGGAGTAGGCCATGGAATGTTTCATATGATCATGCAACTTACAAACTTACCTATATTAATGTGGTATATATTCAGAGTTCGGGACACCATCCCAAACTAAAATATATAGCTAAAATGGCACCTTG
>CAYFSR010000102.1:2515-8639 GCA_964345785.1 uncultured Eubacteriales bacterium | reverse complement strand
TGCCAGCACTGCCAATATTTATCTTTTGATGGCCCACTATACCCTTCTTCTTACCATGTTGAACCTGACAATATCACTGCGTTTTGGTAAAAAGGCGGGGATGTTTGGCATACTGCTTCTAAGCCTTCTGGCATACCTGCTGACACCGGACCGTTTTATTGTCTGGCTTCAGCTGGACCGTCCCTTGTATTACCGTGCAAATCTGATAGCTGCATGGCTCTCCCCCTTACAACACGCTACCTATATCATGCACAATTTTGGCTATGACAGGCTGCCTACCATAGGGCAAACACATTTAATTTTTGGAGGGATCAACTTAATTTTAATAGCATTATCATTAACCTGGTCCCAAAATGTGACCTTTACTTTTACAGGAGGTAACAACAATGAATCACACAGTTAAAGTATCTCATCTATCAAAGAGCTTTGGCAGAGAAGAGGTTCTTAAAGATATTAATATAAAATTTGAAACTGGTAAAATACATGGTATTGTTGGACGCAATGGTTCTGGAAAAACTGTGCTTATGAAATGCATTTTGGGTTTTCTTAAACCCACCCAAGGCAGCGTCTCAGTTTTTGGCAAAAAAGTCGGCATAGACTGTGATTTCGCACCTAATACAGGGATGATTATTGAAGCACCTGGTTTTCTTCCTACAGAAAGCGGATACCATAACATGAAATGGCTTCTTGGATTACGTGGAATAAAGAGCAAACAGCGCATAGAGGAAGTTATTACCCTCGTCGGACTGGATCCAGCAAGTAAAAAGCCAGTTGGAAAATACTCCTTAGGAATGTGTCAAAGGCTGGGCATTGCCCAAGCAATTATGGAGAAACCTAAGCTACTGGTATTAGATGAGCCTATGAATGGACTGGACAATCAAGGCGTGGCAGATATGCGCAAGCTCTTTTTAGATTTACGCCAAAAAGGTGTTACGATTCTGCTTGCTTCCCATAATCCACTGGATATTGATGCTCTTTGCGATACTATATCTGAAATGGATGCTGGGGTAATAACAGCTAGTGGAGTTGGTAGGATGAAGTAAACTATCTCTGATATTGCTAGCAATAAAATTTAACCTCATCCACCCTATAATGATTTTCCCATTCTTCACATATTAAAAAATGTTGTGCAGCTATAATTGCTAACATATCATTTAATTCATTCGAAGGAATCCTGCCAAAGTTGTTTGCCACAATACAACCCCCAGCAGCAGTTAACCAAACCTTAGTTGCGTTTGGGGAAGGTTTGCCTTTACCGATGTGAACGTGAACGGGTTCAAAATTTTCATTGGACCAAAAAAACACTAAATAGGAACCAATACGAAATAGGCTAGGAAATTTTCACTCCTCCTGATTTAGCGTATTTATAAAGTAGATGAGCATTGTTATGAAGAATCTTTTCAAATCTAGATATCTCATTGTCATTAAACCCTTCACGCTTGATCCATGAATAACTAGGTAAAACACATCTTGCAGAATCAAACCCTTCTTCAGTAGGACGTTCAAAGTGAACCTCTATACATTCTAGATTGTCATTTTTAATGATATGGGAATGGGTTATCTCAGTTTCATCACCTAAAACAATATACGGATACATCATAGTGGCAGTCTCCCTTTTAGTGTTTGTCAAGCTTATTTTACAATCTTTCCTCTCTTGAATTTACTCTTAAATCTATTATACCTTATTACTACAGAATGTTCAAAAAATACTTTTATCTTGTATTTTACTTGTATCCTATTTGAAGAACTGTTGCGAAACCTTTACCCTCACGCATACCATTTAGCTTGAGCTTCATAAAGCTCCGCATAGTGTCCCCTTTTTTCAACAAGCTCGTCATGGGTTCCCATATCATCAATCAACCCATCCCTCATGACGATGATTCGGTCTGCAATCCGTGCTGAGCCCAGACGGTGAGTTACAATCAGCGCTGTTACATGTTTGAATGTTTGAATGGTTTCATTGATAACTCTCCTGTAATATTTTAGCTGGCAACCTCATCCTTATAATACTTTGCTTGTGCCTGCCACATTTCAGAATACTTCCCTTGTACACTTACAAGCTCATCATGGGTGCCACACCGGACTATTTCTCCATTGTCCAACACTATGATTCGGTCTGCAATGCGAACTGAACCCAAACGGTGGGTTACGATTATAGATGTCACCCCTTTTGAGAAGTCCATGAACCTACGGTACAGACGGCTTTCTTCGATAGGGTCAATTGCCGCTGTAGGTTCATCTAGCGCAATAAGATGATATTGCCTGTATAACCCGCGTGCTATTGCTACCTTCTGCCACTGACCACCAGAAAGGTCGATCCCTCCAAACTCACGGTCCAGCAATGTATTAATTCCGTTAGGATACTTTTCATCCGAGCAGTCAATGTCCATCTGTAATAGCAATTCATTTATCTGTTTAGATGCAGGATCGTCCGTTGTATACTTAAGCAAGCTATTGATTTCATCTCCAAAACCACTATCCCGCTCTGCACTTTCCAGATCACTGATGGCAGCATTGTCTTTTATTGTGAATTTATAGCGTATATAGTCTTGAAACACAGCAGATGTCTTATGGGTTAGACCAGCGCAGGAAGCCGTTGAGATATCTACTCCATCATAAGTGACATTCCCCTCTTGAGGTAAGTATATGCCAAGAAGTAGCTTCACAAGGGTTGATTTACCAGAGCCGTTCTCCCCTACCACTGCGAGAGTTTCGCACATAAGCAAATTGACGGGAAACCCAGGCTATTTCCCTCATGACCATATTTTCCATCATGGAAAACATAGTGTTTATGGATGCAAAAACTGCAGCAAAGGCGCCTATAGAAATAATTCCAGCTGATGTAGACCGCACCAATAGAAATAGTACAAAACCAAATCCGATAAGTGACATTACCTTACTAATTAAATCCAGCATAGCACCTTTTTTCTCCGCCCTCCAAGTTTCTTTGTTTAGAATATCCAAGGCTGCAGTGTAGAGGTTTTTAAAGTAGTCGAATGCACCTAATACACGTGTTTCCTTAAAGAACTCTCGCCGCCCGACACAATCCTGATAGTAATTTGTCTGCCGCCGAATCGGTGCTGCAACATCCTCAAGATTGGAAAAGGCGATAGTACGTGAAAATTGAGTAAGTAAAATCGGTATAAACACTACGATCGGCATAATATAGAGAATTGGATCTAGCAGATATAGATATCTGGCCATTATTATAAAATTCGTTAAATAAAGAAAAATTATGTTCATAACAGTATGAAATGTTGCATTAACATTCATGGTTGCATATCCAGTTTTTTCAATTGCCACCATAGACTCAGGATCATTAAAGCATATTGGGTCTAAACGATCTGTTTTCAAATTCATTCTGGATGTTAGTGGGCCTGCTGTGCTATTATGGACGACAATAGAAACGATTTCATTTAAGCCGTTGAGCCCATGGGTAAGTAAAACAGTCCCGCCAAGTATAAGACCAGAGGAAATTATGGTTGAAAAACCGTTGGGATTGCCTGCTTGTTCTACAATTGTATCGAGAAAGCTCTGTAATATCCTTGCAAACAGGCCAGTTACAGCGCCTTCTGCCAGTAATATCATTATAAACAAAGCTAGAATATGCTTTTTAAGGACGCCTATAACGAGTTGGAAGACCTTTAGTATATATTTAATGTCTTTCATGCCAACAATTTACCCCCACTTCTATTAGCTGTATACCAGCTTCTTTGACTATCATACATATCGTAATAGCTTGCACGGTTGCGCATAAGCTCGTCATGGATGCCTGTTTCTGTAATTTTTCCATTTTCTAGAACATATATGGTGTCAGCAAGCTGTGTCGAGCCCAAACGGTGGCTGATAAATATGGTTGTAGCCCCTCTCATAATTTCACTGAACTGTTCGTAGACATGGCTTTCGCTTATGGGGTCCAGAGCTGCTGTTGGTTCATCCAAAATTTTTACCTCAGCATGACTTACCACTGCCCTAGCCATTGCAATTCGTTGCCATTCTCCACCTGACAATTCAACACCGCCTTCTTTTAGTTTACCAAGAATAGTTTGAGTTCCATCAGGCAATTTTTCAATAAGCTTAGAAAGTCCTATTAGACGAAGGGCTTCTTCAATATCCTCTTTTGTAGCGTCAGGCTTTCCAAGTCGTATGTTATCTTCAAGTGAAACCTCATACTTAACAAAATCCTGAAAAACTGTCGCAAATATTTTTCTGCGTCTTTCTGGTGGGATAGTACGCAATTCTATGTCATTGAGTAAAATTTCTCCTTCATAATCATCATATAAGCCCATTATAAGCTTGGTAATCGTAGTTTTCCCTGCCCCATTCACGCCTACAAAAGCATAATGTCGCCCCTTTTCCATTAGCAAATCAACTCCATCTAACACATACTGATCTGTTTCAGGGTAACGAAAACGAACACCACGAAATTCCAGTGTTTTAAATTCTACCGGGTCTATATCATTGGTAGATTTTGACCCATTGTGCTCAGATAATAAAGAGAATTTTGTGAGGTCTACAAAAAAAACGCTGCATTTTTGCAGTTGCATACAGACAGATTGACAGTTCCCATGAAAGAGTATTGCTCAGCGCAAAGAGGGCTGGTACAAGAGGGATAAAAATAGCTACGTCGAGTACAGCTTGTGTAACCAGGTAAGCCATGATCATAATCAGAATAATCGCCATAAGTGTACTAAGAATACCACCTAGCTTCATAATTAAAATGCGATTTGCATTGATTTATACCAGCTGTTTTCTAATGTAGTCCCAATTACGTTCCCATTTTTTGTTGATCTGAGGTGAGTAATTAAACAGAAATCGTTCAAAAGCATTTTCTCGATAAAGTAGTACCCCTCCCATGTTATTACTTGCCCGATGGTATTTTTTATTGGATTCTCCCATGTCATAGTTACGTCCACCAAGATTATACGATAAGTACAGCATAGGTATAGCAATAGCCAGCATTACAAGCCCCAGCCACCATACCTGCAATGATAAGACGACTACGACACTGATGACACTGACGAGTACCTGCATGAGACGTACCAATTGTTGAAACATCTCAGTAAATTTCTCTTCCATATAAACATGATTCTTTACAAAATCCAAGGTTAGCCTATCGATTATATCCCATACTGCTGGGGATTCTATGTGGTAGTATTCCAGATTATTAAGCTTCTCCAAATAGGCAAGCCGCAGGGTTTGGCGAAGTTTTATTTGCAGGCGCAGATCAATAAATCCGCGTATAGGCATGAGAATCATTTGTAATGCCATAAGTGCAAACATCATCAGCGCAGGAACCAACAGCATGCGTATTCCGCTGCTGTTAGTGATTGTTGTTTGGGCGGCTTTAATGAAGTTTGCAGTTGCTAGAATTTGAATAGATGGTGCTAGTGCAATCAAGATAGTTAACAGTAGGTACAGGCCTCCGTGAATTGGTGCAATTTGCAGCGGCACCCTTATAGCATCCACGGTACGGAATTTACGGGTAAATGAAAACAAATTAACCCCCTTCGCGAACTGTTACTTGTTTGTATATATATATTTGTTATCTTACAATTGATACCATTATATGGTGTAATTAGGTATGCTGTCAAATAATATAAATACATATCACAATCCCTATAAAATAGGGATTGTGGCTGGAATCAGTATAAATAGATTAGAAATTTGTTAAGATTCGGCTATATATCTTTAAATCATTTGAATAATATGATAGACTCTTTTAGTGTAATTTAAAGCAACAAAAAGCCAAGGAGGAAATCAATTGGACGTTTTTCTAGAAACGATAGTAAGATATGTATCTTTCGGTATGGAGATTATATCTATATTGATTATTATTATATCTGGAATCAAAGCCTTATACGTCTTTATCAAAGACGGATTTAAGTTTAACAATATGCGAGTTTCTTTAATTATAGCAGAAGGTTTAAATATGAGCTTAGGTTTTTTACTCGCAGCTGAAATTACCTTAAGTATTGTTATTAAGACGATCCCTAATTTAATTGTTTTATTCGGCACTGCTGCCTTGAGGATAGGTTTGACTTTTGTATTGCATTGGGAAATAGGCCAATACGAGAAAGTACTTGATCAGGATGATCCTAAAGGTTCATACTACAAGGATACT
>CAYFSR010000102.1:0-2415 GCA_964345785.1 uncultured Eubacteriales bacterium | reverse complement strand
CTTAAGATTCCTTGCACCCTCGGAATTACAAATTATATAGTGGCATCCTGAGCAATTGCTAAGGATCTTTTTTAGATTCCTCGTTGCACTCGGAATGACAAACTGCTACCTTAGATAGTCTTCTCTTCAATCTCATTCAACAGCATAGCTTTAAACTCTTCCAGCTTCATAGTTCCTAAATCGCCCTTGCTTCTGGAGCGAACAGCTACTGTGCCATCTTCAACTTCCTTATCACCGACGACTAACATATAAGGAATCTTTTCCATCTGGGCTTCTCTTATCTTGTAACCAATCTTTTCGTTACGAATATCGCTTTCCCCTCTAATTTCGCAATCCATAAACTCATCCATGATTCGGGAAATATACTCGTTGGACCGATCGGTAATGGACATAACCTTTACTTGCACAGGTGACAACCAAACCGGGAATGCACCTGCAAAGTGTTCAATTAGGATCGCTATGAAGCGCTCAATGCTGCCAAAGATTACTCTATGAATCATAACAGGTCTATGCTTTTCGCCATCAGATCCTATATAATTCAGGTCAAAACGCTCGGGCATTTGGAAGTCCAGTTGTATGGTTCCGCACTGCCAGGTACGTCCGAGACAGTCTTCCAAGTGGAAGTCAATCTTAGGTCCATAGAAAGCGCCGTCACCTTCATTAATCTTATATGGCATACCCTTCTGTTCCAAGGCTTCTCGCAGAGCATCGGTTGCCTTGTTCCAATCTTCCTCGCTGCCCATAGAATCCTCTGGCCTGGTTGACAGCTCTACATGATATTTAAATCCAAAGAGCCTGTAGAAATTATCTACCATATCGATTACGCCTATGATTTCATCCTTTATTTGCTCTGGTAACATGAAGATATGGGCATCGTCCTGAGTAAAGCAACGAACCCGCATCAAACCGTGCAATGCACCTGACAGCTCGTGACGGTGAACTAACCCCAGCTCACCAATTCGTATGGGCAGTTCTCGATAACTATGACTCTTATTCTTATAGACGATCATGCTTCCCGGGCAATTCATAGGTTTAACTGCATAATCCATCTCATCAATTTGGGTAAAGTACATATTTTCCTGGTAATGATCCCAGTGTCCGGAACGAATCCAAAGATCACGATTTAGGATAATAGGTGTCTTGATTTCCTGATATCCATTTTTCACATGCTCTTTTCTCCAATAATCCTCCAATTGGTTTCGAAGAACCATGCCCTTTGGGTGGAAGAACGGGAACCCTGGACCCTCCTCTTGAAGGCTGAAAAGATCCAGCTCTCTACCCAGCTTTCTATGATCTCTCTTTTTAGCTTCTTCCAGTCTGGTCAAATACTCAGTCAGCTGACTTTTCTTTGGGAAAGTGATTCCGTAAATACGCTGCAGCATCTTGTTCTTCTCGCTTCCTCTCCAGTAAGCCCCAGCAACACTTAAGAGCTTAACAGCCTTAACTGCTCCCGTGGATTGAATATGAGGACCAGCGCACAAATCAGTGAATTCTCCCTGCTTGTAAAAGGAGATAACTGAATCTTCAGGTAGATCACTGATTAGCTCCACTTTGTAGCTTTCCCCCTGCTCTCCTACAAATTTAAGAGCCTCTTCTCGAGGTAGTTCAAATCGACTAAGCTCAAGATTCTCCTTAACAATCTTAACCATTTCCTTTTCTATGGCTTCTAAATCTTCAGGGCTAAATGAATGGTCTACCTCGATGTCGTAATAAAAGCCATAGTCGATGGCAGGCCCAATAGCAAGCTTTGCCTCTGGGAACAATCGCTTTACAGCCTGGGCAAGAATATGGGAAGATGTATGCCAAAAAGCCTTCTTACCTCCCTCATCTTCAAAGGTTAATATATTTAGGTCGGAATCTTCATGGATTTCCTCCCTGATATCTGTTGTATTTCCATTTACCTCCCCCGCCATGGCAACTCGAGCCAAGCCCGGGCTGATATCACTGGCGATATCCAATACTGACATCCCATTTTCGTATTCCTTAATGGAATTATCCTTCAAGCGAATTTTCATAAATCGATACTCCTTTCCTTCTTTTGCTTTGGCTACTAATATGAACTCCAATAAAATTATACATTAATAAAAACAACAAAAAGCCCTCATCCCATGAAGGGACGAGAGCTCTACTCGCGGTTCCACCCTTGTTGGCAAAAAATGCCCAACTCAAACGGTTGATAACGGTACCTGCCGAAATGCTCCAAGGTTGGTGTTCAATCAATTCTATCTGAGAAAGCTTTCAGCCTGAGACTTTCCCTCTCTAGTGACAGTATTCTTGATTTACTCGTCCTCTTCAACGCATTCTCGTTGATTTATTTAGAATTATTATAATCCTACTCCATCGAAAATGTCAAGGCATGTTTAGCAAAAGTCGTGTTCCTTGAGCTACTATAAAGCAAACTACAATACCAGTTAC
>CAYFSR010000101.1:0-8706 GCA_964345785.1 uncultured Eubacteriales bacterium | reverse complement strand
TTCTTCTCCACATAGATTAGTCGGATGGCTGCTGCGACTAGGAAAAACAGCAATGCTAAACCTAAACCAAACCCTATCTGGAATCCAGCGCTGTCCGCGATGAGTCCAACCAACCATGGAATAAGCATGGCACCTAATGACATAGCACCAGAAAGTGCGCCTGTTACTGTACCAGCTGAAGATGGGAAGAGCTTGTTTGCATATGCCAAACCTGTGGGATGCAGGCCAGAAAAGAAGAAGCCTGACAAGAAAACGCCAAGACCGATCAGGATTGGCTGCGAGGAATATATGGCAAGTGGGTAAAATAATAGACTGCCGATGGAACACGTAAGAATTGTACGTGAAAAACCAATGCGGTCTGAAAAGAAGCCGCATAGAAATCGGCCTGTGGTAAGACCAACATAGAAAACCGTAACCATACTGGAACCAATGATGGTTGAATATTGCATTTCATTCATATAAGTATTTATCCATCCAACCAAGCTGGTAGCCGATCCATTGTAAATGAAGCTGACCATGAATAGCAAAATAAAGAGGGGATGAAAGAGAAAGGATTTAATGGGGGCAAGTTTTTGCCTGCTTGTTGAGTCCTTTTCCACTTTCGGTACGGGTGTACCCAAAATAAGGAGCATATACAGAATCCATAAGGAAGCAGCTCCATAAAATACCATTCTCCAACCGAACTGCCAGGTTAGAACAAGCCCAATAGCAATAGGTCCAATCAGTGAACCTATGCCATATACTCCATGTAATAGGTTCATTGCTGCCCCCCGGCGATCAGCATAGGTCTCAGCTACAAGTGTGTTCAAGGATGTATTGAGGAAGCCCCCGAAAACTCCGTTTATAACGAAAAACAATAAAACCATAGACCAGCTGCTTGTTGAAGCAATAACTGCCATAGAAATTCCTTGTACTAGACAACCGATTATAATCAGTGGCTTTTTACCCAATTTATCAGCAAGGATTCCTCCTAGGAAAACACCAAAAAAGCCACCACCGGCACGGGCTGTAAATGCGGCACCTGCAACCGCTAAACTAATGTTGAAGTCCTTGATCATAAAGGGCAGCGAAGGGGATAGGACAACAGTGATAAGACCGATAAGAAAATATCCTAGGTAGCTGGTTACAGTCAATAGTCGCTTGTTCACTGCATTAATTCCTTTCTTAGTAGAAGTTTTTCAATTGTGTATTTGCGGTTTCATTTTAACAATTATAATAACTATATAGAGATTTACATTACATTCTTGTACATCCTATATATAGATGTAAACTAATTAAATAGATTTCTTGTAAGCGGTATAAACATTATCAATATATCATATGTTCGGACCAAATACTATCTAAATTCATACTGCATAATATACATATCATACTCCTAGAAGGAAAATTCTATTTAGGCAGACATATATAAAGAACACAACGAGACTATGCTAATATACTAATACTACTAATATTATAATTAACGGCGACGCCTACGCTAGCATAGATGGGACATCAGCAAGTGAGCGCTTTGGAAAGCGGGAAGGAGTAAACGCCAGACTAGTAAAGCACCATGGATAGAAATACTACGGAGTCGACAAATAGATAGGAAGAGGAAAATGACCGAGTCAAAAGAACCGTGCCTGGGACTCGGAAACGAGAGGAAGCAAGAGAACCGTCCCTATGCTTCATTGAAACAATTTATAGCTATATTCGTCAAAAGAATATAATAAGCGCATTTTTTAACAAGCTATGGCAAATCCATTCATTTTCTGTTAAAATTAGATGTAATGGTGTCATATATATAAAAAATAAAGCAGCGCTATAGAATTGGGGTTTTGGAAAATGGCAAAACAGCTTAGTCGAAAAAAGAGAGGTATACTATGGGGGCTTCTGGTTATCACAGTCCTTTTACTAGTCGTTAGCTTGGTAGCTTATTCTTATTTAAATTCCTTGCTAAATTTAATTAATCGTGATGATCCAATTGCTACTGTCCATCCTGATGATGAGTATTTCGAGGTTGATGAAGGGGAAGGCACAGGAGATGAAATGAATCATGAAGATGTATTATGGCCGGACGATAACGGAGAGGTAGTTAGAGATAAAGATATTATTAATATCCTTCTAATCGGTCAGGACAGACGTCCTGGGGAAGGCAGAGCACGCTCTGACTCCATGATGATTGCGACATTAAACAAAAAAGACAAATCCATTAAAATCACTTCATTAATGCGAGACATGTATGTCCAAATTCCCGGATACAGCGATAATCGAATTAATGCTGCCTATGCTTTTGGTGGTATGAAGCTTCTTAATCAAACCATCGAGAAGAACTTCAAGGTTCATATAGATGGAAATGTAGAAGTTGATTTTGAAGGCTTTATGGATGGTATAGATATTATTGGTGGAGTGCCTATAACCATTACGAAATCAGAAGCATCTCATCTGAATGGCCAGGGTTTCAACTTGTCTGCAGGCGAAGTCAATATGGATGGCAAGTTAGCGTTGGCTTATGCGCGAATTCGTAAAATTGGTAATGACCATGGCAGGACTGAACGACAGAGAAAGGTCATTGTTGCAGCTTTTGAGAAGATGAAGGGCTCTAGTATTGGAGATGTTATGGCATTGGCTAATAAGGTATTTCCCTGCATTACAACTGACTTGAGCAATGATCAGTTGATAAATTTGGGGATAACTGGTCTGACTTCTAACTTAGGCACTATTGAGCAGCATCGTATACCTCTAGATGGTAAATATAAAGATGCCTGGGTTCGAAAAATGCTGGTTATGATACCGGATTTAGAGGCTAATAGACAAGAGTTGCAGAAGATTATTTACGGAGAATGAGTTCAGCTCATATTCTAAAATAAGGTGTGTGATAAAGTGAATATTTGTTTCAAGGGTGCAGTAAATGGAGTAACTGGTTCTTGCCATATAATTGAGTTTGGAGATAAACGTCTCATGCTGGACTGTGGCTTGTATCAGGGTCGAGATGAGGAGCTGAATTATCAAGGCTTTGACTTCGATCCTGCAGAAATTGATTATTTACTCCTAAGTCATAGTCATATTGATCATAGCGGAAGAATTCCTCTGTTGGTAAGACAGGGCTTTCGCGGAACTATTTACTGTTCCAAGCCCAGTTACGACTTGTGCGAAATAATGCTTTTAGACAGTGCACATATTCAGGAGATGGAAGCTGAATGGGCGAACCGAAAAGCCAAGCGTGCAGGGCAAAAACAGGTAGAACCACTTTACACCAAAGAAGATGCCAATAAGAGCCTCAATTACTTCAAAACTGTGTTATATGAGCAGGTAATTAAAATAGATGACAGCCTGACAGTGCGTTTTCACGATGCCGGTCATCTGCTTGGATCATCCATCATAGAAATTTGGATCAAGGATGAAGGAGACGACATCAAAATTGTTTATTCAGGTGATTTAGGAACCAATGAAAAACCTATCCTAAACGATCCTACTATCATAGAAACTGCTGATTATGTAATTATGGAGGCCACCTACGGAAATCGCGTACACCAGCATGTTAACCAAAAAGAAGAAGAGCTTCTAAATATCATTTTAAAGACGGTAATACGTGGTGGAACTGTTGTAATACCAAGCTTCGCTGTAGGACGTACCCAGGAAATCATATATGAGCTAAATAAATACTATGAATCACATCATGAAGAGCTTAAAAGCAAAACTAAATTGCTTCATAAGATCCCAGTGTACGTTGACAGCCCCTTAGCTGTGAGGGCTACGGAAGTATTTCAAAGAAACGCTGGCGTATTCGATAACGAAGCTCGCGCTCTGTTGATGAAGGGCGACAATCCATTAGCCTTTACAAATTTGCACTATACCCAAAGTGTAGAGGATTCTAAGAAATTGAATTTTTCTGAAGAACCTAAAATTATTATTTCCTCCAGTGGTATGTGTGAAGCTGGCCGTATTAAGCATCATTTGAAGCATAATCTTTGGAAGAAAACCAGTAGCATCGTATTTGTAGGTTACCAGGCAGAGGGTACCTTAGGAAGACGAATTCGAGACGGTGCCCGAGAAGTGAAGATCTTTGGGGAACAGATTCATGTTAACGCAGAAGTATACTCAGTAGAAGGATTTTCTGGTCATGCAGATAAAATAGGTCTGATGAACTGGTTGAAGCATTTTAATACTAATCCTAAGGTGTTTATTGTACATGGTGAGGAGGAAGCAAAGAATGACTTCGCTAAGGAAGTAGAAGAGACTTTAGGCCTTAATTGTCTTGTTCCAGAATATAATCATGTGTATGAGATCAATAAGAGAAAGATAGAAGAGGTTCGGGAGCCTGGGGTTACAGCTGAAAGCCCTGTTAGCGAAGAACGTATTACTGAATTGCTAAATGGTCTGGAAGAGTTAAAAGAGCTCTTTGAACATACTCTGAAGCAAATAGAGGGTCGGATCAGCAACGATCCGAATGACCCTATAACCATGGCCAAATATAGTCAGATTAATAATATTCTGTTGCATTTGGAAAGCGACTTTGTGGACTTAAATATGTTAAGTGGTAAGTAGTGTTTTCTAATAATATTACTTGAGTGTATGCAACAATATTTCTTGAGTACATGTCAAGAATATATTACAATTATAAGTAAGATTTTGACGATTATTGTAACAGGGAGACAAATATGATCGATTTTGATAAAGAATTACGTAAGTTTCAGTTTTTAGAATTAGATGAGGAGTTTATAGATTTACAGAATGAATCGTCTGTGATTGTAAAAGCATTTGAAAAAACGCTGAATCGCTTTGGAAAAGAGCAGGGAAAAACTAATCTACAACTGGAAGAGCTCACAGGACAAATGGAAGAGATAACAGAGCAAATAGATGAAGAACTAGACAACAATTCAGATAAGGTGCAGCTGAAAAAGGAACTTACTCTAGCGGAAGATGAAAAGTGGAACCTTGTCAATGGATTTATAGCAATATTGGATCAAATTGAAGATTTATACCGTTTTTCTGCGAAGAGCAGCGAAGAAACCTGGTCCAAACAACATGAATTACTATGGAATAACATAAGCAATGAACTTTTATCAATTGGAATCATGAAAGTTGATGGAGAAGGTGCACAATTTAACAAAAATCTTCAAATTCCAGTGGAGGTTCGCAGCAACCCCGAGTATGAAGACAGCATTGTTATTGAGGTACTACGATGCGGTTATGTTTATAAGACAAATGTTTTACGAAAAGCAAAAGTGGTTGTCAACAAAAGAGATAATATGGGGGAATGAGATTATGAGCAGAATAATGGGTATTGACTTGGGAACTTCTACATCGGAAATAGCAATTTTGATAGATGGAGCACCCCATGTTATACCAAACCACTTGGGTGAACACATAACTCCATCCGTCGTCGGTATATCGGATGAAGGTGATATAATAGCCGGTTCAGAGGCAGCAGAGCAACTGCTCCTAAAGCCTGAAGATACTATTATGGAAGTCAAAAGACTTATGGGCAGTGACACAAAGGTTACTATGGGCGGTGAAGAGTATACAGCTCAGGAGATTTCCTCCTACCTTTTAAAATATCTTGTCCAATGTGCAGAAGAATATCTTAATGAAAAGATTGATCGAGCGGTTATAACTGTTCCTGCTTATTTTTCCGATACTCAGCGAAAAGCTGTTGTGGAAGCTGGAAAGCTGGCGGGTATCAAGGTGGAGCGGATTATTAATGAGCCAACAGCAGCAGCTCTCGATTACGGCATTGATCATATGGAAGTATGCAATAATATTCTGGTATATGATCTGGGCGGCGGAACTTTAGATGTTACAGTTCTGGAAATGTTTGATGGCGTTCTGGAAGTTAAAGCCAGCAGTGGCAATAATCGACTGGGCGGAAAAGACTTTGACAACAGTCTGATGGATTTCTGCTTGGAGAGGTTCCATTCAAAATATGGGATAGACGTTTCGGACGACAAACGAGCCATGATGCGACTGAAAAAGGAATGCGAAAAATGTAAAATCACTCTCAGCACAGAAGAGGAGTATGGCATCGTATTGCCTTTCTTTGCCGAGTTTGACAGAAAGCCGGTTTCTCTAGAAGAGGATATTGATAGGCAGCTTTTTGAAAGTCTTATCAAAGCTCATGTTGATTCGACAAGTGAACCTATTCAAAGGGCTTTACACGATTCAAAACTTAGAAAAGAGGATATTGATCTTATACTACTAGTAGGTGGATCCACTCGCATTCCGTATGTTAGGGATTTTATCGAAAGGGAATTAGGAAAAGCTCCAGGCCGATCTCTAGTAGATCCAGACCTGGCTGTAGTTAGAGGGGCAAGTATCCAAGCGGGTATACTAGAAGAAAATATTTCTGCCGAGGACGGTATACTGATTACGGATGTATGCCCTTATACTTTAGGTGTTGCAGTTTTAGGTTACGTGGGAGGAATTCCTAATGATGATGTATTTGATGTCATCATCCCAAGAAATACTACAATTCCTGTCACCATGGAGAAAATATATGGAACTGCACAAGATGATCAGGAGGCAGTGGAAATAAAAGTCTATCAGGGTGAGAATAAAAAAGCGTCTACCAATAACTTTTTGGGAAATTTCCTTCTTGATGGAATTCCTCCGGCACCAGCATTTAAGCAAAAGGTCAAGGTTGGGTTTAGTTATGATGCTAATGGGATTTTGCAAGTGGAGGCCACAATTGTCAGCACTGGTAAAAAAGCTGACATTACCATTGAAACCACAGGAGTCGAGATGTCGGAAGAAATTGATTTGGAAGGTTGGAAAGATGTGCCGGGTTCTCGCAGCTACCGTGCTGTCATAAACAAGGCCGAAAAACTACTGAACCAGGAAGAAACTGGTATTTATGAAATTGATATAGATTCTCTTGTCAAACAGATCAAGAGAGGTCTGCTGAAGGGCGAGAAAAAAGAAGTCCTTGATGAATATAAGGATGAGCTTTTTGAAATCTTGTACGATTTGGAGGACGATGAATGACCTCCGGACTGTCAATATATTATTATAATATGGGGCTGGCATATTTAAAGAGAAATTATGTTTCCACAGCTATGGAAAACCTGAAAAAGGCGGTATACTGGGACCCTGGAAATCATATTGCATGGAATCTATTAGGTTTATCCTATTATAGAGCAGGCCAAATTCCCATGGCTAAACATTGCTGGTTGAAGAGCGAAAAAAATAGCAAAATCGTAGAGTTATCTTCTGACCTGCAGCCAGATGGGAGTTATTATTTAAGCCTACTTGAAAATGGCAGGAATGATGCCATTACCAATCTATCTAAGGTTATTGAATTGGCTGAGCAAGGTGAGTATAAGGCTTCTCTCCAGCAATTCAATCTCAGCACTAGCAGTACCAACAATTACAACAATAGTAAGAGCATCAACAGGACCAATAGTACTAGCATTGATGGGTTCACAAAAGAGAATAGTTTTGAGTCTCCGCAACTGCTTAGTTATATAGGAATATTAGAGTATTTGTCAAAAAATAAAAGGCAAGCCAGAGCATACTGGTTCTTAGCTTCTCAACTTGATAAATCTGATAAAAGACCCATTCGATACTTGGAATGTACTGAAAAACGGGCTAGCTGGTTAACAAAAAAACTTAAGACAATATGGCTGACAATAAACAAGGGGTTTAGGGGGAAGGTTGCAGAATGAAAGACTATTACAGTATTCTTGAAATAGCAAGAAGTGCTTCTAAAGCTGATATAAAAAAAGCTTATTTTCGTATGGTCCGAAAATATCCACCAGATAGGATGCCAGACGATTTCAAAAAGATACGGGAAGCATATGAGGTTCTCTTCAATGAGCAAACACGAAAAGAATATGATTCTATTGAAAGCATGCCGGCAATCGTAAGGACATACTATAACAGTGGGAAGCAGGCAATAGCAGAAGGAGACTATGAGAGGGCTGTACGGCAATTAAAGGAAGTTACCAAGGTCTATCCGGATTTTACTGTAGTTAACAGTCTTCTTGGAGATGCAGCGTTGGAAAACGGAAATAGTGGTACGGCTGTTGAAATATTCAAAAAATTGGTAGATAATGACCCTGAGAATGCTAGCTTTTCAGGCAAGTTAGCTAAAGCATACTTGGAGCGAGGCTGGCAAAAGAAAGCCATCGAGCAGTTTAATATTGCTTTGTCACTTGATGAGGATAATGTATCTTTATGGGATGATCTTATAGAAGCCCACTTTCATAATGATGACTTGGATCAGGCAGTAAAAACTGCCTGGGAGGGGATAGGAGTCAGCAAAAGGAATGGATGGGACAATTTACCTATATGTAACAGTCTCATACATCTTTGCCTGATTCAGGGTAATACAGATGGCATTGAAATGGTTTTGCAGGAGATTAGATTATCAGCGTCAAAGTATTCTGATGAAAAAGATAATATAGCCTGGCTTTTAGCGAGCATTGCGAAGATGATGCAAATGTTCGGAAGGACTGAACTAGCAGCCTCTATCATCGAAACAGCTCATGAACTATTACCTGGCGAAGAAGAAATCAATGATTTTATGAAAGATGTCCAGCAAGAATATACCATTAGGCAAATTCTTAATAAGCTAATCGAGGATTCTTTCTATCCCGAACATTATGCAGCCATGATAGAGTATGAGTTAGATAAGAAAATGGGAATATTGGATTCTGAAAGTCCTGAGTTTGATGAGTTTACCATGGAAATGGAAGTCATCATGGATATTGACTCGGAGAGAAAATA
>CAYFSR010000100.1:0-8861 GCA_964345785.1 uncultured Eubacteriales bacterium | reverse complement strand
GATTGATGCAGAATCAATAAAAACAATTATTACAAACAACAGAGACATTGACATTGCTACCGGCATCAACCTCGACAGCCTACCCTACCTAATTATTTTAGTTGTTGCTATTGGTGGTTTAATCCTGTTCGTTACAAAAAGACGCTTAGCTGCTAACGAATAATATATTCTTAAGGAATATTTACGGATTTGATCTTCTGCACCGGGTCGGATGGTGTAATCCACACCATCCGGTGCCCGAATTGCAGTAAATGACTGGAGAATAATAGCGTGAAGATATCTAAGTCCATACTTAAAGCAGCGGATGCCCTTATAAGCTTTATTGTTGTACTATCATTAATTATCGCAGGTGTGTATGCCAGTTACGCTTTATGGGATAACAACCGAGTTTATGCTTCTGCAGGTGATGTTCAGGAAGATATGATTAAGCTTAAGCCTAAGATCGAGGAAGAAGAGAGCGGACCGTCCTTTGAGGATCTACTAGCAGTGAACTCTGATGTTCGTGCGTGGGTTACACTGAATAACACAGAAATCGATTACCCCATTTTACAGGGTGCCACGAACTTATCTTATATTAATACTGATGTATATGGTAATTTTGCACTTGCCGGCAGTATCTTTATAGACTCGCGCAATGATGCAAATTTCCACGATACCTACTCTCTGCTGTATGGACACAATATGGAAAATAGCAGAATGTTCGGAGACCTTAATCTCTATAAAGAAGAGAATTTCTTCAGGGAGAATCAAACAGGAACTTTGATTTTGCCAGACAGGGTCTATAAATTGGAAATCTACGCCTGCCTGATTGTTCCTTCTTCAGAGGATTCGATTTTCGATCCTAATCAGTGGCAGGGTGACATAGATGAACTACTAAGATTTACAGAAAACAATGCTCTTTACTTGAACAATGATACTATTAAGAAGATGAATTCAATGGACGAGGTGCCACAGATACTGTCACTTACAACCTGTTCATCAGAATTCACAGATGCAAGAACAGTTATCCTGGCAGTAATGATACCAAGCTCAACTTCAAATTAGGAGGGTTATGGAATGAGAAGAAAACATATAAAGTTTATGATGGCATTACTCATATTTACAATGTGTCTGATAGTTGTTGCGCCAACTGCGCTCGCGGCAGATACATCAAGCGTTGAAATACCTGTAACTGTTACGCTTACTGGATTTCCCCCTGAAATCGATGAAGATTTTGAAATTGTACTGAAAGCCAACGAATCAGCGTATCCAATGCCTGTTGGCAGTGCAAATGGTATTTACAAAATGATGGTTACTGGGGCTGCAACCGCTAAATTGCCTGAAATTACGTTCTCAGCTCTCGGCATCTACACCTACACTATTTCGCAAACAGCTGGTGTTGATGAACTATGCACTTATGACGAAAGCGTGTATAATGTCAAAGTGTATATTACTAACGCTGAAGATGGCAGTGGCTTGCAATCTACGGTCATAGCGTATAAGACAAGTGAAGCAGATAAGTTGGATAAGATAGAATTTATCAATGATTATGAGGTAGAGATACCAGATGAAGAGATTCCTGGCGGGCCAACTGATCCTCCTGATGATGCACCTAAAACTGGTGATGACACATTGATTTGGCCTTATATAGCGTTATTCATAGGTGCAATAACAGTTATTTTAATCTTGACCTTGACTGGTAAAAAGAAAAATACGGAGTAAAGAAAAGTTATAATATAGGGTATTTATAACGTATGTTTTCTTATTATATATATTTCTCCTTCCAAAGTACTTTTTAATAAAAGTACTTTTTCTCTTTAAAAATGTGTATCTAATGAATCCCAGGTCCCACGATTGTAATGCTATATCAGCTCCCGATCCACAGGATTACGTTCGGTGAATAATTTAACAAGTATAATCTAACACATTAATACTATCTAACATATTAACGATTGACATACGTCTAATATAGTGTAAAATATAATGGTAGATGAACATCTAATATATGAAAATACATAAGATAAAAGGGATATAGGAAAAAACTACTGGGGTCTACATAAATTTTATGTAGAAATTGAAGGGATTAAGTTATGACAACTAAATGGAATGAACGGATTATAGTTAGTAAAACACCAAATTATTTTTTGGAAGCAGTTGAATTGATGGATGATTACTTCCGTTGGACAACAGACTATGAGACAGAGACAGAAGGAAATTTAGCCTGGGAAGATAAACATCTGATTACTAATCTTGATAACTTCACTCTTACTGCTTCCGAAATCGATGAACTATATAAGGATACTTATCAATATATTACAGAATGCAAAAGAAAAGCAACGCAAATCCTAGCTCCTCTTAGAGGGCTGCAACAATTTTTTACCATAAAGACTCAAGAACATACTAAAGAAATGCCCGGCTTTTTGAAAGGTGCTTTGGTTATGTCTGATGTACAGTCCACTGAAGAACTTACCAGAGACGCTTTTGTAAACTATTGTCTAGCAGGAATACATGAACTATCAAGTACCTCACAATTGGAGGATTATGAAATAGGTTCAGCTGAAGAACAGGCTTTATATGAAAAATTAAGTAATCCCAATTTTGACATTAAAGAGCTCCTTGATGTTATAACTCGCAGCTCTTTAACTGATGGGGGGCAGATAAGGCTTATACGCTTTTTTCAAGAGATTGATAGTTATTTTGGAAAGATAAAAAAAGCTCTTCTGCAAATAGAAGCGGTTTGCAAGCAAAATTTTTATATTGTAAGAAAAAGTTTCGAAGAGAAGGTATCATTACTGGAAACCGATAAGGAGAAGACCTATTATAAGGATTTATTTGATAGCGCAAATTATCAAATCGAAGATTTCCGGATGGAAGAGAATATTCATGTTGAAGTGGGTATTATTGCCTATGGATCTTTATCTATACGATTTTCTTCCTGGAAGAGACTACGCCTTCGTATAATAATAGGCCTATTGTTTTCTGAATTAAATAAACTAGAGGATAAGAGTAAATACCGGGATCGAATGACACAGAGACAGTTGAAGGCTATCTCTGATCCTACACGGTACAAAATTATTCGTCAGCTTTCTCAGCGTCCTCATTATGTGCAGGAGCTGGCTGACAGGCTGGAATTAACTGCAGCCACACTTTCTCATCATCTCGATCATCTTCTTCAGGTAGGGCTGGTTGGAGTCAGCATAGAAGGCAGAAGAAGTTACTATAACCTTAATGCAGATGAGCTTACAGAGCTGTCTAAAACACTTAATCATATGGCAGACAGGAGTAGACTGGAGGAATGACAATGCAAATAGAAGAATTTGACAAGCAAAAAGCAGGCAAACGAAAAAACCTTGCAATTGATTTACTCGACAAAGAAGTACGAAAGCAGTATCTTCATACAGAAAAACATGGACTCTTTGATATCTTGAGGGAGATGTATCGCCCTGTGCTTAAGAATGTAAAAATTGTAACTGCTTCTATTGGATATGCTATTACTAATGGAATCCTTCCACTTCTTTCAGTGTTTATTGTGTATACCCTTGTGCGTTTATTGGCCCTCCCGGATGCAAAGCCTGAAAGGTTAATACTAGCAGCTGGGATCTATTCTGTTGTGTTTTTCATCTGCTCCTCAGTTTCATCCCAATTGAAGCACCGCAACTACTCATATTTTATGGGCTTGCGGATGGGGGCTCTAAACAAAGCAATGGAACAGTTTATGACGATGGATTATGGATTGTTTGAAAATTCTTCATTCTTGGACGACATAGGTAACTGGGATCGAAGCTTGCAAAGCAACAATTCAGGCCTTGAAGGAACTTACCATAGAATTTTTGAGATGGGGGGAACCTTTATTTCAGTTGTCCTGCTTGGTGTTTTATTAATACTGGTAAGTCCATGGATTGCTCTAGTCGGGGTACTATTTGTAATTGTATTTTATCTGGTTCAGAAAAATGTCACCATATATAAACATGCGCGTAGAGAAGAGTTAAAAAAGGTTTCACGCAGAGCTGATAATTATACCGCCAGGTCTTACCATAGCAGAAAATGTTGCAGCCACAGACGCGGATATTGATAGAAGTCGTGTAATAGAGAGCCTGGAACCTGATGAAAGGCCACAATCTTTACCATGAATTGTTCGAGGCTCAAGCGAGTAATTATAGGGAGTAACGAGTGATACTGGATACTAGATACTGGGTACGTGATACGGATACGGGATACAGAATACGGATATATGTAGGGGCAGACGAATTCGTCTGCCCCTGCAAATTTTTAAATCTGAAATTATAATCTTATTTTTATTCTACGGCTTCGGCACTTTCCGCGCTTGCACTATCTTCGCTATCAGCACATTCTGAGCAATGCTTTTTCTGAAGTACCTCTAGTACGTTGCTAGCAGCATCTCGCCCTCCAACTCCAAAGGAAATGGCAAAAGCTACTGCAACTGCACCAAGAACAATTATAAAGGCTGCATTAACAATGGAGGTGGCAATTCCCAGTTGATTCAATGTCATGAACACAGCAAGGGTTATAATAGCAGCTTTAACTACAAAGGCTGCGATTTTCATATCTGTAAATTTCTTTAAGAGTAAGCTTTCTACCCAGCTGGCAACAAACAGAGAAACACCCATAATTATAATAGCACTAATAACTAATGGCAAGTAAGCAATTATTGCAGCCCCTACTGCCTGAAGCACTTGAAGCTTTAGTATATTAATTGCTTCTACAAAGAACAATAAAATTAGTATGTATTTAACTAAATCGCCAATGCCTTTTGACAAGGAGAAGCTTCTTAATTTGGTCTTATCCTCAGGAACAATTTTTTCTACTAATTTATCTGTTCCAACACCTGCTAAAATTTCAGTTAACAGCTTGCCCACGATTTTAGAAATAAACAGGCCAATAATAATAATAGCAATAGCAGCAAATATATTAGGTAAGAAAAGTATAATTTTATCCAGCATGGCAATGGCAGGCTCGGAGATTGCTGAAATGTTAAGTACCTGCAAAGCGGCTATAGCAACTGGAATAAGAATTAATACATATACTAAATAGGAAATTACAGAGGAGACTGTGGTATTTTCTGTTGTGGAAATTCCAGCTTTCTCCTGAATCTTATCTACATTTAGCCTTCTTAGTATTGGAGTAAGCAACTGTCGAATTAGCTTTGCTATAAATAATCCAACTACCAGGATTACTATTGCAGCCAATATATTGGGGATATAGTTCAGAAATTGAGAAACCATGGAGGTGATAGGTGCAGATACATTTTGCATTCCAAGCTTATCAAGCACCCCTGGCAGGAATAGGAGGAAGACAATTAGGAATACCAGCTTCCCTATAAATTCTACCGAGCTCCCTGTAGCCTCATCAGCAAGGCCGATCTTTTCAGTGTACTTGTCAACGTTCACCATTTTCAAAAGTTTTGTGACTATCCTCTTTGCAAGATATGCGACAATGAGTGCGAGAATCAACAGGAGTATTGCTGAAAAAACATTGGGTAGTGACTCGAAAAAGGATGTCCATAGCATTTCTAAATACGTCATGTAATAACCTCTCTTTCATTTTTATTATTTTTTATAAACTTTTTAGGCTTATAAATTTCATAGTTTTGCATTAAGCTATAACCATAACTTACGATGCGCAGGTTATATGTACATAATAAAATATAACCAGAATATTCGTATACGAAACAAAAAAACCAAAATCCGAACATTAATTACTTATTCATCAAAAATGTTCGTAAATTTCATTGACAAGTATAAACGGCTTTGGTATATTAGGAATGTAAGAAATAACTCATATTATACCGAAAATTGATTTTGAACATGCTAGGAGGTATTCTTCATGGCCAACGCATTAAAAGCAGCAGTTATCATGGGCAGCGATTCTGATTTTCCCATTCTAAAGAAATGCATTAAAATATTAAGAGAATTTTATATTGAAACGGAAGTTCGTGTTATTTCCGCTCACCGTACACCCTACCAGGCAGAGGAATTTGCCAGGAAAGCAGAGGCGAATGGTTTTGGTGTAATTATTGCTGCAGCTGGTAAGGCGGCTCACCTTGCAGGGGTTATTGCTGCTTATACCATTTTACCGGTTATCGGTCTGCCAATAAAATCCTCCACCATGGATGGGTTGGATTCTCTTTTATCAATGGTCCAAATGCCCAAAGGCATACCTGTGGCTACTGTTGCAATTGATGGTGCTGAAAATGCCGCCTTATTGGCCATTCAAATTCTTTCTATTGGTTCCGATGACCTAAAAGAGAGGTTAAAGGAATACAAAGAGGATATGGCAGAACAGGTTATAGAAAAGGATCAGCTCATTCAAAAGGCAGTAGAAGAATTGAATTCGTAAATAAATAGTTAGCAGTTTTGACATGATACACTTAGAGAGTTTGGACAAAGAAATGAGGAACACAGATGGTTGGCATATTTGATCAAGATGGCTTAGATGTACAAGAGATTGTATACTTTGGACTCTATGCTCTTCAACACCGGGGACAGGAAAGTGCAGGTATAGCAGTTGCCAATGGCAGCGAAATTATATATCACAAAGGAATGGGTCTGGTTACTGAGGTTTTTGATGATAATGCAATGGCTTCCCTTAGTGGTGGAAAGGCAGCAATTGGACATATACGATATACAACGTCCGGAGATAGAATGCACGCTAATGCTCAACCTTTGGTTACCAAGTATAAAAAGGGTTCCATGGCTCTAGCCCACAACGGACGATTGTCAAATGCCGATGATTTAAGAAGGGAACTAGAAGAGACAGGTACCATATTTCAGACCAATTTGGACATTGAAGTAATCGCTAATCTAATTGCAAGGAGTATAGATTTAGGGCTGGAGGATGCACTGAAAAAGATGATCAGCATGATCCAAGGTGCATATGCTCTGCTCTTTATGACTGAAGATAAGCTAGTAGCTATTCGCGACCCTCTTGGTATTCGTCCTTTAGCCTTAGGCAGACTTGGAAATTCATATGTGATCGCCTCGGAAACCTGTTCTTTTGACACTATAGGAGCAGATTACATTAGAGACGTAAAACCAGGAGAGCTTATTATTATCGATAAGGATGGTCTAACATCCATTCAGACACCAATTCCTTTAAGTTCAGCTTTATGTATTTTCGAATTCGTTTATATAGCTCGTACAGATAGCACCATTGATGGAATCAGTGTCTATATGGCAAGAAAGGACGCAGGAGCCAGATTGGCAGCTGAACATCCAGTAGAGGCTGACCTAGTGGTAGGGGTTCCAGATTCAGGAACAACCGCTGCTTTAGGATATGCAGAAGCTTCTGGAATACAATTTGGAGAAGGTTTTATAAAGAACCGTTATGTAGGCAGAACCTTTATTAAGTCTAACCAGCGCTTGAGGGAGCAAGGGGTACGAGTTAAGCTAAATGCCCTAAGACGAATTGTAAGAGGAAAGCGCATTGTAGTAATTGACGATTCTATAGTTAGAGGCACTACCAGTAAGAAAATTGTTGAGATGCTGCGCCTGGCCGGAGCCAAAGAGGTACATATGCGTATCAGCTCACCACCTGTGCGATTTCCCTGCCCTTATGGAATAGATATAGAAACCTCAGACCAATTAATTGGACATTCCTATCAAGTAGATGAAATCTGCAAAATTATTGGAGCAGATTCTCTGGGTTATCTTAGCCAAGAAGGCCTTTTGAAAACTGTAGAGGGCAGTGGCTGCGATTTTTGTAGAGGATGCTTTAGTGGAAACTATCCCACAGATGTAAAAATCGACAAGGAATAGGGAATCAATTATTAAAAATAACTCATGGAAATAAAAATACATGTACCGGAGGTAAATGGACATGGAAATTAACTATAAAGATTCTGGAGTAGATGTAGAAGCAGGTTATGAAGCAGTACGTCAAATGAAGCAATATGTAACAAAAACCCATACACCTAATGTTATTGGTGGGTTAGGCGGCTTTGGAGGATTGTTTTCTCTGGACACGACAGGTGTTGAAGAACCTGTCTTAGTAGCGGGAACCGATGGAGTGGGAACCAAATTAAAGATTGCCTTCACCATGGAACGTCATGACAGCATAGGCATTGATTGTGTTGCCATGTGTGTTAATGACTTGGTATGTCAAGGAGCCAAGCCACTATTCTTCTTAGATTATATTGCAGTAGGTAAGCTGTTTCCCCAGCAAGTAGCCGAAATAGTAAAGGGTATTTCGCAAGGTTGCATCGATTCCGGCTGTGCTCTCATTGGTGGAGAAACTGCTGAAATGCCAGGCTTTTAGAAATTGGGAGAATATGATGTAGCTGGCTTCGCTGTTGGTTTGGTAGATCGAAAGAAAATCATAGATGGCTCTAGCATCAAGCCAGGGCATTCTTTAATAGGACTAGCATCTAATGGGGTGCATAGTAATGGATTTTCATTGGTACGAAAGCTCTTAATGGAAGAGAGTAACCGTCTCAACGAATACAATGAAGAATTAGGAATGACAATAGGAGAAGAGCTGCTAAAGCCAACACGAATCTATGTTAAAGGAATCTTGGAGCTAATAAAGCATTTTTCAATAAAAGGCTTGTCACACATTACCGGAGGCGGATTCATTGAAAACATTCCAAGAATGCTTCCTCAGGGCTTAAGCGCTGAGATTAAAAGGGACAGCTGGCCGATTCCTCCTATATTCCACATATTGAAAGAAGCAGGTCAAATGCAGGAACAAAGCTTGTTTAACACGTTTAATATGGGAATTGGAATGGTACTGGCATGTGAGCCGCATGAAGAGCAAGATATTATAGCTTCTTTGAAGGAATCTGGTTATCCGGCCTATTCAATAGGTAAGGTAATCGAAGGACAGGAAGGCATGGTACTAAGGTGAAGGGTATAGGAGTGCTTTTA
>CAYFSR010000099.1:0-9175 GCA_964345785.1 uncultured Eubacteriales bacterium | reverse complement strand
GTGCCTCAGGGAACCACGGTATTGGAAGCCGCTAGGTACGCCCACATCCAGATACCCACCTTATGTTATCTGAAGGGAATCAATGAAATCGGTGCCTGTCGTATGTGTCTGGTTGAAGTTAAAGGCGCTAGAAGCTTACAGGCTTCCTGTGTTTTCCCCGTAGGAGAGGGAATGGAAATTCGGACCAACACACCTGCCATTAGAGAGGCCAGGAAAACAAATATGGAATTAATCCTGTCCAATCATGATCGCAAGTGTCTGACCTGTGTCAGAAGTGAGAACTGTGAACTGCAAACACTATCCACCCAACTGGGTGTAAATGATATTCGCTATGAAGGCGAACAAGTCAATTATGCTGTAGATGAGGTTTCTACCTCAATCGTGCGTGATCCTAATAAATGTATTCTTTGCCGAAGATGTGTATCTACTTGTAGAAATGTACAGGGAATCGGTGCTATAGGTGCAACAGAGCGAGGCTTTAATACAATTGTTGAGCCTATTTACAGCAAGAGCCTGGCAGATGTAAACTGCATTAACTGTGGTCAGTGTATTGAAGCGTGCCCAGTTGGTGCACTAAGAGAAAAAGACGATACAGAAAAGGTATGGGATGCCATCAATGATCCCAATCTTCATGTAGTGGTTCAGACAGCACCTGCTGTGCGTGTAGCCCTTGGTGAAGAGTTTGGCATGCCAATTGGTACCAGGGTTACCGGAAAGATGGTTGCAGCTCTTCGTAGATTGGGCTTTGATCGAATATTTGATACTGACTTTGCTGCTGACCTTACAATCATGGAAGAAGGTACCGAGCTATTGGGCAGACTGAAGAAAGGTGAAAATCTACCTCTGATTACTTCATGCAGCCCGGGCTGGATCAAATATTGTGAGCATAATTATCCTGATTTACTTGATAATCTTTCTACCTGCAAGTCTCCTCATGAAATGATGGGGGCTATGGTAAAATCCTATTACGCAGAAAAGACCAATCAAGATCCTGCCAATATATATGTCGTATCCATTATGCCATGTACCGCTAAGAAGTTCGAAGCCCAAAGACCTGAGCTGCAGGCAGTTGGTTATCCGGATGTTGACGTTGTTTTGACAACCAGAGAATTGGCTAAGATGATTAAACAGGCTGGAATTAACTTCTTGAAGCTTGATGATGAAGACTTTGATCCCACCTTAGGCGACTCCACTGGAGCTGCTGTTATCTTTGGTGCTACTGGCGGCGTTATGGAAGCTGCTTTAAGAACTGTAGCTGAAATTGTTACAGGCAAGCCGTTGGAAAACCTGGAAATCCATGCAGTTCGAGGCTTGGAGGGCGTAAAGGAAGTAGAAGTACCTTTAGGTGACATCACTGTTAAAGCAGCTGTTGCTCATGGAACTGGCAATGCCAAAATCCTTATGGATATGGTAAGATCCGGTGAGAAAGAATATCACTTTATTGAAGTCATGGGTTGCCCAGGTGGATGTGTAACCGGTGGAGGACAGCCTATCGTACCTGCACAGGTGCAGATGGATATAGATGTTCGTGCAAAACGTGCTTCAGCCATCTACGACGAAGATCGTTCGTTGCCGGTTCGAAAATCCCATGAGAACGAATCAGTAATGAAGGTATACAAAGAGTATCTGGGAGAGCCAAACAGCCACAAGGCTCACGAGTTACTGCATACTCACTACACTCCCAGAAAGAAATTCTAAAGTAAAACCAGAACCGGCCAAAGGCCGGTTCTTCTTTTTCCTTTGAGGGCCGGTTCTCAATTATCTTAATTATTAGCCAGTTTATAGACGTAATCCGTGAATTTTGTTATACTTACGAATGTAAAAGAAAAGGGGTGAGGGCATGAAGAGGCAAATCAAGCAAAAAGCAACAGAATTAGGGTTTCATCAAGTATCCTTTCAACCAGCTGTACCCTTAACCTCATGGGACGATGATATTAAGATCAGACAAAGCCTTGACCCTGCTACAGAGAATTATTGGGAATCTAGAGGCTTGACAGGCGATTGCAGCACTATTATGCCAGGGGCAAAGACAATCATTGTAGCTGTATATCCCTATCAGCCTTTTAATCAGACTATTTCTCAAGGACAAGGCCGTTACAGTGCTCACTACCAGGCATACCCTAAAGGCAGAGAAGCCATGAAGGAGTTAGGAGAAATTTTGACCGATGAGGGCTATGAAGTAGTTGTAGATGCAGCAATTCCAGCCAAGCGTATTGCTTTTCAGAATGAACTCGGAAAATATGGTAAAAACGGTCTTATTTATCATCCTGTATTTGGTTCATTTATTACACTCCACACGATACTCACTAATGCTAAATTGGAGTTGGATGTGGCGGAATATGATACATTGGAACATGATATGTCTAAACGGGATATGTCAGATAAAGAGGAAATGTCTGATTGTGGAAGTTGCAGAAGATGTATAGATACCTGTCCTACACAGGCTATTTCAGATGATGGGGTTATTCTCATCAGCAAATGTTTAAGATACCATATGGGGTCATCGGATATACTACCTATCGACATAAGGGAGAAAATCGGTAACCGTATGTTGGGATGCGAGGATTGTCAGTTTGTATGCCCCAAAAACAGCAAACTGATTAACATGGATAGTACAGCACAAAAAGGACAGGAAATCTATGATATCAGGGCCATATTAGTTAATGCCAAAACTGGATTGAAGAAACAGATGACACCAATTGCCCAGACAGTGGGAAATAACTATGCTCGGCCTCAAAAGGTGCTTTCCATGGCTATTATTGTTGCTGGGAATTCTGGAGATCAGTCCTATGTTCCGCTCCTTACTGAGACACTAAAGTATCCTAATGAAGTTATAAGAGCTCATAGCGCATGGGCTATCGGTAAATTGGGCGGTGAAGAAGCAACAGCCACTCTCATTGATGCAGATATCAAGGAAGATAATATAGCAGTAAAAAATGAGATAAAATTAGCGCTACGCTTGCTTGCCGAGAAAATCATGATATAATGGAAAATAAACACAAGAGGAACGTTTGTTCTATAAAGGGGAGGACTACTACCTATATGACCAAGACCTACGAAGCAAATGACATACAAGTATTGGAAGGCCTGGACGCAGTTCGTATGCGCCCGGGTATGTATATAGGCACCACAGGTTTACGGGGGCTTCATCATCTATTATGGGAAATTGTTGATAATGGGGTTGACGAAGCAGCTAATGGATTTGCCACTACCGTCGATGTTATCCTACACAGCGATAATAGTGTTACGGTAATAGACGACGGACGAGGTATACCTGTAGGAATGCATGATACCATGAAGATTCCAGGGGTACAGGTTGTTTTTACTCAACTTCATGCCGGTGGTAAATTTAATGACAGTAACTACAACTATTCAGGAGGACTTCACGGTGTTGGAGCTTCTGTAGTAAATGCCCTGTCTCGATGGTTGGAAGCAGAGGTCCATGTTGATGGACAGGCATACAGGCAAAGGTATGAAAGTTACGAAAAAGATGGAAAGAAGTTTGTGGGGAAGCCAGTAACAGAGCTGGAAAAATTAGGACCCACTGATTTACGGGGAACAAAAATCACCTTTTTACCTGATGATGAAATATTTGAAGACATCAACATGAACGTGGATGCAATTGCCAAAAGATTGAAAGACTTAGCCTTTCTTAATAAAGGCATTAAAATGACTTTAACCGATGAAAGACCAGAAAAACCAACGAGCAAGACCTTTCACTACTCTGGAGGATTAGTCGACTTTGTTGAGTATCTAAATGAAGATAAATCTGCGGTACATTCAGAAGTCATATATTTTGAAGGCGAGCGGGACGATATAAAGGCTCAGATAGCCATACAGTACACTGATTCCTATACTGAAAGCATTTTTTCCTATGTTAACAATATTCCTACTAGCGAAGGCGGCACACACGAGACAGGCTTCAAAACAGCTGTTACCAAGGTGCTAAACGACTTCGTAAAGAAAATGAACTCTAAAGGAAAAAACGGCGGCTTAATTGGAGAAGATTTCAGGGAAGGCATGACAGCCGTACTTTCAATAAAAATGCACAATATCCAATTTGAAGGTCAAACCAAAACCAAGCTGGGTAACACAGAAGCTAGAACCGCTGTGGAGGCTATAGTAGCAGAAAATCTTCAGATTTATTTAGAAGATATAGATCACCAGGAAACTCTAAAAGTTATTTTGGAAAAAGCCCTCAGTGCAGCCAAGGTAAGAGAGGCAGCCAGAAAGGCGAAGGATATAACCCGTAAAAAGAACAGCTTGGAGGGTGCGCCACTGGTAGGTAAGTTGGCCAGTTGCACTGGAAGAAATCCTAAGATCAACGAGCTGTTTTTAGTAGAGGGTGACTCTGCAGGGGGTTCTGCAAAGCAGGGAAGGGACAGGCAGTTTCAAGCTATTCTACCTTTACGGGGAAAACCTTTAAATGCTGAAAAGAAACGTCTGGATCAAGTTTTGGCCAATGTTGAGTTTCGTACCATTATTTCTGCCTTGGGAACCGGTATAGACGAAGATTTTAATATAGCGAACTTAAAATATAACAAGGTTATAATTATGGCAGATGCTGACCAGGATGGTGCACATATCCGCGCGATTTTGCTAACCTTCTTCTTCCGTTATATGAAGGAGCTCATTACCAATGGTCATGTATACATAGGGTTAGCTCCATTGTATAAGGTTTCAAAAGGTAATAAGGTAGACTATTGCTACAATGATGAAGAACTGACAGCAAGTGCGAAGAAAATGGGTAAGGGATATTCCGTTCAGCGATACAAGGGTCTTGGAGAAATGAATCCGGAACAGCTGTGGGAAACTACCATGAATCCTTCCAAACGCTCTATTGTTAAGGTTGATATTGATGACGCTGCAGAGGCGGACAAGCTTATAACAATCCTTATGGGTGACAAAGTGGATTCCCGGCGGGAATATATCATCAATTATGCTGACTTTAACAAAACAGATATCATTAAGGAAATGGGGGTGTAATTCATGGCAAAGAAAAAGAAGGAAGAAAATTATATTCAAAATCCAGATAAAGTTTTTCATAAGCCTCTAGAAAATGTTATGCATGAATCCATGATGCCCTATGCAGAGTATGTCATTATGGAACGGGCTCTTCCCAGAGTTGAGGATGGATTAAAGCCTGTTCAGAGGCGTATTCTTTATACTATGCAGGAATTGAGCCTTACTCCGGACAAGCCTCATAAGAAATCAGCTAGAATCGTGGGAGACGCCCTGGGTAAATATCATCCCCATGGAGACACTTCCATATATGATGCCATGGTACGTATGGCTCAGGACTTTAATATGCGATACCCTCTAGTCGATGGTCACGGAAATTTTGGCTCCATTGACGGCGATTCTGCTGCTGCCATGCGTTACACAGAAGCCAGAATGACCCCTCTGGCATTAGAGCTGCTGAGAGATATAGATAAGGATACTGTAAGCTTCAGTTTTAACTTTGATGACAGCATGAAAGAGCCGGATGTTCTGCCAGGACGCTATCCTAATCTGCTAGTTAACGGTTCCTCTGGTATTGCCGTTGGTTTAGCCACCAATATACCTCCTCATAATTTAGGAGAAGTAATTGATGGTGTAATTGCCGTTATGGATAAGCCAGAGACCAGCATAGAAGAATTGCTTAAGATAATTCCCGGTCCAGATTTTCCAACGGGAGGTATAATAGTTGGCACTGAGGAAATACAGAAAGCCTACGAAACTGGAAAAGGCAAAGTACTACTTCGCTCTAAGGTAGATATAGAAAATATCTCAGGCGGCAAAAAGCAATTGGTTATTACAGAAGTGCCTTATCAGGTTAACAAAGCTACCCTTTTGGAGAAAATTCTCCGTCTCAGCGAAGAAAGAAAAGGAGTACTTACGGGCATTTCTGATATTAGAGATGAATCCGATAGGGACGGCATTCGTGCTGTTATAGAAATAAAAAGAGATGGAGATGCGGAGAAGATTCTTAATTATCTTTACAAATATTCCGATCTCCAAATAACCTTTGGTGTAAATATTGTAGCTATTGCCGACGGAAGACCTCGTCAACTGGGCCTAAAAGATATTTTAGAATATTACATAAAGCATCAAAAGGATGTTGTCACCAGAAGGACTCAGTATGATTTAGACAGGGCAAAGGCTAGAGAGCATATTCTAGAAGGCCTAATTATTGCAATTAATAATATAGACAAGGTTATAGCTATAATCCGTTCCTCTAAAAATACTAAGGAAGCAAGAACCAGGTTAATGGGTGAATTTAGTCTAACCGAAATTCAAGCCCAGGCTATTTTAGATATGCGACTCCAAAAGCTAACCAATTTAGAGGTAATTAACTTGGAGAAGGAATATGCTCAGGTACAAAAGCTGATTGCCCAGTTAACAGCTATTCTTTCCTCGGAGGCTAAATTGCTTAAAGTTATCAAGACAGAGCTGTTAGAAATTAAAAAACTATACGCAGATCCACGACGTACAGTAATTTATGAGGATGGTTCAATAGCAGAAATAAAAACTGAAGATTTAATAGAAATAGAGGATGTTATCATATCATTGACCCGTAATCAGGATGTGAAGCGAGTTCCGTTGATATCTTACCAGCGCTCTAACCGTGAAGCAGAGCTAGGAAATGCTCGGGAAACGGATTATATCGAGTTTTTGGAGGAGTCTGTCACCAATCATCGAGTTCTGTTCTTTACTGATGCAGGTAACTGCTACGGTATTACCTGTAAAGACATTCCTGAGGCTAAATGGCGTGACAAAGGCGTGCAGCTGATAAGCATTCTGCCTGGCTTTGAAAAGTCTGAACGTGTAGTTGGAGTGATCACTGTAGATAATTTTGATTCTCCTGAAGATAAAGAGAGGTATGTACAGTTTTACACTCAAGAAGGTATGATAAAGCGCACCCTATTGAAGGAATACGACTCCAGAGTTACCAAACTCCAAGCCTGCCGCTTGAAGAAGGATGATTTGGTTATAGCTGTAGAATTAACTCATGGCAATGCAGATGTATTGTTTGCTACTGCCGGCGGTATGAGCATTTGCTTCCGAGGCAGCGAAGTTAACCCTACCAGCAGGGCTACCATGGGAGTAAAAGCTATACAACTGAAAAAGAATGACCATGTTGTATATGCCGGAGAAATTGATCAAGAAGGGGAGCTAATTGTTATTACCAATCGTGGCTTTGCCAAGCGGACCCTTGTTGTTGACTATGAGAGACAAGGCCGTGGAGGGGTCGGATTTAAAACCATAACTTTCGCTCGTAATGGTTCCAACGGTCGTTCTATTGTCAAAGGATTTTACATTAAGGAGCCTTACGATGTTATCCTTATACAAAACGATGGTACTACTACCCTATTAGATTTAGAAAGTTTGCCTATTGAAAAGCGAAGTGATAAGGGGCAATCCGTTGCCATGGTGCTAATGGACAATGAAGTAATAAATGTATACCAAAATAACAATTAGCCAAACACTATTGTCATAAGAATAAGTGTTTTTGAACAATAACTATTTTTGCCATCATGAACTAGTAAAGGATTTAAGAAACCCCGTCGTGGGTTTCTTTTTTTACATCGTTGTTTATTGTCATATCTATCTTCATTTGACAATAGATTAATATCGAGGTGTTTTCTGTGAGATTAATCTATTTATCTAAAATTCAAGCTCGCCGGCTTCTGGCAACATTTATGTTAATACTTCTATCCATAACCTTCGTAAACGCTAATAAAAGCGATGCTGTAGGTGTATTTCTTAATGTAAAAAAAGAGTTGCCAATCTATTCAGTACAAACGGATGAAAAGAAAATAGCAATATCCTTTGATGCAGCCTGGGGGGCGGAATTTACATCCAAAATCATGGATATCCTTGAGGAAAGGGATATTAAAACCATCTTTTTTTTAGTGGGATTTTGGGTTGACAAATATCCGGAGAGAGTGGAGGAGATGGCAAGACGAGGCCATGAAGTAGCCAATCACTCCACCACCCATCCTGAAATGTCCAAGTTAAGCCAAGAGCAAATAGTCAAGGAAATCTTAACTACACAAAAGAAAATAGAAGACCTGGCTGGCGATAGGAGTGTAAAGCTCATACGGCCTCCCTTTGGTAACTACAATGATCGCCTTATCCAAACCTGCAGGGAATTGAATTTTCATGTAATACAATGGGATGTTGATTCATTAGACTGGAAGGAATTAGGCGTCCAGCCTATGGTTGACCGGGTAACAAAAAAAGTAGATAAGGGATCCATAGTTCTCTTTCACAACAATGCCAAATACATACTTGAAGCCCTGCCACAGATACTGGATACACTTCTGGCAGATGGTTACTCAATAGTACCGATTTCTGAGCTTATATACAAAGAAAACTATAAAATGGATCATGCAGGCAGACAAATCCCCATAGAAATAGAACCAGAAGGGTAATAAATTGCATTTGATTCGAATAGGTATAGTGTTAGATTTGTCCACATTAGAAAAGTGAAGGGAGAGGGACCGGGTATGACAGAGTATACATCGGATAATAATTGGGTAGAGGTAGCGATAACAGGCCAATTTCGCTCCTATAACAAACTGGTAGATGGAAATAACAGGCTCTTGTTAACAGTCTTTGTCAGGGAGATAAAAAATCTTACTGAAGAGCTTAAGAACCCCAATCAGATATTTCTTAACGGGTTTGTGTGCAAAGCTCCCATTTATCGGACTACTCCCTTCAAGCGAGAAATAGCAGATTTATTGATTGCGGTAAATCGTGCTTACAACAAATCTGACTATATCCCCACTATAGCACGGGGCAGGAATGCCAGGTTCTGCCAGACCCTGGAAGTTGGAGACAATATAAAGGTTTGGGGACGGATTCAAAGCCGGGAATATCAGAAACGATACGCCAGCGGAGATGTAGTTGACAAGGTCGCATATGAGGTATCCGTATCAAAATTGGAAATCGTTCAGGATAGTAAAGAAGATGATGTTGATCAAGACAAGCAAATAGAAGATAAAGAAGACCAAGGAAGTATATTATAAGAGAAATAAGTATTAGAGCAATACGGTAGAATACAGCCTTGAAGAGCTAGAAGCATATTTAAAGTGCTTATCCGCAGCTAAAAAGCATTACTGCGGGTAAGCACTTTTTTTATCTATTCATTCACTTTATCGGTTTAATATGATAATATAGATTTATTAGG
>CAYFSR010000098.1:0-9270 GCA_964345785.1 uncultured Eubacteriales bacterium | reverse complement strand
GCTGAAGATGCACTACCGGGTTTTTCGAATTAAAATTGTCAGCAAGTTCCAACTTTAGAAGGACATCCTGTTTTTACAGGATCAGGGATGGAGGGAAAATGCATGCTCACGAATAAAGTAGAAATTTGTGGCGTAAATACATCGCAGCTTCCTGTTCTCACTAATGAGGAAATGATGAAGCTGTTTTCGCGGATGCATGCCGGAGACGAAAGTGCAAGACAAGAGTTTATACAGGGGAATCTAAGACTGGTGCTCAGTGTAATCCAGCGATTCAATAATAGAGGTGAATCCGTAGATGATTTGTTTCAGGTCGGTTGTATTGGGCTGATTAAGGCCATTGACAATTTCGATACCTCTCATAATGTTCGATTTTCCACCTATGCTGTACCAATGATTATCGAGGAAATTCGAAGATATCTTCGAGACAACAATTCTATTCGGGTCAGCCGTTCTCTGCGAGATATAGCTTATAAAGCATTGCAGGTTCGAGAACAATTGATTTTTAAAAATTCCAAGGAACCAACAGTATCTGAGATAGCTCAAGCGTTGGAAATGCCCAGGGAAGAAGTTGTGTTTGCCCTAGATGCAATTCAAGATCCAATTTCATTGTTTGAGCCCATCTATCATGATGGCGGAGATGCCATATTTGTAATGGATCAAATTCAAGACGAAAAGACTCAAGACGAAACCTGGTTGGAGGGAATTGCCTTAAAAGAAGCTATGAAGAAACTGAATGACCGGGAAAAATTGATTCTTACCCTAAGGTTCTTTGATGGACGAACTCAAATGGAGGTAGCCGAGGAAATCGGTATCTCACAAGCACAAGTATCAAGACTTGAAAAAACAGCTTTAAACCACATGCGTAAATATATTTGAGTATTTCCTCGTCATCTTTTCCCTTCTATCTTAATAGGATAGAAGGAGAAGATTGTAGTGGAGCGAGGTGATTACGGTGCCAAAATCATCGGATTTCAGAACGAAGGAAGTTATAAATGTCCGGGATGGCAGACGTCTGGGAAACATCGTTGATATGGAATTTAATCTTAGTGAAGGCAGAATAACTGCTATTGTTGTACCCGGTGCCAGCCGTTTTTTGGGCTTACTTAAAGAAGAGGATGATGTGGTAATTACCTGGGAGAAGATTAAAAAAATCGGTGACGATGTAATATTAGTGGATGTTGAATCTAGAATTCTTGGGTAATGTCATTAATAATAAATCTATTCCACTCGCTGTTGCGATCACGAATCATTCTACAGCTCGCTCATCAGAAAATCCTACACCTTCCGAACTCACTACGTTCAAACAGGCGGAAGTTGTTTAACGGATTTTCTGCTGATCTTCGCTAAGAATGTTAGTCGTTCCCGCAAAGGCTAGTTACATATGATTTATTATTTTGTTATGAATAGTAACATATGTCATCCAGAGCGCAGCGAAGGATCTTAAAATGATTGGACGAAAGTGCAAAATAGTAATATAATGGGTACAGAGCAGTTCTGGAAGGAGAGAGAGGGGGACCCCAGAAATGAAGTGCCCATTTTGTTTTACATTGGACAGCAAGGTGATAGATTCTAGACCCACAGATGAGGGGTCGGTTACTCGAAGAAGAAGGGAATGCATCGGCTGTGCTAAGCGTTTTACTACTTATGAAAAAATTGAAAACCTTCCTATTTTGGTAGTTAAGAAGGATGGCCGACGGGAAGCATTCGATAGCAACAAAATCATGTCTGGTCTATTACGGGCATGTGAAAAACGACCACTGTCCATCCACAGATTGGAAGCTACCGTTGAGGATATTGAAAAGCAGGTGTATAATTCTCTGGAGAGAGAAATTTCCAGCCAGGCCATTGGTGAAATGGTTATGGATAAGCTAAGGGAGTTGGATGAAGTGGCTTACGTTCGTTTTGCTTCCGTATATCGCCAATTCAAGGACATAAATACCTTTATGGATGAATTGAACAAATTATTGAAGGACAAGTAATTTTTTAGATTACAGCAAAAGAGTAGTAAAAGAAAAAGCATAAAATAAAAAGAATAAAAATAGAAAGTTAGTATTTGATGTTTTGTTGAATACTAGCTTTTTCAATTTTTGGTAGTTGTCTTGGGAAGCATACAAGTGGATTTGTCAGGGTAAGATAATTTCGCATTCAATTGAAAATAAAAGAGGTGACAGAATTATGCCCATAGGATTAACTCTCCTGGTTGTGGCAAGTATATTAGTTTTATTTGGCGTGGGACATCAAGTTCTGGACAGGATGCGGCTTAACGACAAAACTGCATTGCTTTTTATGACTGGAATATTTGTTGGTGGTTTGTTACCAGATATTAATCTGGGAAACCGATTCTCTATCAATGTCGGTGGAGCTATTCTTCCTCTTATTCTGGCAGTCTTTCTATTTGTTAAGGCAGGAACGACTAAGGAAAGAATCAGGGCTGTATTAGCTTCATTGGTAGCTGGAGTCGCTATTTACCTGGCGGGAAGACTACTACCTCATGATCCTGAAACTATGTGGTTTGATCCCAATTATGCTTATGGAATTATTGCAGGTATAACAGCATACTTATTTGGACGTTCCCGAAGGGCATCATTTATTGCAGGTATTATGGGTGTTCTGTTGGCGGATTTGGCTCAGGGAATCGAGAATATCATTCCGCAATCAAAATAGGGATGCCAATCAAGAACTGGCATACAAAATAAAATCAATAGCAGATAAGACCTTTCCAGGTTTGATAAAGGATATTTTCATTGGTAAAGGTGGATACAATCAGGAATTATCTCCGCGCTCTCTACTTTTTGAGATGGGTACCCATGAGATCAGCAAGGAAGCAGCACAGAAGTCTTCAGCTTATATGGCAGAGGTAGTTTCAAAAGCCATGTATGGAGGCAGGGCTAAGGAACATGACCAGAAGACTGGTGAAGTAAAAAAGGACAGAGATAACAAGAAAAGGGACAGAGAAATAGATATTAAACCCATTAACCAGGAAGCAGAGTCAAAGCCTAAGGGCTCAGGTGGCAGGAGCGGAATGGTTTGGCTTCTGGTAATAGTAGTTATCGGAGTGGTGGCCTTCCTGTTCATCAGCATGGGAGGCAGGGAGTTAAGCTCCAAATTCAAAGGCGGTAGAAAGTAGACTGTCAGTTTCATATTAACGCAAGGTTCTGGGAGGTATTTGATGCGAATTGTCTACTACAGCTATTGGGGAACTTACGCAGCTTATACCATGGCAGCCCTGCATACTGGTTTATATCCCAAAGACAGGTTGCCACCAGCTAACTGGATTGCTGGACAATATGAGCTATGCCGCCGATATGGCGAACAAACTGGAAATATTATTTACGTGGGCATGGATGACCAATTTTCCGAGGTTTATAGCGTGGGTTGCAGACGGCACGGAGGAATGGTGGTTCGGGCAATACAACATATTAACGATATTTTTGATATCAGTGAGCCCGTCCATCTTGTCTCCACCGAAAGCCTGGATGGGCTCTTGCCTTTGTTTCTTCAAAGTTCCTACTTTTCAAACCATGAGTTAAAAGAAAAACTTTTTACAAAGTGGTTTTACAAGGCTTATCCTAAATGCGTAAGGAAGACATTGTCAACCAAAACGTAGTGAAGGATCTTTAACATGATTTATAAATAAATTAAAGATAAACCACAGAAAGAGTGGGGATTAAAAATGAAGCTGTTTTATTGCTGCTACGGAGGTGCTCACACCTCCGTTACTTGTGCATCTATACACCTGGGATATTTGCCTGATGATCGGATTCCTTCTCCCTCTGAGTTTGCTAAGGTGCCCTTTTATGATAAGATGGACAATCACAAATTAGGAACACCGGTTTTCATGGGCTGTGATGCACTGGGCTGGGACATTTACATTATCGGAATGAAAAATGTAAAGACATTAGTAATCCCGGCAATGAGAAGTTATCTTAATGCATGCGATATGGATCAAAGTGATTTTATGCTGGTAAACGCTTTAGTAGAATTACATCCAATCACATCCATTGGTGGGGTTGCAACCCGTAAGTTTGGACTGATATCCCTAGGGAGGCCACTTACCATTTGGGGAATTCGAAGAACCTATTCAAAGTTCTTGTCTCTAGTAAAGGAGGTAAAGGAAAACCTTCAAGATAGAGAGAATTCTTTGAAGGACCTAACGGATTTTTCTTGACTTGAAGGGCGTTATAGAAGATAATGAGTATGCAAGATGAATTAGCATCTGGTACTAAAGACAGATGATAATAATAGAAAACCGAGGGGGACCCCCTATGGACATAAAGGGTCATAAAATTATAGAGGTTCAGCAGGGCTCCATAGCGGAGGAACTACAGCTGGCCAAGGGAGATTCATTGTTAGAAATCAATGGGACCCCAATAATAGATGTAATAGATTACATTGAATGGATGGAAAGTGAAGAACTTCTCCTTCTCGTACTCAAAGCAGATGGAGAAGAAGAATGGGAAATCGAACTGGAAAAAGAATCGGGAGAAGACCTTGGGCTAAAATTTGAGCATGATCTTATGGATCGCCAGCGTGTATGTAGAAACAAATGTATTTTTTGCTTCGTAGATCAGCTTCCAGAGGGAATGCGGGACAGTTTATATTACAAGGATGATGACTGGCGTCTTTCATTTTTAGTAGGCAATTATATAACCTTAACCAATCTTTCGGACTGCGATGTAAGTCGTATTATTGAAAAACATATCAGTCCTCTTTATGTTTCTGTGCACACCACCAATCCGGAGCTTCGAAAAAGGATGCTTAACAACAGGTTCGCTGGTGATGTATTGAAGTATCTAAAGGCCATGGCGGACGAGGGAATTCAGCTGCATACTCAGATTGTTCTGTGCCCTGATTGGAATGATGGCGCAGAGCTTGATCGTACACTTGAAGATTTATGGAGGTTGCGGCATTCCATACAATCTGTTGCTGTGGTTCCAGTAGGCTTAACTGGTCACAGGGAAAACCTTGATATAGTTCAAGCTTTTACACCAGCTCAAGCAGCAGAAGTTGTAGATCAAATTGAACGGTGGCAGGAATACTTTCGTTCCGAGATTGGAACGGGATATGTGTACGCATCCGATGAGTTTTATGTTAAAGCAGGGAAATCCTTCCCTTCCATTGAATCCTACGACGATATGCATCAGATTGAAAATGGAGTAGGTTTAACAGTGCAGTTCATGGGTGAATTTAATGATGCCTTCACCGAAGCAATGAAGAATTTCAAAAACAAGGAGATAGCTGATTCTAGGGTTCTTGCAAGGCAGACTGTGGTCACTGGAAAATCTGCGTTTCATATTCTTTCTGATATGGCAGGTAGAGTAAATCAGCATTTTAACACAAATATTCAGGTAATTGCTGTAGAAAACCGTGTTTTTGGTTCCAGTGTAACCGTAGCAGGCTTGGTAACCGGTAGTGATATAATAAAGGATATACAGGGAAAAGAGCTGGGTAAGCGAATTTTGATACCCGAAGCTATGCTTCGTAAGGGCGAGGATATATTCCTGGATGATATGACAGTCTCTCAGGTCAGCGAACAAGCAAAGGTTCCAGTTGTTGCTGTCCCCGTACGTGGAGACGAGTTTTTACACGCATTACTTAATGAAACTTCTGAGGAGGTGAGATAATGGCAAAACCTATAGTAGCCATTGTAGGCAGACCTAATGTTGGGAAGTCCACGTTGTTCAACCAGTTGGCAGGTAAGCGGATTTCAATAGTTGAAGATACTCCCGGTGTTACTCGGGATAGAATATATGCTGATTCTGAATGGTTAAATACTCATTTTACCATGATCGATACTGGAGGTATTGAACCAGGCAGCCAGGACGAATTATTGCAGCAGATGAAATACCAGGCTGAAATTGCCATCGAAACAGCGGATGTTATACTTTTTATAGCCGATGCCAAGGAGGGGATTACCTCTACGGACCGGGATGTGGCAGATCTTTTGCGTAAATCAGAAAAACCTATTGTTCTAGCAGTTAATAAGATTGACACTCAGGAAGAGGAAGCCAATCTCTACGAGTTTTACAATCTTGCCATAGGGGATCCCATGTCGATATCCGCTTCTCATAAAAGAGGGATCGGCGATATGTTAGATGAAATAGTAAAGCACTTCCCAACTGGTGGTCAGGTAGAGGATGATGATGATGTCATCCACGTAGCGGTAGTAGGCAAACCTAATGTGGGCAAATCGTCATTGGTTAACCGTTTACTAGGTCAGGAAAGAGTTATAGTCAGTGATATACCTGGAACTACCCGAGATGCCATTGATACACCTATTGAAATAGACGGTCAGAAATATGTCTTTATAGACACAGCAGGTATTCGCAGAAAAAGCCGGATAGACGATACCTTAGAGCGTTATAGTGTTATTCGTGCCTTAAGCGCAATCCGTCGCTGCGACGTTGCACTAATTGTCATTGACTCTAGCATGGAAGTAACAGAGCAGGATACTAAAATTGCTGGCTTAGTCCATGAAGAGGGTAAGGGCTCTATTCTGGTTATGAACAAATGGGATACCATTGAAAAGCAAACCAATACCATGAACCAATATCGGCAAAGGTTAATGAATGATTTAAGCTTCATGACTTATGCTCCAAGCGTATTCATTTCAGCAAAAACCGGGCAGCGTGTGGAGCGGATTACAGAGCTTATAAATTATGTCTACCAGCAATGCACCTTCCGAATCTCTACAGGTGTTCTAAATGATTGTCTGGCTGATGCCATTGCTGTAAATGAACCGCCGTCCGACAAGGGACGTCGCCTGAAGATTTTGTATGGAACTCAGGTGTCTGTAAAGCCGCCTACCTTCGTTCTTTTTGTTAATGATCCGAACCTCATGCATTATTCTTATAAGCGTTACTTGGAAAACTATTTCCGTAAAACCTTTGGACTTGAAGGGACACCTCTTCACATTATACTAAGAGAGAAAACAAAGTAGGGGGAAAGCAGTATGGGTAAATATATTTTAATAGTTGTAATTGGATACTTGATAGGAAACTTTGCTTCTTCCTATTTCGTAGGCAAGTTAATGGCTAAGATTGATATACGTGAACATGGCAGTGGAAATGCAGGCGCTACCAATACCTTTCGAGTGTTAGGGGCTAAAGCTGGTGCAATTGTTTTTGTTTTTGACATTCTCAAAGGGATGCTGGCAACAGCCATAGGTCTGTGGATAACAGGTGATAGAGTAGGTGCAATGCTGGCTGGAACAATGGCCGTTGTTGGCCATAATTGGCCGGTTTTGTTAAGTTTTAAAGGTGGCAAAGGTATAGCTACCTCCTTTGGGTTAATTATTGTTTTGTTTCCTCAGATTGCACTAATTTTGTTTGCTGTAGTGGTACCATTGATGCTGCTGACAAGGTTTGTATCTTTAGGTTCAATTACAGCAGCAGTCTTGTTCCCCGTATTACTGATTGCATATCAGGAACCATTGAAAATTATATTGTTAGGTTTCGTGATTGCATTGTTGGCTATCCTCCGACATAAGGAAAATTTAGTAAGGCTATGGGAAGGAAAAGAAAACAAAATCTCATTTAAGAGATCATGAGGTGTTACTGCTCACAGTTAGTTTTGTAAGATAATAAAATATATTCCGCTCGCTGTTGCACTCACGAATCATTCCTAAAGCTCACATCAACAAAAAAACCTACAACTTCCAAACTCATTGCATTCGAACAGTGGAAGTTGCTTAACGGATTTTCTGCTGATGTTCGCTAAGGATGATAGTCATTCGCGCAAAGGCTCCTTACATATAATTTATTATCTTTAACTGTGATCAGTAAATATAAGGTAGGTGAAAATTGATGACAGAGCAGTTATCAGACAACAAAAGTAACGAAAATAATAGCAACGAAAGTAAAATAGCAGTGTTGGGTGCAGGAAGTTGGGGGACCGCGTTGGCGGTCCTTCTTGCAAAGAAGGGCTATGAGGTAAAACTTTGGGTTTACCTGAAGGAAGAATACGAAGCCATTTTGAGGAATAAAGAAAACAAAAGATACTTACCAGGGGTTTCTTTGCCTTCCAACATTAATCCTTGTTTGGATATAAAAGAAGCGGTTGATGGTCAAGAGCTGATTTTACTGACTGTGCCTTCTCAGGCAATCAGTAGTACGGTTAGGAAGATTGCAGGCTTCACAGTAGACAGGCCTATTATAATTAGTGCAGCAAAGGGTTTGGAAGAGAATTCATATAAACGGCTTTCTCAGGTTATTGAAGAAGAGATTCCTGAAGCTCGTGTAGCCGTTTTATCCGGACCCAGCCATGCAGAAGAAGTAGGTCGGGAAATTCCCACGACAGTCACATGCAGCTCAGGAGACAAGGAAGCAGCGGAGCGAATTCAAGATGTCTTCATGGGTCCTTATTTCCGTGTGTACACCAATCCGGATATAATCGGTGTTGAAACCGGAGGTGCACTGAAGAATATTATCGCTTTGGCAGCTGGAGTCAGTGACGGGCTGGGCTATGGAGATAACACCAAAGCAGCTTTAATGACTCGCGGGGTTTCAGAAATGGCCAGACTAGGTGTAGCTATGGGTGCTGCAACCTTAACCTTTGCAGGTCTCAGTGGAATAGGAGATTTGATTGTTACCTGCACCAGTATGCACAGTAGGAACCGTAAAGCAGGCATACTTATTGGACAAGGGAAGACCCTTGACCAGGCCTTAGAACAAGTAGGCATGGTGGTAGAAGGAGTGACTACCTGCAAAGCAGCTTATGAGCTGGCCCAAGAAATGAACGTAGAAATGCCAATTACTCAACAATTATACAAGATACTTTTTCAGGGACAGGACCCCGCTTCAGCAGTGGATATCCTAATGCAGCGTGACAAGACCCACGAAAGCGAAGATTCATTAAATTACTTCCGCCAGAACTGGCTTTAGATATTTTTTTCCTTGACAACTTGTCATATTCCTTTCTTTCCCTCCATATACATGAAATATAATAATGCTTTTAATCGAATTCCTAGAAGGGGGAGGGAACATGGATGGAAAAGTTTGACCTGTACCGGGATATTGCCGAACGCACCGATGGATATATATAGGGGTGGTGGGGCCGGTTCGGACGGGAAAATCCACATTGATAAAACGAATTATGGATTTGCTGGTCCTTCCTAATATGGAAAACGAATTCAAAAAGGAACGATCCCGTGATGAATTACCCCAAAGCGGCGCAGGCCGTACCATTATGACTACACAACCTAAATTTGTACCCAACGAGGCTGTTCAGATTTCTCTAAGAGAGAACGCCAACTTGAATATACGAATGGTG
>CAYFSR010000097.1:0-9532 GCA_964345785.1 uncultured Eubacteriales bacterium | reverse complement strand
TTTGTATTAACTATATCATACTGTAAGGCTCGCCTTGCGTCCAGACATTTTGACAACTATTGTAGTTTTACAAGGAAACCGTAATTTAATTAAAAATGCTTATCCCTATTTTTTTACAAGTGGTTAAACTTATAAAGTTTCTTCTGTTACACTCAGAATGACGAACCTCCTGTCCACTCTATTACCCCGCAAGCTAGCCGTTTCCCAGCATCCCCTGCTGGTTGCGTTCGATAGTCATCGGGATTTTCATGGATGATAACTGCTTTTCCTACGACTTCATTTACACGAAATTTGTTGGTGAAGAAACTCATATATGCTCTACCACTGTTGGAAAATAGAACAGGTAAATCTCCTGCATGGTTCCCATGCGGCTGATTAGTAGGATTCCAATGTCCTCCAGCTGCCTGAAATGGATTATTAATATCTCCTGCTTCACAAGTCCCATTTACGTGTATATGAAATCCGTGAGGTCCTACAGGGTCTTCCGCAACGGTTGCTGGCTTATAGTCAGGCAATCCAGAAATTTGAACTGAAATTAGTGTGCCGCCTAGAGTAGCACGGAAAAATACAACCCCGCTGATTTGAGGACGCAGAGGGCCGCCTAAAACATATGCTACTGCTGTTTGGTTCCTGGTATTATTATATCCATCGTCGTATCCATGGTTGTTATCCAAAGTAACACCTCCAATATCGTTTGCTCTCTTTATCAATATATGTGTTAGGAGTTCTTTTGGGATATACAAATAAGTTTGTGGGAGGATTTGCCAAAGAGATGTAGAAATATTAAGGTTATACTAACACTAATAATAGTAGCTAGAAGACTAAGAATTCTAGCATTCCATGAAAAAAGTATACCTGATATCTTAGTAATTGATTTTACCGAAAGGAGATTATTTAATGAGTTTGAAAAAAGGAGATTTGACCAACGGATTTCGTTTACAGGAAGTAACGGAAATTAAAGAGTTGAACGCTAATGCATTGATGTTCTTTCACGAGAAAAGTGGAGCTCAATTGATTTATGTGCAAAATGAAGACGATAACAAAGTGTTTTCAATTGCTTTCCGCACCCCACCGCCAGACAACACAGGTGTTCCACATATTATGGAGCACTCCGTGTTATGTGGTTCCAGGAAGTTCCCTGTCAGGGAACCCTTTGTTGAGCTTGCAAAAGGTTCACTAAATACCTTTTTGAACGCCATGACTTACCCTGATAAGACTGTCTACCCCATAGCCAGTCGCAACGATAAGGACTTTGTTAATCTAATGGATGTCTATTTAGATGCTGTCTTTTACCCCAATATCTATGACCAGCCAGAAACCCTAATGCAGGAAGGTTGGCACTATGAACTGGAAAACATGGAACAACCACTTACATACAAGGGCGTAGTATACAACGAAATGAAAGGGGCTTTTTCTTCCCCTGAGCAGGTACTGTTCCGTAAAATACAGGAATCACTGTATCCAGATACACCCTATGCCAACGAATCTGGTGGTGACCCAGACTACATACCAGACTTGACCCAGGAGGATTTTTTAGCTTTCCATAAAAAATACTATCATCCTTCTAATAGCTATATTTACTTGTATGGGGATGGCGAAATTGAAGAGCATCTGCAGTTTATCAACGAAGAATATCTAAGTCGTTTTGATAAGGCAGAAGTCGAATCCAAGATTGCTAGGCAAGCTCCTTTTGCCGAAATGAGCAGACAGGAAATAGAATATTCCATATCCCCTCAAGATAATCCTGATGGTAAAACCTATTTCAGCTTAAACTTTGCTGTCGGAAGTTCTACCGATCCTTTCCAGTATATAGCTTTTGATATATTGCAATACCTTCTGCTGGATAACCCGGCTGCTCCGTTGAAGAAAGCTCTACTAGAAGCTGGAATCGGCAAAGATGTGTTTGGCTCTTATGGCAGCTATATGCTTCAACCTTCATTTAGTATCGTCGTAAAAAATGCCAGCGAAGATGATGAGCAAGCTTTTATTGAGCATGTAGAAAAGACCCTTAAAGAGCTTGTGAGTAAGGGAATTGATAAAAAGCTAGTTGAGGCATCCATCAACTATAGAGAATTCAAACTTAGAGAAGCAGACTTTGGTAGCAACCCAAAAGGTTTAATATATGGCCTAAGGTGCTTGGATAGCTGGCTCTATGGGGGAGACCCGACCATACACTTGCGCTTTGAGAATACAATAGAGCAAATTAAAAAAGCTCTAACCGAGCCACTGTTTGAAGAGCTGATTGAAAAGTACTTATTAAATAACACTCATAGCAGCTTGGTTGTTGTTAAACCTAAACCTGGCCTTTCAGAGGAAAAAGACCAGGAAATCAACGAGATGCTTCAAGCATATAAAGCTCAGCTGAGTGATGCTGGTATCCAAGAAATCATTAACAATACTCAAGAGCTTATGAAAAAGCAATCGGAGCTTGATTCCCCCGAGGACCTAGCTAAAATTCCTATGGTAGAGCTTTCAGATATCGAAAATCAGGCAGAAAGCATTCCTCTTGTCGAACAGGAAGTAGCAGGAGTCAAGGTGTTATATCATCCTATCGAAACCAACGGAATTGCGTATCTAAATCTCTGGTTTAATAGCAGCCCAGTCCCTTTCGAGCTAATTCCTTATGCCAGCTTGCTAACAACCTTTCTGGGCAAAATGAGCACCAAAGATCATCATTATGAGGAACTTTCCAATGAAATAGACATCCATACTGGAGGGATACACTATAACCTTCAAGCCCTTGCCTTAAGCGGCGAAGATGGCCAATTTTTACCTAAGCTCGTGGTAAGCTCAAAAGCTCTTGTTGACAAACTGCCTAAATTAATAGAACTTCTCGAGGAGATTATTAACGGTACTGTTTTCCAAGATGCAAGACGCTTGAAAGAAATCATACAGGAAACTCGCTCTCGTATGGAAATGATGATTAACCAAGCTGGTAATCAGGTAGCAATGAGCCGCCTAAGCTCCTACTTTTCCACAGCAGGCAAATATACGGAGCTTACATCTGGCATTTCCTTCTATCACTTCTTGTGCGACTTGGAAGAGAATTTTGAATCCAAAGGTCCAGAATTGGTTGAGAAACTAGAACGGGTAGTTCAGCTTATATTCCGAAAGGACAGCCTAACAGCAGGTATCACCTTATCGGAAAAAGATTATGGGGAATTTGCAGAGCAATTTGAGGGCTTTGCTCAACAATTGTCTAAGGAAAAATACCAAAGTGCTCCCTTCCCCTTCCATGAAGAAGCTTATAACGAAGGCCTTTTAACTCCGAGCAAAATTCAATATGTAGCCAAAGGTTTTAGCTATATAAGAATGGGATATTCCTATCGTGGAACTCTACAGGTTCTACGAACTATTAGCAACCTGGATTATCTATGGAACCGAGTTCGTGTGCAAGGTGGCGCTTATGGTGTTTCATTATCCTTTACACGAAGTGGTATGATGATCTTTACATCCTACCGGGATCCCAACTTGAGGGAAACCTTGGAGGCATATAATGGTCTTACTGATTACCTGGCAAGCTTTAATGCAGATGAAAGGGAAATGAAAAAATATATTATTGGTACCATTAGCCGGCTGGATACCCCCTTAACCCCTCAGATGAAAGGGGAGCGCTCCGAACTATATTACTTTACCGGTCTGACCCAGGAAAGCATTCAAAAAGAAAGAGATGAAATTCTGGCAACTACCGCTGAGGATATTAAAGGGCTTTCTGCGATGACTGCAGATGTGTTAAAAAATAATTATTTATGTGTAGTAGGTGGTCAAAGTAAAATCAAGCAAAATGAAGACTTGTTTAAGAATATGGTTTCGGTATTCAAGTAGAGCCTCCGGCCTCTATTAAAAAAATGTGACTAAATAAAAACCGACCCTCATAGCTAGATTATAAGTCTATCCCATGAGGGTCGGTTTATTATAGGGTAGGATTGTCATATGTTTACATTGCTCTTACTGTGGATTTCTTTACCTCGTATCCTAGTTTATCAATAGCCTTTTCAATATCTTCAATGGATACCTTGTCACTGTCAAAATTTACTTTTACCTTGCTTGAGTTAAATAGTACATTCAAGCTGTTTTGGTCGATACCATCTAAAGATTTTACTGCGCCCTCTATTTTTTGCATACAGGATGGGCAGGTTAATGTTTCTAACTGTATTGTAGCTTTTTGCATTTTTTATCTCTCCTCAATTTCTTATCTTGTCTTTATTATATACCATTGCAATTTATTAATAATTGATCTATATCAACTTTTACTACATTTTTATTCTTTGTGCTTTAGATTCTTCGCCCGCTCAGAATGACAAACACATTGCTCACCACTAGGCCTGATATGCTTTGTCTACCTCTTCTAACATCTTGTAAACGGCTTCATAACTTTCACATACATCACCTGGAACTGTGTAGTTATCTGTGATTTCGCGCAGCTGAGTTAGTTCTTCATTCAAATCAGGTTTTTCGTTTCCAGCATCTTTTGTCTTCTTTACAAGTACATCAAATACTTTACGAACTTCATGAAATTCCGGATGATTATCTCCATGTACTCGATCGACGATGGGTACATACTGTCCTAGTGTTTTAAGTTGTTTCCCTACTACTTGATTAAATTGTTTTGCCATTTTTACTCCCTCTTTCATCTTTTTTATCTTGCTTTCTATTATTTCTTAGTTTCTACGGTTTTATTGTAGCAAAAAATGAGAGAATAAAAATTGACCTAGGTCAAGAATTTAAATGTTTTTTTTATTTTGATTGTTTCTTAGGATAGCCACTCCCAAAATCATAACTATCGGGAATATTATGGCCATTAACAAGCCGGTCTTTAGCCCAATCTGTGTAAGATCTGCACCTGATATTAGAGAAGATAAGAAGCCAATGCCTCCTTTGTCCTGTACTCTACTGGAAATTATCCCTACCAAACCCGGTCCAAGAGAACATCCTAGGTCTCCAGCCAGTGCCAGAACGGCAAACATAGCGGTTCCACCACTAGGATAGGTTCTCATAGATAAACTTAGTGTGCCTGGCCAGAATATGCCAACGGACAGACCTACCAGTGAGCAGCCGATAAGAGATAGTAATGGAATAGGCGAAAAAACAACTAGTAAATAGCTGGCAACACACAATATACTGCTTAGTATCAGTGCTTTTCTTAGTTTGAGCTTGCTGCCCCTAGTTCCAAAATAAGTACGAGATAAGCCCATTAATATAGCAAAAGCACAAGGCCCAAGCAAATCTCCCATGGTTTTAGAAACACCGAGTCCAAGCTCTGCAAATAGGGAGGACCATTGAGTCATAGCTTGCTCTGCTGCTCCTGCACTTACCATCAACAGGAATAGGACCCAGAATATTCTGGTAGAAAACAACTTTCTTAAGGGCATCCTCTCGTGCTCCTCCACTAAAACTCTTAAAGGAACCTTTATAAAGAAGAAAGTGTTGAACAAAGGAACCAAAGCCCATAGCAAGGGCAAGTAGTACCAGTATTCTAACCCGATTATGCTAAAATATAGTGTGGATAAAACTACAACTAATACAAACCCCCAGCAATAAAAGGAATGAAGCAGACTCATAGCAGAAGCCTTTTCATCTCCAGGAAGAGATTCCACTATAGGGCTGATAATTACTTCGATAATTCCTCCACCAATGGAATTAAGGATTACCGCTATAATAAGTCCAACATAAGGAGAAGGGAGTATATTAGGAAGGACTCCCAAACAGATAAGGCCCAAGGCAGCAGCAATATGGGAAATGACTGCGGATGTCCGATAGCCTATCTTGTCTACAAATTTAATGGCTAGAATATCAACCAAAATTTGAGCTCCAAAATTCAGGGAAATAAGTAAAGCAAGTTGTTCCAGGCTAACCTGAAACTCTCGTTGAAAGGTAACAAATAAAAGAGGCGATAAGTTATTGATAATCGCCTGTGTAATGTAGCCAATATAACTGGCATAGACTGTATGTTTATATGTGTATTTCATAACTCATCCTGTAATTTTAATATAGTTTGCTACTAAAGATTCCTCGTTGCACTCGGAATGACAGAACCGTTCAGTGTCATCCAGAGTGGCAGCGAAGGATCTTTAGGTTTAATGGATAATTACCGTGCTACCAAATACTGTATTTATTTCCAACTCTATATCAGCTTCTTTCTTGCCTTGCGGATCTGACAAGTAAGTACGGTCTCCAAAGGTCAAGTTAGAGCCATCTGGCAGCTGGGTTGAAGAAAAGACAGAATTCGCCTCAATTTCCACTGTTGCATCCTTGGGAAGCAAAATCTCCGCTGAACCAAATACTGTGCTCACTTCCATCTTCCTATTCAAATCAGCTATTGGGATCTCTCTGAAATCAAAGGTGGCTTGCCCAAATATTACACTATAGTCTTTTTCATTTACGTCTACATTTATTCTGCCTTCATTAAATATAATAGTGTTCTTATCCTGATAGCCTGTTCCCCCTCCAAAAAGCAGGGAAAGACCCAGGGATAACAGAAAAAGCCCAATAATAATACGAAATGCGGGAACATTCCAATTAAAATAATGCTTTAAAATTAGGAACAAACCAGAGGAAATCAGGAACAAACCCCAGAAAAAAGTTTTCACTATGACCCCGACCTTTCTTTTTACAATTCTGTCTAAGGAAGATTAACCGTTTCTTAACAACTCCAATGCCTTATCAATCATAGCATCGCCAACTGATCTTTCGTACTTGGATACGACTGGCTCATATCCTCCTTCATCATAGGATTCTGGTGTACAAACATAGCCATTACCATATCCATTGGAAGTACTAGCAAGATAAGTATTTTTATAAGGAGATTCTTTTTTCAGCCTTAAGGCAAATTCTACGAAAATCTCTGTTGGAACAGCTACAATTCTGTTCTCACCAATGCCAAGTACAAAAATTTCAATAGGATTATTAGTAGCCATTGCCTCTATGGCTTTAGCCCCTCCCATTGATGTTCTAAGCATATTATTTGCACCAATTAAAGCACATTCAAGAGTTCTCTGAACAGCATAAGGTTCGTTGTTCTTGACTGAACTTAGATAGTCATTTTCCACCTTTTGCTGCAGGGCTTTTGCTTCATCAACTGGTGGTATTGTCTTCATTTCCGGTTCCAATTCAGTGTGAACTGTAAATAAGTTAACATCATATTCGTATTCTAACTCTGATAAAACTTTTTCTGCTTCAGCTGCAATCGCATAACCAACCCGTTTGGCTTCATCAAAGGTTTGACCTGTTCTAAAATGTCTAGAGGATTGATCGCCTGCTGCACCATTATGGAATCCTACTACAACATCGCTGTTCTTACCTTGGAAGTATTCATAGATGTAAGCTGGATAATCAGCTGAAATAGCTCTACTCTCAGCATGAAGAAATGTAGGATGTAAGGCATAGTTCACTAATACGCCTCTTAGCTCGTCTTTAGCATCTTTTATGCCTGTTACAAATACATCAGGATCTGCAGGACCGTCCTTGTCACGGCGATTTCCACCAACGCCCTGTTCTTTGCCGCAATGTCCTTTACCCATTGCTATCTTTGCAGGAAAGGCAGAAATTTTAGCTTCTGAAACACCTTCAACAATAGCCTTACTCACCTGGTCTAAGTAATATGGATACATCTCCCTGTTGTCGTGGTTAAATGGTACACTTCCACATGCAGGAGCTGAGTGGGTATGAGTAGCAGAAATAAGAATGTTTTCCGGCTTAATCCCACAAGCCTGATGAATTTGTTCTCTCACTTTTTTAACTCTTGGTTTAGTGTAACTAATAAGATCTAAAGTGATTATTGCGACTTCGGTTTCTTCGTTTCTTAAATAAAAACAATGTGCCTTCAAATCATCGTGTACTTCTATATGATAACGATCCTTAGGTTCTGGATAACCGGATAAGAATGTGGGGAAATCCGGTGTAATAATCTTCTCTTTTACTCCTGCATATAACATTAATTAAGACTCCTTCCAATTCATCGCCATAGTTATTGTATTATGGCCTTAACAGTTTATACACTGTTTTTATGTCAGTTCAACAATTTTTTTGTTTCTGAATAAGCTTTAATTCTCTCTTTGTAGACATTGTGACTTTCCGGACTAGGCACAAACTTTGTTTGCATACCCCCAACCATACGCTTGGCATCTGTTAAATCCTTATATACGGCTGCACCTATTCCAGCACAAAGGGCTGCCCCTAGGTTGCCTGTCTCATGAGTTCGCGGTACTACAACGGTCATATTTGTAATATCGGCAATAATCTGACACCATATGGAACTAGTAGCTCCGCCACCGAAAACACTAATTTCTTTTGCATTACGGGCTCCCTGACTCAGTCGCTGATGAGCAGTTATGCGCTCTTGAATTTCATAACCAATACCCTCCAGTACAGAACGGATTATGTCACCCTGTGTAATTTCCAAACCAAGACCTGTAAAAAATCCTTCATTATGACTAGAAACACCTTTGTTGAGCTTTGGATAGAAGAAGACACCATTAGAGCCAGCTGGTGTTTGTTCTGCAAGTGCATCCATTTCTGCATAAGATAATTGGGAAAACATTGTATTCCTTACCCACTTCAATGCAGCTCCTGCTGTACCTAAACTGTTCTCTAGTATCCAGCTGTCACGGCTAAACCCATGCCAAGCGACACTCATGGTTTCGTCTACTACATGTGTATTTGCTATGGAACAAATTGCACTTGCTGTACCTAAGGATACAGTTATTATTCCATGATCGATACCAGCTCCAACTGCTGCTGCTTTTTGATCTTGTAAGCCCATAACCACCTTGGTTTCAGTTGACAAGCCTAGTTCTTCTGCAACATCAGGCAATACAGTACCTATCACGTCTCCAAAGCAATAGATTGAAGGAAACTTGTCCATATCTATGTCATATTTCTTAAAAAACTCTGAAATCCATTCATGTTTTACGGTATCAAAGCATAGAGTCCCACTAGCCATTGAATAATCAGTGGCATATTGACCAGTAAAACGGTACACCAGAAAGTCTAATCCCATTAAAAAACTTGAAGACTTTTCATAAACTTCCGGACGGTGTTTTTTCAGCCACATAACGTCAGGAAAAACGAGGGAACTAATTTGTCTTCCAGTGCGGGAAAAGACAGCAAAATTGTCATAGTCAGCTTCAATAATTTTCGCCTCTTCCATAGCACGTGTGTCGTACCAGCTGATAGCATTCATTAGTGTATTGCCGTTTTCATCTATAGGAACAAAAGAGATTCCCTGTGAGCTTATGGATAAGCCCAAAACCTTTGTTCCATCTATATCGGCACTTTTTAATGCTGTTTGAATAGCTGTCTTGACATGATCCCACCACAGGTTGGCATCCTGTTCTACCCCTTCTGGGGTAAAAATCAGATCGTATTCAATATAGTGATCTCCTAGAATTTTGCCTTCCAAATCAAAGACCATGCTTTTACAGCCCGTAGTTCCCAAATCAATTCCCAATAAATACATTTCGTTTTCCTCTTTATTTTATAATTTATTTTTTAGTTGACTTAATATCCTACTGTCTCAAGGATTTCAATAGGT
>CAYFSR010000096.1:0-9813 GCA_964345785.1 uncultured Eubacteriales bacterium | reverse complement strand
CCCTAACCAGGGTTTCTGTCAATTCCGATTCTATGTTGGCAAGAATGGTATCGTCAATTTGAATGATGCTGCCCGTGTTACCAACAGTAATAACGTATCCTTCCTCTTCCATTAACTTAAAAGCCTTTTGTGCCGTGTTAGGGTTGATGTTCAGCTTTGCTGCGATTTCTCGTCTTGAAGGCAGGGAATCTCCATTGGACACATGGCCAGCCAGTATCTTCCTCTTCACATAGGATGCAATTTGCACATAAACCGGATCACGGTTGTTTAGTGTTAGACCAGAAAAATCGACCATTCTCATCACCGCCTTATGTCTTACAAGTGTATTATAGTTGTAATACACAGATGTGTCAATACAAAATAAATTTAAAAATTAAAAATTATAAACGCTAAAAAAGCTAAGAAGAGTTTAGGTAATTAACTTTTCTTAGCTTTAAGATTCAAAAATAGTGTAGTGATTTTTGTTATCTAATATTGGGCACTAGATTTCAATATCGCAAATATGTAACCTATGGTCTGATGCGACAATATCAGGTATATCAGCATAGGAAACTTTTAAATCCTTTGAAACAAATATATAATCAATCTTACAATTAGGATTATCTGATGGGAAGCTTAGTTTAGGTTCATCAAAATACATGGCAGTATCTGTCATGAGATCATATATTGGAATTAACTTCTCATCTTCAGGCACCATGTTAAAGTCACCCATGAGCACGTAAGGTTTTTCACTTGCATCAGTATGCGAAACAACTGTTTTAACGGCATTCCTTTGTTCGCTGTTTGCCAGACCAAAATGAGAACCAAATACTGTGAGATTATTTTTTCCTGTGTTAACTTTAGCTCTAATAACACACCTGGTCTCATAATATGCATCTTCATCTTTTATTGCTGGGTCAGGGATCTTAATAACTTCAAATTCTGTTATAGGATATTTAGATAAAATAGCATTTCCATAAGGTAAAGTTGATTTTAACTTTATTGCCTCTCCAAACCTGTAATAAGGAAAACCAGCTTTCTCCGCAAGTATCTTTGTCTGATCTTTATACCCGGGATCGTTTCCAGTATTTCTTACTTCATTTAGAACAACAATATCTGGCTCTTGAGAAGCGATAGTATTCGCAATCAAATCAAAATCAATTATGTCCTTTTTCTCCTGTTTGGATCGCAAGTAATCTTGACAATGCAGTATATTGTAGCTCATTAACCTTATTTTCATAAAATCAATCTTCCTTTCTTTTTGAGAAGCACCATCATGTTTTTTTAGCTTAGAAGCGCAATTATTGGACCACTTTATGCTGCTTTAGCTCCTATTGTAGCATGTTTTGCTCTATGGTTGAACTATAAATTTGCTTAGAGTTCTTAATTATTCAAAGCCTGAAAATAATATACTATTATTCTAACTGTTATGCAGTGAATAATAGCAATAACTTAGCTTATAGTTCTAAAAATTAAGTGATAATGACATTATCTCTATGGTATAATCAAGAAAGGATGTAATTTTCGGTGATTAACTATTTTCTAAAAAGGATGATAATGTATGGGATGGCGCAAGATCCTATTAGTAATATGTCTAGGTGTTTTTCTTTATTCAGCCTATCAGATAGCTGCCTATTTATATGACAATTATAAAAGTGAATCAACCTATGATAAAATCCGGGAAGAGTATGAAAAACAGCTTGTAATTGAAAAGGAAGCCTCGTTGCCAACAGATCAATCTAGCAATAATCCAAATACACCAGTTACACCGAACATACCAAATACACCTAGTTTATCTGGGAAACGGTTGATGATGGATCGATACAATTCTTTATTGGAAGTGAATAAGGATGTTGTAGGTTGGATTTCAGTACCTAATACAGTTATTGATTATCCTGTTGTACAAGCGAAAGATAATGATTTTTATCTTAGACGGAACATTCATGGAGAAAGAGCTACTGCAGGCACCATATTTATGGATTACAGAAGCAATGCTCGAGCAGATAGTGAACATATTATTCTTTATGGCCACCATATGCGCAATGGCTCTATGTTCAAGGATCTGGTGAAATATAAAGAGGAAGACTTTTTTCTAAATCAAACAAATATTCGATTTAATACTCTGTATGAAGAAATAGAATGGGAAGTGTTTTCTGTTTATGTAGCTGATGCTGACTTTAATTACAGACAAACTGAATTCTTTTCAGGGGAAAAATACCTAGAGTTTCTAGAAAAACTACAAAATAAGTCAATATATAATAAAGTAATAGAATTAACTGAGAATGATCAGCTTTTAACTTTATCTACCTGTACATATGAATATGATGATGCACGCTTTGTAGTCCATGCCAGAAGAGTTACTAATTAAGATAGTTCAGTTAATTAAGGAAACTTTGCTATTAAGTAAAAAATAATAGATAATGTATAAATATAAGACAAATATAAGTTAAGCATAAGAAGACTTTCAGGAGGAACGAAATTGGAAAAAGATAAAACATTTGATGTAGTTGTTATTGGCGGCGGAATTTCAGGTACCATGGCTGCTATTGCATCTGCACGGCAAGGAAGCAAGACGCTTCTCATTGAGCGTTATGGGGCACTTGGAGGAATGGCTACTACAGGCCTTGTCCAGCCGATTACAACTTGGGGGATTAACGATAATTATGTGATTAATGGAACTGGAAAGCTTATACTGGAGAACTTGGTATCAAAGCACAGCCAGGCGACTACTGCCATGTCTACCTATGGACCAACATGTGATGCAGAATATCTTAAGAAGGAATTAGAAGACGTAGCCATAGAAAATGGTGTAAGCCTTTTGTATCATACTTGGGTAAGGTCTGTAGAAATGGAATCTCCTGAAGTAATCAGCCATCTTACAGCATTCTCTAAGAGTGGGGATTTTAATATTTACGGTAAAGTATTTATTGACGCCACTGGCGACGGTGATATTTGCGCATTTGCCGGGGTGCCATTTGAATCCAGTGAAGATACTGAAGGCCAGCAGGCTATGACCTTAATGATGATTGTATCTGGAATAGACCAAGACAGAATATTAGAACGTGAGGAAATGCAGGAAATATGGGATAAACATAGAACCAATTCCAGACAACTCACATTGTTCTGGCATCCCCGTAAGGGCAGTACATACGTCAACATGACTTCAATATCATCATTAAACGGATTGGATCCTGCTGATTTAACTAAGGCAACCATAGAGTGTAGAAAACAAGCGTGGGACATTTTGAATGTATTCCGCGAATATATGCCAGGCTTTGAAGATGCTTATATCGAGCAGACAGCGCCTGCTCTAGGTATCAGAGAGACTAGAAGAATCAAAGGACAATATATTCTCAGTGCTGATGATGTATTATCCAGTAAAGAGTTTGACGATAGCATTGCGAGGGCATCATGTCCCATAGATATTCATCCTAGAAACAATGAACCAGCTGTATATCAGGTTTTAAAGAAGAGCTATTCTATTCCCTATAGAACCCTTATAAGCAATGAGGTTTCCAATTTAATTGCGACAGGAAGATGTATTTCTACTGATCAGGAAGCTCATTCATCTGTGAGAAGAATGGCTCCAGGTTTTGCCCTTGGAGAAGCAGCTGGTATTGCTGCGGCTCTCTCACTGGACAATGGGGATGTGCGAAATATCTCCGTAAAGCAGCTACAGTCCATATTGAAAAGCTATAACGGTATCATTTAACTTAAGATTCTAGCTGTTATTATTCACAGGCTAAAAATAAGAAATTAATATGTAGCAAGCCTTTGCGGGAACGATTAACATTCTTAGCGAAGATCAGCAGAAAAGCCGTTAAACACCGACCCATGTTTGAACGCAGTGAGTTCGGAAGGTGTAGGATTTTCTGATGAGATGAGCTATAGAATGATTCGTGAGTGCAACAGCGAGTGGAATATAATTTGTTATTTTGATTTATCGGCATAAATTTCAGCTTTACTTTCCCAGCCAAATACGTTACAATACCCCTTGTAGATTTGTAGAATGGGTAGGGTTTTTATTAGTTTTTTTGTAGGATGGCAGGGTGGTAGGCTTACATTGTATATTACCGCACTCCATTTTGGGGTGCTTTTTTATTCCATATCCTGCACTATGCCCGCTCAGGTAATCAATAAGATAACAGGAATGGAGGAATTCAAATGTCACAAATCAAATTTTTTGAAGGGGAAAACGTTCCCTTAGAGATGCATAAGGTTCGAATTGTACAAAAATTGAATCTAATACCGGTGGAAGAGCGACTTAAGGCAATGAGTGAAGCGGGTAATAATACCTTTCTATTGCGCAATAGAGATGTCTTTCTAGATATGCTTACTGACAGTGGTGTAAATGCCATGAGCGACAAACAACTGGCAGCTATGATGCAGGCTGACGATAGCTATGCAGGTTCTGAAACGTTCTATAGGCTGGAAGCGAAGATTGAAGAAATCTTTGGTAAGAATATTTTTCTTCCCGCCCATCAAGGCAGAGCATGTGAAAATATAATTTCCAGAGCCTTTGTAAAACCAGGAAATGTAGTGCCCATGAACTATCATTTTACCACTACAAAATCACATATTACACTTAATGGTGGTAGAGTTGAAGAAATTTTTATGGATGAGGCCCTTAAAATCACTAGTGACCATCCCTTTAAAGGAAATGTTGATATTGACAAACTAGTTGCTTTAATTGAGAAAGAAGGCGCTGGTAATATTCCATTCGTTCGTATGGAAGCTGGAACCAACCTAATTGGCGGACAACCCTTCTCGCTGGAAAATCTCCAGCAAGTTCGTGAAGTTTGTGACAAGTACGGAATTATGTTGGTGCTTGATGCCAGCCTATTGGCTGATAACCTATACTTCATCAAAATCCGGGAGGAATCCTGCCGTGATAAGAGCATCCAGGAAATCACCAGGGAAATGTCTGATCTGTGTGATATCATCTACTTTTCAGCACGAAAGCTAGGCTGTGCACGTGGTGGCGGAATATGCACAAGTCGTGATGATTTGGCAGATGAAATGCGAGAGCTTGTACCTTTATTCGAGGGTTTCCTGACCTATGGCGGAATGTCTGTTCGTGAGATGGAAGCCATGACTGTTGGCCTGGATGAAACCATGGATATGGAGATGATTGATCAAGGTCCTCAATTTATCGCATATATGGTTCAAGAGCTTCAAAAGAAGGGCATTCCCGTTGTAACACCTGCAGGTGGATTAGGTTGTCATTTGAATGCAATGGAATTTGTAGACCACATCCCCCAAGAACAATATCCTGCTGGTGCGTTAGCTGCAGCAATTTATATTACCAGTGGTGTCAGAGGCATGGAAAGAGGAACCATGTCCGAGCAAAGGGACGAAGACGGAAAAGAAACTATTTCTAATATGGAATTGGTTCGTTTAGCTCTACCCCGTAGAGTATTCACACTATCCCAGGTCAAATATGCCGTAGATAGGATTGCATGGCTTTACGAGAACAGAAAACTCATTGGAGGCTTAACCTTTGTTGAGGAACCAAAAGTATTGCGCTTTTTCTTCGGTAAGTTGGCTCCAGTAAGTGATTGGCAAACTAAACTGGTTGCTAAATTCCGTGAGGATTTTGGTGACAGTCTATAATTTACCTGGCAATAATGTTTCTTGTAAATCTATAACTCCAAGCTTTTATTCGTGGAGTTGATATAATAACAACCATTTAAACAGCAGATTCCAATCGGGCCTGCTGTTTTTTATAGTAGACTAAAATTTCGTTATACGATAGAATGGATGAGACAGATTGCCAATAACCGACGGGGGGATAGCTTTGATAAAGCTGATTGCCATGTTCACCATGCTGATAGATCATATAGGGGCGGTGTTTTTCCCAAATGCGTTATGGTTACGGGTAATTGGCAGAATTGCATTCCCATTATTTGCTTGGGGAATAGCTATGGGTTATCGTTATACTCGAGATTGGAAGTTATATGCAGTTAGACTCTTGATTTTAGGATTTGTAACTCAGATACCGTATACTTTGCTTTTTGAGAATGGTAATTGGAATGTCTGTTTTACCTTATTGGCAGGGTTGCTGGTATTAAAGCTTTTACATTTACCTAACAGGTGGCTTGGCATCTTAGGTGCCTTGAGTATCTTAGCTATAGTCCATTTATTGGAGTTTGAATATGGTATTTACGGTGTTTTTACCATCCTTATATTCTACTATTGTAGAGGTGATGGGAAAATGCCGTTATATCAGGGTTTACTAAGCCTGACAGGGCTTCTAGTATACCGCTTTAATGAAATTCAGTTATTTTCCGTTGCGTCCTCCTTCCTGGTTAGAGATGTAGAGAGGGACGACCTGCGATTAAACAGATGGCTTCAATATGGATTTTATCCCGTACATATTATTTTGCTTTACATCTTAAGGGGAATATTAGCTTGATAGTAATCTAACTAAAATATATAATTGTTAGTAGGAAAGGAGCAATTAAAATTTATGTTGTTAAGTAAACTATTAGGGGATAGGTATAAGGAGAAGCCTGCTGACGCCTTTATGGCCAGCCATATTTTTATGCTGCGAGGAGGCTACATAAGGCAGGTATCAAATGGTATCTTTTCTCTACTACCGCCAGCGTTAAAGGCTATACATAAAATTGAGCAGATTATCCGTGAAGAAATGGATGATATCGACGGCCAGGAGGTATTATTTCCTGTAGTTATGCCTGCTGAATTATGGCAGGAGTCCGGACGTTTTGAATCCGTAGGTAGTGAACTTTTACGATTTAAAGATCGGGCAGGCCGAGACATGCTCCTTGGCATGACTCATGAAGAAGCAGCAGTACATTTAGCGCGGGGCGAGGCAAAATCATATCTAAAGTACCCCTTTATGATATATCAGATTCAAACCAAATTTAGGGACGAGCCCAGAGCCCGTGGCGGTCTAATTCGAGTTCGTGAATTCACTATGAAGGATGCGTATTCATTCCACACCTCACAAGAGGATTTGGAAGTATACTATCAAAGGTGTTTGGATGCTTACTTCCGCGTTTTCCATCGCTCAGGCCTCAATAACGTCATTTCCATTTTGTCAGACACAGGGATGATGGGAGGACAGAAGGCCCATGAATTCATGTACTTGTCCGATGGTGGTGAGGATTCCATAGTTTATTGTGAGAATTGCGATTATAGGTCCAATATGGACGTTGCGGTCTCTCATATTCATAGAGAAGAATCTGAAGAACAGGAAATTCAGGAAGTACATACCCCTGGAATAAAAGACATAGCTGAATTGGCAAAATTTTTGAATGTTAAAGAATCTAAGACCATGAAGGCCACAGTGTTCTTTAGAAAAGACAATGAAAAAACAGTAGTAGCTTTTATTCGTGGCGATCTGCAAGTAAACGAATTAAAACTAGAAAAATATCTGGGCTCTGAAGTATTTCCTTTGACAGATTACGAAGGTGTAGATCTGGCTTTCGGGTCCATCGGAGCTTACAACTTAAATGCCAAGAATATACAGGTAGTATATGATAAATCATTGGAAGGGGAAAAGAATCTGGCATGTGGTGCCAATAAAGAAGATTATCATCTGCAAGGTATCAGTGTAGAGCGAGATTTAAAAATCCATGAATTTGTGGATATAGCCAAGGTAAACCAGGGAGACACCTGCGTCTATTGTGGAAGTCCTTTGAAGTTAAGCAGAGGAATTGAGGTAGGAAATATATTCCAACTTGGAACGAAATATTCCAAATCCATGGGTATGGAATATATGGATGAAGACGGCAAGCTGCAAACACCTATTATGGGCTGCTATGGCATCGGAGTCGGTCGACTGCTGGCCTGTGTCATAGAAGACAATCACGATGACTTTGGCCCCATTTGGCCTAAAGCTGTTGCACCATGGTTAGTTCACATTTGTATGTTGAATAAGAACGAAGTTAATGATCTGGGGCAAGAAATCTACAATGATTTGAAAAAGGATTGGGATGTATTGTTAGATGACAGAGGCATGGGAGCTGGAGCCCAATTTGCTGATGCAGACCTATTAGGCGCACCAGTCCGGGTTATCTTAAGCAAGCGAAATGTAGCCAATGGCCAGGTTGAAATTGTCACTAGAGACAAGAGTATAAAGAAACTCGTGCCTATATCCGATGTGAGGAAAGAAGTAGAAGCGATTCTGGAACAGGTAAACTAAGAGGTGATTGACTTATGAAAATTAAAATATTGGGGACAGCTGCAGCGGAAGGAATTCCAGGTATTTTCTGTAATTGTGTGATATGTACTCATGCTCGGGAACACGGTGGAAAAAATATTCGAACCCGCTCTCAGGCTATCATAAATGATAAATATCTTGTAGATTTCCCCATGGATTCCTACATGCACTCCTTAAAATTTAATATTAATTTTCATGAAATCGAACATATATTGATTACTCATCCCCATGAGGATCATTTTTATCCCCAAGATATTGAGATGAGATGTCCTCCCTATAGTCATGGAAATGAAGGCCGATTTCTGAATGTGTATGGTCCTTCTTCCATAACGCAGTTGTACCCAGAATTCCCTAATAAGCAAAGCGGCGACTATGTCAAGTTGCATCAGCTAAAGGCTTTTGAAACCTATGCTGTAGGAGAACTGCAGGTTACGCCTATGACTGCATTACATTCAAGAAATTTTGAGTGCTTTGTCTATCTTATTGAGCACCAAGGTAGAAAGTTATTGTATGGGCATGATTCTGGGTTCTTTCCTGAAGAAACCATGGATTACTTAAAGAATCATCTTGTGAATTGTGTTCTCTGTGATACTACTTTTGGTAATAAAATGGATGGTAATAATCACATGGGAGTGAGAGACAATCTACAGTTACGTAAAATCATGTTAGAGGCAGGATGTGCTGATGAGAGTACACGATTTGTACTGACCCATCTTTCCCACAATGGGGGATTGACTCATGAACAGTTGGAGCAGACGGCAGAAGAAAACGGTTTTCTAGCTGCCTATGATGGGTTTGAATTGAAATGTTAGTGCCTGAAGCCAATAACCTAGTGGCTATTACCTATGATAAGAAAGGGGAATAAAAGTGAAAGATATTAAAAATGTCAGAGGAAAAGTGAAAGAATTTCTGAAGAAGAATGAGATGGATTATGAGAGAATCAATATTAAAAAGGAAGCGGAAACCTTTATTGAAGATATGAAAATGGGTTTAGCAGGGGAACCAGGATATTTGGATATGTTACCTACCTATATACCTATGAATGATGTTATCCCATCTAACGAGCCTGTTATAGTTATGGATGCAGGAGGTACCAACTTCCGCGTAGCAACGGTTTACTTTGATGACAATAAAAATGCTGTCATTAATGATTTTGCTAAATACTCTATGCCAGCTATGAAGGAAGAGATCAGCAAGGAAGAATTTCTGGAGACCGTAGTTGAGTATCTTAAGCCCGTTATAAACAAAAGCAATAAAATAGGATTTTGCTTCTCCTATCCCATTGTAATTCAGCCCAATGGCGATGGTAAGCCTCTCCGATTCAGCAAGGAAATAAAACTGGACAGCCTTATTGGGGAGCCCTTGGGAGCCCTGATTCTAGAGGCCTTGAAAAAGGCAGGCTATACAGAAGAAAAGAAAATTGTACTACTAAATGATACGGTTTCTACTCTTTTAGGTGGAAAAGCTACATACGATCATAGGAATTTCGATAGCTATGTTGGCTTCATATTGGGGACCGGTACCAACACCTGTTATATAGAAAAAGCTGCTAATATCAGTAAACTAAAGGATTTAGGTAAAGAATATGACACAATGCTAATTAATATGGAGTCTGGTGCTTATAGTAGAGCTCCTTATGGGAAGATGGA
>CAYFSR010000095.1:2487-9884 GCA_964345785.1 uncultured Eubacteriales bacterium | reverse complement strand
TCATATTCTTCAGTTACTTGAGCAACATCAATATAGAAGCTTGTTCTTTCTATTACATCGTCTGCCATGTTTAGTATGGGATCATTTTTAAATTCATCGGATAAAAATTCTTCAGCTGCTTTATTTGGGCTGGTGAACTTTATTATCTCGTAAGTTTTTGCACTTGTTTCGGCATCTAACAAGAAGTTTAAGAACTTGTAAGCATTATCTCTATTAGGCGCATCTTTAGACATAACGAAGCAATCCAGATAGATGGGCATTCCTTCTTCCGGGAACACTGCTTCGAGCTTATCATCTGTAGCGATACCCTTAACAGCTTGGTTTGAATACATAAATCCAACTACTGCTTCTCCATTTAATAGAGAGTCCTCAGGAGTATTGGTTTCAAATCTTACGATATTGTCTCTTAACTCAAACAATTTTTCCTTTGCTTCAGCAACCTTTGCTGGGTCGGTTTCGTTGTACTCATATCCTAATGATTTTAGTACAAGCCCTATAATCTCAACAGACCAGTCGATTAATACTATATTATCTTTTAGTTCTTCCTGCCACAGGTCCTTATAGCCAGTAATGGGGTCAGCACCTAATGCGGCGACGGCTTCAGGGTTTACAAGCAAAAATGAAGTAGATACTGCATAGGGAATGGAGTATTCATCATTCTCGTCATAATAGTTTCCTTGATAGCCAGGGTTTATGTTTGAAAAATTGGATAACTTGGATTTATCTAATTTCCCAAGGGTGCCATTCTGTCTCAATATGTCTACCATATAATCTGTTACTACAGCTAAATCATATTGGTCAGGATTGGCTTCCAACAAGGACTGAGTATCTTCATTAGAGGTAATTTCCTTATAATTGACCTTGATACCGGTTTCCTTTTCAAACTCATCGATTATCTCACGAGGGATAAAATCTCCACCCCATGACATTAGGTTGATTTCTTTACTGCCGCTACCCTCTCCACAACCTACCAGGGCAAAGACTAAGACGGCGGACAGTACAAGTGCGAAAATTCTTTTCATATTTTTTATAAACAATTTTAAAACTCCTCCTTCTGATTGCTTTTCTTGCTAATTAGCTGGCTTATGCCAACTATAAAAAAGGTTCCAACTAAAATTAAAGTACACAGGGCATTGACCTTTGGTGTAACTCCTACCCGCATCATAGAGAAAATATGAACCGGCAGGGTTGTAGATATAGGGCCTGACATGTAAGTTGATATTACTACATCATCTAGAGACAAGGCTAAGGCTAATAAGGATGCTGTTATAATCGATGGAGTAACCAGAGGTAAAATGATAGTTTTGATTACTTGCCATTTGGCAGCTCCTAAGTCCTTTGCCGCTTCTATTATGGATACATCTATTTCTTTGAGCCTTAGTTGAACCATAATATACACATAGGGCACGCAAAACAGTGAGTGAGAGAGCACTAATGTTAGGTATCCAAAAGGTAAGTTTAAGGCTGAGAAAAACAACAGCAGTGAAACACCCAAGGCAACCTCTGGGACAAGTAATGGCAGAACCATGACTCCATTAATAGTTTTCTCCATCCTTTTAGTTACATATAAGGTAGTAATTGCTGTGGCGGTACCTAGTATTGCAGACACTATGGAAGTTAATATAGCTACAACAACACTTATTTTAAATGATTCTGCAATTACCCTATCTCTAAATAATTGCTGATACCAATCAAGGGTAAAACCTGTCCATTGAGCCGTAGATGGACTTTGGTTAAAGGAATATAAAATAACACTTAGTACTGGAATGTAAAGTATAACAAAGAATAGGGACAGATAGAAGATGCGAAACCCGCTTGTCTTTGTATTCACAGAAACAGCCCCTCCTTCTTATTCTTTGTAATACGACTATATATAAATAACACAATTAAGACTAAGGCAATCATTCCTACAGAAAAAGCTGCTGCAAGAGGTTTATTTCTGCCTCTTGTTGCCTGAGTGTTGATTAAGTTGCCTAGGAATACAATATTTCCTCCTCCTAATAGATCCGATATAAAAAACAAGCCCAGGGAAGGAATAAAAACCAGAGTAAAACCACCAGCTATGCCTGGTATTGTAAGGGGCAGAGTTATATTAAAAAATGTTTTCCACTTACCTGCGCCTAGGTCACAGGAGGCTTCCAGTAAAGTACGATCAAGCTTATCGATGGAATTAAATAGTGCAACGATCATAAAAGGAATCAACATATATGCGGTTCCTACCAGCACCGTGCCATATTTGTACATCATATTAAGGGGCTTTTCAATTATATTAAGCTTCATAAGTAAATTATTTATCAGTCCTGTATTCCCCAATAGGATAATCCAGCCGTAAGTTCGAAGTAAACTGGAGATCCAGAAAGGAAGAAGAATTAAAGCCATAGCGAAGGTCCGTTTTTTAGCCTCTAAGTTAGCTGTTATATATGCTACCGGATAGCCTACTAACAGCGTAATTAATCCTGTCATAATTGCTAGCAAAAATGAATTTAAAAAAACCTTTAAATAAACAGGATCAAGCATCCTTCTGTAATTCCCTGCGGTAAATTCAAATACAACATTACCTAAGCTGTCTCTGGACAAAAAACTCAGAACGACAACATATATAAGGGGGATGCCTACTAAAAACCCTATCCAAACCAAAATAGGTATGGCTGGTGCATTTTGTTTAATCTTTTTCTTACGAAACATTATTACCCTCCACAAAGTCTTCCATAGGGAGTAAAACTGCTCCAGACTCTTCCCAAGAAACATATACCTTATCGCCTACATTATAATCACAGCTGTTATTTTGGTACTCAATTACTGTAATTTCCTCACCGTCTATACTCACTTCAGTCCTGATCTGCGAGCCTGCATAATGGATAGACAATACCTCTCCTGATAAGGAATTGGAACTTTCATCACAAGAAATTCTCATCTTATCCATATGGATGGCCAGGATAGCTGTCTCGCCAGGATCACATGGTCCTTCTATGCTGTTGGAACAGTTAATATCCAAAACACTATTACCCAGCTTTACTTTTGCGGAGCCGTCCTTTTTTTCTAAAACCGCAACCTCTTTAATGTTTCTATCACCTATAAAGTCAGCTACAAAAAAGTTTTTAGGATGATTATATACTTCCCTGGGGCTGCCTAATTGTTGAATTACCCCTTCGTTTAATACAACTATGCGATCAGACATGTTAAGTGCCTCTTCCTGATCGTGAGTTACGTATACGAAAGTGGTTTTAGCCTGTTTCTGCAAATGAGCAAGCTCTGTTTGCATATATTTTCGAAGCTTTAAATCTAAGGCTCCCAAAGGTTCATCTAATAGTAGAATGTCAGGCTGATTAATTAGTGCTCTGGCAATGGCTATTCTTTGCCTTTGGCCGCCAGATAATTGATGAGGCATTCTTTCATCATAACCGGACATTTGAACCAATTCTAAAGTTTCTTCTACTCTTTCCTTAAGTTCGTTTTCTTTTATGGACTTTTTGACCCGTGGTCCATATGCTACATTATCATAAACATTTAGGTGAGGAAATAAAGCATAGTTCTGAAAAACTGTATTAACATTCCTCTTATTCGCTGCCAAGTCCTTGATAGATTTGCCATTCAACAGGATGTCACCCGAGTTTATATTCTCCAGGCCGGCAATACATCGTAAAATCGTAGTTTTACCACAACCGGAGGGGCCTAAAAGCGTTAAAAATTCCCCATCGTTGATATCAAGGGATATGTCTTTTAAAATATGCGAGCTTCCAAAATATTTATTTATTTTTTTTAGTTGAAGTAAAGGCTGTTGCATTAAATACTCCCTTTCCAAATAATACCCACAAACTAATATATACCCAATTGTCAGTAAAGTTAACAAATATAGTAATATTGCCTAGGTGTTTCTATTTTACTTAAATAACTTAGATATAACAAGCCTGATTTTTATGCGTGCGTGATACTTCCATGATATAATGTTGCTATAATTAGCATTCTGGAGGGATCTGATATCGATGCTTCTTTAGATAAAATTTTGTCAGCCCTAAGTGAGATTCGGATAGGAATCAGCTCTGATGAGTTTCAGATTCAATCCATGGTGGAACAGGTTTTGCTGCACTGTCAAATTTCCTTCGAAAAGGAGTATCGGCTTGCACCTAGAAATCGTATTGATTTTTTTATAGATGGAGGCATAGGTTTGGAGGTCAAAAGGGGAAAGCCAAATAAGACGCGGGTAACGAAACAACTACAACGCTATGCTTCTTTTGAAGATATCAAAGCCATAGTGCTAGTTGTTGATAGGACTGTAGATATCCCTAATGAAATAAATGGTAAGAAGTGCATTTTATTTGGTTTGAATCGTTTATGGGGGGTTGCATTAGGCTGAGATGAGCAACAAACTGACAACTGTAAAAAACTAGATATGGATACTGCAGAAAGCCAAGAAAAGATTTATCTGCCTGAATATATGAAGGAGCCTGGTCCTTCCAACTGGCTCAAAGTGCGGCGGATTTACATATACAAAAGGTTATAGAAAGACTGCAAAAAAAGCTGTTGTTAGAATCGGACGAGAACTCTTGACAGAGGTTCTGAGATGGGGTAACCTAAATTTGATAAGTTTCGGAGGAGGATGTTAATTATGAAAATTGGAGTTAGTTCTTATAGTTTTAGCAGGTTGGTAAGAAACGGTGTTATGTCTCAGCTGGATATCATCTCAAAGACAAAGGAAATGGGCTTTGACGTGATTGAGTTTTCAACCTTAGCCCTTCCAGAGGGGGAAACCCCTCTTACTTTTGCACCTAAGGTTAAGGAAGAATGTGACCGAGTTGGTATTGAAATCGCCAATTATACCATAGGAGGCGACTTCATTAATGGATGTAACGGTGATTTGGATGCAGAAATCGAGAGACTTAAAGGTGAAGTTGATGTAGCTCACATCTTGGGAAGTCCCGGAATGCGCCATGATGCTGCTTGGGGTTTTGCGGAAGGTTATAAAGGCGTGCCCAGCTTTGATGCAGCACTGCCCAGATTGGCAGAGGGATGCCGTGCTGTAACCGAATATGCAGCAGAAAAGGGAATTAAAACTATGGTAGAAAACCATGGACAATTTGCTCAGGACAGTGACAGAGTAGAGAAATTAGTCACCGCTGTCGATCATCCTAATTTCGGCTTGTTAGTTGATATGGGCAATTTCCTTTGTGTTGATGAAGCACCTGAACATGCGGTAGGTCGATTAATGCCATACGCCTTCCATGTTCATGCAAAAGACTTCCATGTTAAATCCGGTAATGAACCCGATCCAGGTAGTGGATGGTTCACCAGCAGAGGTGGCAATTACCTAAGAGGATCTATTATAGGCCATGGGGAAGTACCTATTGTTCAATGCTTGAAAATTATGAAGGGCAAGGGATACAATGGTGTTCTATCCATTGAATTTGAAGGTATGGAAGAACCACTGCAGGGAATTGCTGTTGGACTTGAAAACCTAAGGAGATATGTGGCACAGGTTTATTAATAGCAGAAAAAAATTATAAAGAAATTCACCAGAACACTTGTTCTTATTTGCAGTATGTGGTATAATTAAAGAGCGAGCTACTTAGTTATTACTTCATCGTATAGCAAAAAATATGGGGGAGGATTACAAATGACAGATAGGGGGTTATTGGAACTGGTTGCGGCTCAGGTAGGAGCTCTTACTACTAAAACAGACAACCTAACTACTCAAGTAGGCAATCTTACAAATGATGTGCGAGGCCTACAAACCGACATGCAAGGCGTGAAAGGCGAAATCAAAGGCCTAAAAGGTGAAATGCAAGACCTAAAAATTGAAGTCGCCGACATCAAGAAGAGGGTCATCCATATTGAAAATGACCATGGTGCTAAGCTTGATGCTCTGTTTGATGGCTACAAGCAAAATGATGAGAAGCTGACTCGAATTGAAGCGGAAGTTAGCAAGCACGATGAGTTTATTATGCGAAGGATAAAGTAAAACAGGCCGAAATTGTGATCTCTACAGGTGAAGCCACATTGGAAAACGTTATGGAACATAGCGCCATATAAATTGCTAGATTAAAAAAGAGTAGAGGATGGGTGATTACTTCATCTATCCTCTACTTTATTGATTGTTATATTTTCATCATTACGGAATGCCAGTCATAGTAACAACAAGAGTCCATTGTTTAGGAGGATTACACAATCCTAACTCAAGAGAACCACTAAATTGAACTATGGCATAAGTCTAGTAACTTCATTTTTATCATATGACTGAGGTGAAGAGGATTGACTTGAAAATTGGCTTTTCATAATCGATGCATTTGTAACTGCTTTAGGACCTACATTGGAATGCCCCATACCCATTGCATGTCCAAGCTCATGAGCTAATAATTTTATCTTGTCTGTACTAGAAAACTCTGGAACTCCCCAAGCTTCATAAGTCCCATCGTATGCTGATAAAAATGGGTTAAGATATATGGCCGCTAACCGAATTTTTCCCTCAGCAGCTTTTGCATCTGCTAATGTGTTGATACGTTGTCCATTATCATCATATTGCCATGTGACTCCAAATGTGATTACACCTTTCAATACTTGCTGAGCCGGGGTGCCATATTCACCTTCCCACCATGCTTCCGTTGGAGTAGCAAAATCACATTTGGAGGTCTGGAATGATACGTCAGGCATTAGTATTTGATTAGGACATGCAGATGTCCACCTTGATCTTGCTGAAGAATAAGAGCCTAGCAGAGGGGCTTTCAAATAATCATTACTACAAGTTATATACATCCTGCTTCCTGATTTGTGCATCCATTTTAATACTACTGGAGTCTGACCATCATAAAATATATCAGTAGCAGATGCTGTTACTGCGAATATACAAAACATCAATGCTGTTAGAACTACAAGTAAACCAATCTTTTTTTCATAATAACTCCTCCTAGTTCAATTATTAGCTTCATTCCATAGATCTTTTAATGTCTTTTCAAATGATTTCACGGAAGTCAAATCGTATTTAACCATATCCTCTTTATCCTCGATTGACAACACTCTATTATCTTCTGTTGCATAGAAAATGGTATGACCTGAAACCACATTGTCCGATGCTATCTGCTTATAGTCAGCAACTTTTTGAGTTAGTATGTCTGAACCATGTATAGCAAGATAATAAAGCTTATCACCCTTACGAGGATAAAGGTGATTTTCTAAATCACGCTCTCTAACAAATATCTGGAAACTATCCTTTTCTTCTTTCCCAGCGATAAAACGATCAACTTGAATAGTAAATAAATATACACTAACATGATCAGATGAAGTATATTTCTTAGCGAAATCATCATCTTCAATCGGACGGCTATGGGGGATTTCTATTCTTTCAGGCTCATCAGTAATAGATGCAGTGGAAGAAATGCACTAAAAAGAAAATGCACAAAAAATGT
>CAYFSR010000095.1:970-2387 GCA_964345785.1 uncultured Eubacteriales bacterium | reverse complement strand
TGCACAAAAAATGTTGACAATAGCAGGGTACTCGTTTACAATCTAAGCAAGATGTCCTTTAAGGCTGGTTCAGAGAAATCAGGAAGGCACAATAACAGACTTATTTTGTAAGTTACCTATTATGTGTGTTCAGCCTATCCTGATTTTGGATAGGCTTTTGTTTTAAGTGGAATTCATATTTCATAATACACTTTACCTTAAAGGCATTTCAACAATAGGCTTCATAAAAATTACTTCGATAGAAGCCTTTGTTATTATAGGAGGCGATACTGTGGCAGATCTAAAAGATACGGTATTTAAGGCAAAGGTGTTAGATGCCGACATGATGAGAAGGGCACTCACCAGAATAGCCCATGAGATCATTGAAAAGAATACGGGGATCGATGACTTAGCTATCATTGGTATTCGCAGAAGAGGAGTTCCTTTAGCTGATAGATTGGCTAAGATTATTAAAGAAATTGAAGGTGTATCAGTTCCTGTTGGCATCCTGGATATTACCCTATACAGGGATGATCTCACAACACTGGCAGTGCAACCAATCGTGCACAAGACAGAGGTGCCTTTTTCTATTGATAACAAAAAGATAATCCTAGTAGATGATGTTCTATATACTGGTAGAACAGTGAGAGCTGCTTTGGATGCTTTGGTTGATTTAGGCCGTCCTAAGCTAATCCAGCTGGCTATATTAATTGACAGAGGACATCGTGAATTACCAATCAGGGCCGATTATGTAGGTAAAAACATCCCGACCTCCAGAAGAGAGCTAATTGCTGTCAATGTCGAAGAATTTGATGGAATTGATAGTGTAGAAATTCATGAATTTGCGTGAGTAAATAAACCTCTAATTAAATATATACTCCTTTAAATTGACACTGTGATGTCAAAAGGAGCTTTAGGTAAGCTATAGCTATATCTGTACACCTTATCTGAACCTCCTTGGAGGTTTTTTTGTTATTTATAAACTATAGGTAAAAAGATTAATAAAGGAAGGTGTATAAAAAATCATGTGGAGAACAAAAGATTTACTTGGCTTAGAAGAACACTCTGCAGATGAAATCCTGGGCATATTAGATACGGCAGAAGCCATGAAGGATATTATCCATAGAGACATTAAGAAAGTTCCAACCCTTCGTGGGAAGTCCATGGTCACCTTATTCTATGAGAACAGCACCCGTACCAGAAGTTCATTTGAAATGGCTGGTAAATATTTAAGTGCGGATACGTCAAACCTAGCCATCGCTAGCAGCAGCGTTGCAAAAGGAGAATCCCTCATTGATACAGGAAGAACTTTAGAGGCTATGGGAACTGATCTAATTGTAATAAGGCATTCAGCTGCAGGTGCGCCGCACCTATTAGCAAAGAGTATCAAATCAAGAGTTGTCAATGCTGGTGATGGAATGCATGAGCATCCTACTCA
>CAYFSR010000095.1:0-960 GCA_964345785.1 uncultured Eubacteriales bacterium | reverse complement strand
GCTGGACCTATTTACCTTGAGGCAGAAGAAAGGTAATTTGGCAAATTTGAAGGTAGCCATTCTAGGAGATGTCATGCACAGCCGGGTAGCCAGATCCAACATCTGGGGGCTGAGCAAATTCGGGGCTGAAGTGAGAGTAGTAGGTCCGACTACACTAATGCCTCCGGAAATTGAAAAAATGGGTGTAAAGCAATATTATAATGTAGAAGAAGCATTGGCAGGAGTTGATGTAATCAATGTCCTGAGATTACAAAAGGAAAGACAGAAAAAAGGTCTATTACCTTCACTTCGAGAGTATTCACAACTATTTGGTTTAACAAATGAAAGAATGGAATTGGCAAAAGAGGATGTTTTAGTAATGCACCCCGGCCCTATGAATCGTGGGGTAGAAATAATGACTGATGTTTATGAATCTGCACATTCCTCTATAGATGAACAAGTAACGAACGGTGTTGCCATTCGAATGGCTATTTTATACCTAATGTTGGGAGGTAAAAGCACTAATGAAAATATTAATTAAGAACGGAAGAGTAATTGATCCCGGAAGCAATACAGATGCAGTGAAGGATATTTTTATAGATAATGGCACAATCATGAGCATAGAAGATTCTATTTCACAAGAAGCTGATGAAGTGATTAATGCAAGTGGAAAAGTAGTAACACCAGGTTTAATCGATATGCATGTTCACTTAAGAGATCCTGGCTATGAACATAAGGAGACCATAGCAAGTGGTACCAAAGCTGCTGCAGCTGGAGGCTTTACAGCAGTTGCTTGCATGCCTAACACAAACCCAATCACTGACAATATGGCTGTAGTTAACTATATCAAGCAAAAGGCAGCTACAGAAGGCAAGGTAAAGGTATTTCCAATTGCTCACATTACCAAGGCAAACAATAGTGATGAGATAACTGAATTTGGTGACTTGAAGAGGGCTGGAGCTGTGGCTTTATCTGATGACG